>WLHL01000043.1 GCA_009702755.1 Actinomycetota bacterium
ACCAAGCGAGTCACTGCATCGTGCAACGCCAAGAAGCCACCACAAATACTTGCCGTGCGTGTTCCACCATCGGCTTGCAACACATCACAATCAACGACAATCTGACGCTCGCCAAGTGCACGCATATCGATTGCTGCGCGAAGTGAGCGACCAATCAGGCGCTGGATTTCTACCGTGCGACCGCTCTGTTTGCCTTTTGCAGCTTCACGATCAACGCGCTCAGGCGATGAGCCAGGCAGCATTGAGTACTCCGCAGTGACCCAGCCTTTGCCGGAGCCCTTCATCCAACGGGGAACATCTTCATCAACAGATGCGGTGCACAGAACGCGCGTGCGACCGAACGACACCAGCACGGAGCCGGCAGACATTTCGGTGAAGTCGCGCTGAAAGGAAATGGGGCGGAGCTGATCTGGCGTACGGCCATCGGGACGAGTCATGGCTAAATGTCTAGTCGGTCACGCCACGCGACCAACGACTTGCTGTCGAAAGTTCTGGTCCGAGAAGCCGGCGACCAAAGTCGGCGAACCATTCGACATCTCCTGATGAGAGGAACGTGTGAGTCCCCTTACGGTCAGTCGATGCCGTGATTTTGCTCTCGCGAAGCATGCTCGCCAGTGCAAATGCTGTTTCATCTGCACTTGAGACCAACACAACATCGGGTCCCATCACTTCGCTAATCACTCGCGACAAATACGGATAGTGCGTGCAACCAAGGAGCAAGGCGTCAATACCCGCGTCAACAACGGGTGCAAGAAGTCGTTCAGCCAGCAACATCACTTCGTCACCAGATGTTTGACCTCGTTCGACGAATTCCACGAACCCAGGGCACGCTGTCGCGATCAGTTGCAGTGTTGCATCTTCTTCGGCTAGTGCACGCTGGTATGCGCCCGATGAAATTGTTCCGACTGTGCCGATGACACCAACGCGTCGCACCTTCGAAGCAATCGACAGCGCACGCGCACCTGGCTCGACCACGCTAATGACTGGGACAGGAAGTTCATTTGACAATTCATGAAACGCTGCGGCGGCTGCTGTGTTGCATGCAACCACGACGGCCTTCACGTCGTGGTCCTTCACCAGACTCCACGCAATCTCGCGCGCAAACTCACGAACCTCACTCGCGGCTCGGGGGCCATAGGGGTATCGACCTGTATCGCCGACGTACACAAGGTCTTCCGAAGGCAGCACATCAATCACGGCGCGCGCCACGGTGAGGCCGCCAAAACCGGAATCAAACATTCCAATCGGGCGGTTGTCGATGCCGGGCATTCCGCAAGGCTAGGCGTAGTGTCGTGTCCGATGCTGACTGCCACCCTTCTCGCCCTTGCTGCGGCAGTACTTCATGCATCGTGGAACCTCTGGGTGAAGCAAAGTGGAGACCGCTGGATCGCTCTGTGGGGGCAGATGACCGCGGGCGGCATCCTCTGCGCCATCATCTTGCTGTTCACCGGATGGCCGGCGAATCTGGCGTGGTGGCCTGTAGCGGCCAGTGGGATCATCCACGTGGTGTACATCTACACACTTGCGCGGGCGTACAACATCGGAGATTTCTCCGTGACGTATCCAATTGCGCGTGGCGCCGGTGCACTGATTGCAGCATTCGGTGGAGTTCTCTTTCTCTCTGATGACCTCAGCGCACTCACCTTCCTCGGCATTATGATTTCTGTTGGAGGAATTCTGTTGCTCGCAGGTCGCGCCGACAACAAACACGTTGGAGCTGCACTTTTAGTTTCGTTGTGCATCGGCGGTTATTCAGTGATTGACGGCCACGGCTCTCGTCTCACTGGCGGCAACTTGTATCCACTTGTTCTTTTCATTGCAACAGGCATCACTGTCAGCATCTTTGGCGTCGCGACCGGACGGTCCCGCGACATGGCAGTTGCTATGCGATCTTCATGGCACCGCTTTTCGATTGCAGGTGCAGCATCGGTCCTCACGTATTGGATGGTGTTGATCGCAATGCAGAAGGCGCCTGTTGGGTATGTCACTGCGTTGCGTGAATCAAGCGTGGTCATCGTTGCCCTTGTTGGCACGAAGTACTTGGGCGAATCAGACGCAAAAAGACGCGTGATTGCAGCAGGCATCGTTGTCACAGGACTCGTTGTTCTCATTGCTGGTCGCTAACGGCGACAGCACAACTACTTAGAAGTAAATGATCTTCTCTGCATTTGCTTCGGCTTGATCAAGGTCATCGGTATATGCACCGGTGGAGAGATACTTCCAACCACCATCACACACGATGAAGACAATGACGCCTTCTTCGATCTCGCTCGCAACCTTCACCGCACCGGCAAGTGATGCACCAGAAGAGATGCCGGCGAAGATGCCGCACTCAGCGACAATGCGACGTGTCCACTCGATGGATTCACGTGGACGCACCACACGCTTGCGATCAAGCAGATCACGGCCGTGCCAGTTCTCAAATACAGGCGGGATGTAACCGTCATCGAGATTACGAAGACCTTCGACGCGTTCACCAAGAGGAGGCTCTACTGCAACAAGCTTGATGTCAGGATTTTGTTCCTTGAGATACTTGCCAACACCCATGAGTGTTCCGCTGGTACCAAGACCTGCAACGAAGTGCGTGATCTCTGGGCAGTCGCGATAAATCTCTGGGCCTGTTGTCTCGTAGTGCGCACGAGGGTTGGCATCATTTCCGTACTGATACAAGAAACACCACTCAGGATGCTGTGCTGCAAGTTCTTGCGCGCGGCGAACGGCACCGTTGCTACCTTCTTCGCCTGGCGTGAGAATGATCTCTGCACCGAACACTTCCAACATCTGACGACGCTCAATGCTCACAGACGTCGGCATGAGAATCGTGATGGGATAACCCTTCATGCGAGCAATGGCCGCCAAGGCGATACCGGTGTTGCCCGATGATGGCTCCACGATGCGCTGACCCGGAAGCAAGCGACCAGTGCGCTCAGCATCTTCGATCATTGACTTTGCGATGCGATCTTTGACTGAGCCAAATGGGTTCTGGCTTTCAAGCTTTGCGATCAAGCGAACATTGGGGTTGGGCGACAAAATAGAGACGTCCACCAATGGTGTATTGCCAATGAGTTCAAGAGAATTCTGCAGTACAAACACAGATCCTCCATTCCTTCTCACATCTGCAATCGACATGTGTCTCCTTCGCACCCTCGGAAAAGGGCTCTTAGATGGAACCCCAGATTGCCGAGCGCTATTCCCGATAAATCCAGTCGGAATTGTAACCCTTATCGGGCGATAATTGACTCCTCACGGACGTCGTCACCCAGGATGCGGAAGGAGCGGGGTGCTGGCTCCCCTGTTTTGAGGCTCACGATGATGTAGTGCCAGCCCGGATCGGGCGCTTGGGCAATGTCCGTACTGCTGGGATACGCCTCTGTATGGGTATGGCTATGGGCGCATCCGATGATCTCAAGACCCTCAGCTTCAGCGGCTAACTCGGCCCGCAAATGCTCTTTCGGGTCAATCGTGTACACCATGGCGCTGTGGGCGATATTCGTACAGGGAACGAAACGAACCACTTCAGAATTCGCAGGATTCCCCACCAATAAGCCACACATCTCTTCGGGATAGCAGGCAATGCTGTGCGCAGCCATTGCCTCACGCGCCTCGGTGGGAACAGAAATCGTTTGCTGGTGTGACTCAGACATCGTCACGCAGGCTAGCGGTACGCTCAAATCTCCCTATGCCAAAGTCACCGAACACCATCCTGGCGAGCAATCGCAAGGCTCGACACGATTACGAGATTCTCGACGTGTTTGAGGCAGGCATTGTGCTGGTGGGCAGCGAAGTGAAGAGCCTCCGCGCTGGGCAGGTCCAACTGGTCGATGCGTACGCCCGCATCCTGGACAATGAAATGTGGCTCGACGGCGTTCACATCTCGCCGTATTCGTTCGCTGTCGGAGTGGGTGCTCACGACCCGGACCGTCCTCGCAAACTGTTGCTTCATCGTGACGAGATCAACCGATTACACGATCGCATCGCTCGTGAGCGTTTGTCGTTGGTGCCATTGGCCTTCAAGTTGATTGATGGTCGCGTGAAGGTTGAATTAGCTCTTGGCCGCGGACGCAAGAAAGGCGACAAGCGCAACGCCATTGCCGAACGCGATGTGCAACGAGAGATGCAACGCAGTTTGGGTCGCCAGCGCAAAGGTATGGAGTAGCGCGAATTATTCGCCACTTCCTCGGCGTACACTGACAAGCACATAACCAACCAATGGGGCTGACAGGTTTCGACAGCAGTTTCGTTGTTTGCACGTGCAACCCGAATTGCTCAGATTCGTTAAACGGGGCAAAAAACAGAATTGCCAACGAGCAGTTCGCTCTCGCCGCCTAATTTTTAGGTTGTAGAGAGACATCGTGACCAGCAATGGCGCACGGGGCCAGTTCACCGCAGCCCGGCAACAGAAGCGGTGGATGACGGCAGGAAAGAACGCTGACGATGAGAAAGACCATTGCCATGTTGGAAAGACAGCACGCGGCCTAAGTAATTAGGCAATCGACCCGTCGATGATGTTGCGTCAGCATTAACACGGGAATGGTTGTAGCACTGGTAAATAGCGCCTGATGGACGGGGGTTCGATTCCCCCCAGCTCCACCATTGACACCGTGCGATTCGTGACCGCCGGATATCGCCAGCAGTACGTGATGAATTACGACTTGCGGATAACGCCGTCTCTGATGGCTGCAGCTGCCACTGCAGGAGCAACCTTTTCCACGATGGTCTTGTCGAACACCGACGGAACAACGAAGTCAGGCGACAAATCTGCATCGCTCACTGATTCTGCAATTGCGACAGCTGCTGCCAACTTCATGCCTTCAGTGATGTCATATGCATTTGCGTCAAGCGCACCGCGGAAGATGCCAGGGAACGCAAGAACATTGTTGATCTGGTTTGGATAGTCGGAACGACCAGTGGCCATCACAGCAGCCAAACCATCAACTTCTTCCGGGCGAATCTCTGGGTTGGGGTTCGCCATTGCGAACACCAAGGGATTCTTTGCCATTGAACGAACATCTGCAGCAGTAATGAGGTCAGGTCCACTCACGCCAATGAAAACGTCGGAGCCCTTCATCACATCAGAGATGGTTCCCATCTTGCGGCTGGGGTTCGTGTTCTGAGCAAACCACTCTTTTGCAGAGTTGAGCTCGCCACGACCGGTGTAGATCGCACCTGCACGGTCACACCCAACAACTTCGCCAACGCCTGCGTTGAGAAGAATCTTGCCGATGGCAACACCTGCTGCGCCGACGCCTGCAATAACGACGGAAAGATCTTCCATCTTCTTGCCGGTGATCTTCAAGGAGTTCCACAATGCAGCAAGGGTCACCACTGCTGTGCCGTGCTGGTCATCATGGAAAACCGGAATGTCGAGGCTTGCACGCAAACGCTCTTCAATTTCGAAGCACTCAGGAGCCGCAATGTCTTCAAGGTTGATGCCGCCGAATGTCGGGGCGATGCGCTGGACGAAGTCCACCACTTCATCGACGGTGCGAGCATTGATACAGATGGGGAAACCGTCGACGCCGCCGAACTCTTTAAAGAGGAGTGCTTTGCCTTCCATCACGGGCATGGCACCTTCGGGACCAATGTCGCCGAGACCAAGAACTGCAGTGCCGTTACTCACAATTGCCACCGTGTTTTTACGGATGGTGTACTTGTGTGAGAGAGCTGGATCATTCTGGATTGCAGTACAGACGCGGGCGACCCCAGGCGTATAGGCCATCGAGAGGTCGTCCTTGTCTCGCACCGGCGCGGTGGAGAACATCTGAATCTTGCCGTTCTCATGCATGCGGAAGGTGCGATCCCACCAGTCCACGAGCCTGATGTTCGGAGTATTTTTGACCGCCTCAACGATCACCAGCTGGTGGGCTTCGTCACGGCAGTGAACGACCAAAGTACGGCGAAGGACGGGTCCGCGGATATCAAACCCATCAAGGGCTCCAATATTGCCCCCTGCGTCACCAATTGCAGTGCACAAATGTCCGAGTGCGCCCGGGACATTGTCCAGTTCACAGTCGAGGCCGATGGAGAAGGCTGCAGCAGGAATAGTTGCCATAAGGCACTAAGGCTACGCATCCAAATGAGGCAAAACATGACCATTTATGAAATAGCCTGCTCCTATCGAGAATCAATCTGCTCCCCTCATCAAAGAACGCACCCATTCGCTGAATACCGTCCGCGAATCGATTCCTGCGGTCTGTTACGAACGCCCAACCGGACGTGCTGTCCGTGCCCTGATTAAGGCCACGATCGTTTATGGCATCACCCTTGCCGCACTAGCCATGGCCACTTCGTGGTGGGCCATTGTTCCTCTCTGGGTCGCAGGTGGTCTTGCAGTCTCTGGCCTCTTCGTCTTGGGTCACGACGCATCGCACGGCGCATTGCTGTCTTCGCAGAAGATCAACCGCATCGTGGCGCAGATCACCATGGGACCAAGCATTCATGTTGAGTCAGCATGGGACCTCGGCCACAACCGCATTCACCATGGCTACACCACACGCGAAGGCTTCGACTTTGTCTGGCACCCCGCAACAGTTGAGCAGTACCGCACGTATAACGCGATTCAACGTCTGCAGCACCGTGTGGAATGGTCATGGGTTGGATCTGGCGTGTACTTCTTGCGCACCGTGTGGTGGGAAAAGATGTGGCGTTATAACCCAGAGGGCAAGCGTCGCGCAGCAGTTGTTCGCGACAAGATCACCTTAGGTATCGGTATTGCAATCGTTCTGGCCGTTACAGCCACAATCGGTGCACTCACTGGTGGCGCAGTCGCAGCGGTGTGGTTGCCCATCAAGTTGTTCGTTGTTCCATTCATCTTGTTCGGTCAGATCATCGGATGGACTGTGTACGTACACCACGTATCTCCTGACATCCGTTGGTGGTCAAAGAAGGAATGGTCGCAGTACAAGGGCCAGATGGAATCAACCACAATCATGAAGACACCTCGTCTCGTGAACTGGTTGTGGTTCCACAACATCTTCGTACATGTGCCACACCATGTTGATGTCCGCATTCCTTTCCATCAGTTGCCTGCAGCTGCTAATGCAATCGAAGCCGCGTACCCCGAAACTGTGCGACGCATCCGTTTGTCCTTCCGCGAATTCCTTCGTTCGACAAAGAACTGCAAGTTGTACGACTTTGAAGCTGGCACCTGGTTGCCGTACTCCGCAGCCCAGGGTGCTCCTGCACCTTCTGCTCCAGTCGCTGCGTAATCAGCAATCGACGCTCGCACCTCTAAGGTGTGAACCGTGAGCGCAGTTCCACTTTCCATTCTTGACCTTGCGTCAATCTCTGCTGGCGACAGCGTGGGGCAAAGTCTGCAGAACTGCGTCTCTCTTGCGCAACGAGCAGAAGAGTTGGGTTTCACACGGGTCTGGTACGCAGAGCATCACAACTTTGAGTCCATTGCGTCTTCTGCGCCCTCAGTTCTCATCGCGCATGTTGCTGCACATACGAACAGCATTCGCCTTGGAGCAGGCGGCATCATGTTGCCGAACCACTCCCCCCTTGTCATCGCTGAACAGTTCGGCACGCTCGCCTCTTTGCACCCCGACCGCATCGACCTCGGACTAGGTCGCGCACCAGGCACCGACCAAGTCACCATGCGTGCCATGCGTCGAGACCCCCGCGCATCAGAAGATTTCGCAGATGACATTGTGGAGTTGCAGGCATTTCTTTCCGACACATCGCGCGTTGCGGGCGTCAATGCAATGCCCGGCCGCGGAACACACGTGCCGTTGTACATCCTCGGATCTTCTCTATATGGCGCACAGGTTGCCGCTCACTTTGGTCTCCCCTTTGCATTTGCCTCGCACTTTGCACCCACACATCTCATCGATGCGTTGCGCATCTACCGCGAACGTTTTTCTCCTTCGGCTCAATTGAGCGAACCGTATGCAATGGCCAGCATGAATGTGATTGCTGCCGATACCGAGGAATCTGCACTTCGCCAAAAAGAACTGCGTCGTCGCAACTTCACACGGGCTTTGTTCAGCCGACAAGGACAAAAGCTGTCCGATGAAGAAGTCATTGAAGTTCTCAAGACTCCTCAAGGTGCTCATGTTGATCAGATGTTCACGTACGCAGCCGTTGGTACTCCTGATGTGGTCAAGGCCGGCGTCGAAGACTTTGCTGCACTGACGCAAGCTGATGAGATCATCACCGCCCATCACTGCGAGAGCGGTACAGCTCGCATTCGTTCCCTTGAACTTCTTGCGCAAACAATGTCGTTGACACCGCGACAACCTGTGATGCAATGAGCGACTACGAAGAGATCAATGCCGGCGACACAATCTGGCGTTTTGAAAAAGACTTCTTCACTTCAAACTGGACCTGCATCTGGGGCAAAGGCTGCAAAGGCATCGATGTCGCGGAAGATACGACGAAAAATTTTGGCTGCTGCTCACTGGGGTGTGAACTCGATGGCGTTGAAGAAGCCATGAATCTTTCTGCATACGCCGCGATGATCCCGCAGCACTTGTTTCAATTCTCCGCCGAAGCAAAGGCAGATGGAATCTTTGCAAACGAGAAGAACAGTGCCACCCGCGTGATTGATGGTGCGTGCATTTTTCTCAATCGAAATGGTTTCTCAGGTGGAGCAGGCTGCGCACTGCACCACGGTGCACTTCACTTCGAAGAGTCCATTACCGAATGGAAGCCATCGGTGTGTTGGCAGCTTCCCATCAAAGTGGATTGGGAGATGCGCGACGACAATGTGGAGATTGCAACAGTGCACCGCTGGGATCGCAAGGCATGGGGCGAAGTGGGCGATGACATGGCCTGGTGCTGCACCGAAGGTGTCGACGCCTACTGCGGCACGTCACGCGTGATCGACAGCCTCAGCGAGGAAATCGCCGGAATCGTCGGTGAACCAGTCTTCGTTGAGTTGAGAAAGCGCTTGGCGTAGTCGTTATTCGCCAATGAGTTCTTTACGAAGTTCTCGCTTCAAAAACTTTCCAGTGGCATTACGCGGAATCGGCTCGCTACGGAACCACACCCGAGACGGAATCTTGTGCTTTGCCAATGTGACGGCCAAGTGCGAGCGCAACTCTTCTTCTGTTAATGAAGAGCCCGGACGCAAGACCAGCACCGCCGCAACTTCTTCACCCAGACGTTCATCGGGGACGCCAAAGACGGCAGCTTCAGCAATTGCTTCGTGGTTGTAGATCGCTGCTTCCACTTCGCTGCAGTACACGTTCTCGCCACCACGAATCACCATGTCCTTCGCGCGATCCACGATGTAGACGAAACCGTCTTCGTCAATGCGCGCAACATCGCCAGTGTTCAGCCAGCCATCCTTGATGGTCTCCGCATTCGCCTCTGGTCGATTCAAGTATCCCTTGATGATGATGGCGCCGCGTACACACAAAATTCCGACTGTGTTCGGATCCCGCGGCAAGTCATTGCCATCTTCATCAACAAGCTTTCCTTCCAAGGTGGGCACCAATGGGCCACACGACTCCGGGCGCTCTAAATACAAACGCGATGAGTTCGCAGTAATGATTCCGCACGTTTCGGTCATGCCGTATCCGGTGGACGGCTGTCCTTGCTTTAACGCACCCGCAATCTTGTGCACGAGGTCTGGCTGCAGCGCTGAGCCACCGCCACCCATCCCTTGCAATGTCGATGTATTGCGCTTCGACCAATCAGGATGCATCAACAATTCGCGTCCCATTGTGGGAACACCGGAGAAGTTGGTGATGCCTTCACGCTCAATGAGTTCGAGCGCGCGACCTGCGTCCCACTTGTACATCATCACGACTTTGGCGCCCGTGAGCGTTGCCGGATGCAAGATGCAGTTGCACGCCGTGACATGGAAGAACGGAGTCGGTGCCATGAATGCAGCTGGCGTCACTGGCTTTGGCGGCGGCGCAGGCATGTCACCCGCTTCAATTGCCTTCTGTTCCGCAAGAGCAGTTGCACCTGTCATTGCGGCGATGTTCAAGATGTTGGAAACAGAACCACGATTCGTGAGCTGTGCACCTTTGGGAAACCCTGTTGTGCCAGACGTGTAGAAAATAGTTGCATCGTCTTCTGGTTCGATCTCGATGTTCGGCAATGCCCCAGGATCAGTACCACTGAGAGCATCAGCCCACGACACAGCACCGGTTGGCATTGACCCCTTGTGTCGCGCCACAACAAGATGCATCGCAGGTGCGTTACTGATCTGCACCAAACGTTCAAGACGTTCACCGTCAACGATGAGAACTTTGGGCTCACTGTCCTTCAGTGCATATTCCATCTCAGACGGCGTCCACCACGCATTCATCCCAACAAGTGCCGCACCGACTGACACTGTCGCCCAATACGCCACGACCCATTCCGGATAATTGCGCATCGACACTGCGACGCGATCATGACGCCCAACGCCTTGAGCCACGAGGTACGCCGCCAACACTCGAACCTGTTTGTGGATCTCGCCGTATGTGTACCGCTCATCTTCATAGACCAAATAGTCCTTGTCGGCGTGAGCTGCCGACATTTCCCAGAGGAAGCGCATATGAGGTGGCGCTGCTGCGAACACCTTTGTGGGCACCCCATGAATCTCAATAGTGGTGGTCGCGAAAGGAGACCCTGGGGCATCGAGTTCGCTACGGGCTTGGAGATAGTGCTGAATCACCCCCCTATCTTTACCCAAATGTGACATTTGTCGCTAGCGGGGGTTTGACCTCGACATACCTCACAGGAGTGGGTCACACTCTCGCGCTCCCTGCCCAATTGATGGCTCTCTAAGGGTATTAGCCTCTCCTAACGATGGGATCAGATCAATCAGTAGGACCCGAGCACGCAAAACCGCTCGCCGAGGCACATCACCAGGGCACGCCCCACGATGAAGGCCACAACAACGAAGACCACGCCGGTGCAGGGCATGGACACGGGGCAGAAGTTGGCACAGCAGCTCTTGCTCTCGGAGCGCTCGGCGTTGTGTACGGAGACATCGGCACCAGCCCTCTGTACGCACTGAAAGAAGCCTTCACGGAAAAGTCTCACGTGATGACCGTCGACACCATCAACGTGTACGGCATTTGCTCACTTGCCTTCTGGTCTCTCGTCATCATTATTTCACTCAAGTACTTGCTCTTCGTCATGCGCGCGGACAACAACGGAGAAGGTGGCATTCTCGCTCTCACCGCTCTCGTCATGCCGCGCAAAGGTCAGAACGTCAAGAGAGGCGCCATTCTCGTCTCTCTCGGAGTCTTCGGAACTGCATTGCTCTATGGCGACGGAATCATTACTCCCGCCATTTCCGTTCTTTCCGCCGTCGAAGGTTTGAAGGAAGTCTCCACTGCATTCGAGCCATGGGTTGTTCCCATCGCCATCGTGATTCTTCTTGCACTGTTTCTCGTTCAAAGTCGTGGCACTGGAACGATGGGCAAAATCTTTGGCCCCATCATGCTCGTGTGGTTTACCACGCTTGCTGTGATCGGTTTGTCTCACATCGCCGATGCACCAGAGATCATTCGTTCCGTTAATCCCTACTACGCATTCCAATACTTCACACACGAGTCAAAGAGCGCTTTCCTCTCGTTAGGTGCAATCTTCCTCGTTGTCACCGGTGGCGAAGCGCTTTATGCGGACATGGGCCACTTTGGCCGTCGTCCTATCGCAGTCGGCTGGTATGCAATGGTTCTGCCAGCACTTGTTTTGAACTACTGGGGCCAAGGCGCCTTCCTGCTGAACAATCCCGAAGACATCGAGAGTGTCTTCTTCCGCATGGTTCCTGACTCATTGTTGATTCCCATCGTCATCCTTGCCACGTGTGCCACCATCATCGCGTCGCAGGCATTGATCTCAGGTGTGTTCTCTCTTACTGCACAAGCGGTGAAACTTGATTATCTCCCTCGTATCAAGATTCGTCACACATCACATTCACACTCCGGCCAGATCTACGTACCACTCGTGAACTGGCTGCTCATGGTCGCGTGTATCGGCCTCGTCATCGGATTCCAAACTGCCAGCAATCTTGCTGCCGCTTACGGAATCGCCGTTACGGCGACAATGGCAATTACTACTCTCATTTTCTTCCGTGTACTCACGGATCGTTGGAACTGGTCATCCACTCGAGCAATGCTTCTCTGTGCACCTCTGCTGGTTATTGAGGCCGGTTTCCTTGGTGCAAACCTCGTCAAGATTCCTCATGGCGGTTGGTTCGCACTCGCTGTCGGGCTCATCCTCATGGTGCAGATGCAAACCTGGCGTCGCGGACGTGCACTTGTTGCTCAACGTATTCATCGCGGAGAGCGCTCTCTCATCGAAGTCCTTGATGAGACCGAAGACATCAAGCGTGTCTCGGGAACTGCTGTCTTCATGTTCAAAGACCTCGGCAAGGCTCCTCCTGCTTTGGTCAATAACTTGCGCCATAACAAAGTTCTGCATAAGACCACTTTGATTGTTGCTGTTGAAACCTCAGCTGCTCCTCGCGTCGAGATGTCACAGCGAGCAACCGTGGTGAAAGTTGGCCCCGGCGTTTGTCAAGTGCAACTCGAGTTCGGCTTCATGGACGAACCCGATGTTCCCGCAACACTCGCTTCCATCTCTTTCCAAGGGCTCGACTTTGACCCAGACGATGCCACCTATTTCATTGGTCACGAGTCAATTATTGCGGGCAAGGCTCCGGGCATGAACCCTCTTGCTGAGCATCTCTTCGTGTTCTTGAACCGTGGCGCCGACAGCGCAAGCCGATTCTTTAACTTGCCAATTGATCGCGTGTTCGAAGTGGGTTCTCACGTCGAGATTTGATAGC
>WLHL01000044.1 GCA_009702755.1 Actinomycetota bacterium
ATCTTTGGATTCCAACGACGGGTCGGGTGTCCAAAGTGAACGCCAGCCTCAAGCATTTGTCGCATAGTTACGACGGCCATAATTTTCTCCTTCTGCGGTTGTCCACACACCGGTCCGACGCCGAAGCGACCGCAGGTGGCCGGTGTGCATGATTTCTTTGGTCTTCCTGCCCCCAAAGGAGCAATCCGAACCTCAGCAAGACTATCGGGCAGACCCCGCTCGCCCCACAACGACGCCTCCTACGCCTCGCAACCGAGAACCGCCCAGCCCTAAGTACCGCAAGGGTTCGACATAGGCACCCCCCACACGGACCCCGAGATAGATGCGCTCCCCTGCCATCCCCACAACAGCGCCCCTGGCAACAACGTCACCCTCCAGCAACCCCGGGTTGGGCAACAGCCACCCATAGGTGACTTTCACTCCGGGGTGAACTACCTGCACGACATAGGTAAGCCCTGCCACTTCCCCCACAAAAGAAATGGTCCCGGGAAGGACCGCTACCACCGCCTGGCCAGACCGAGTCGCGATGGTGACTCCTCGGTGACCGGCGCACCTCGGACATGTGGGCGCAACAAAATGCTGAATGATCGAACCTGTGACGGGCGGAAGTGGACGCACGACAGTGGACGACCCGATGAGGAGAAGTGTTGCGAGAACTGAAACAACCATGCCGTCATGTGGACGGCGCGACGGTGTGTGCGGTCAGTGCGGTTACGCCATGCCAGCGGCGGCAAGACGAGAGCGCAACTGAAGAACAGCTTTGGTGTGAATCTGCGAAATGCGACTCTCGGTGACTCCCAGCGCTTCTCCAATTTCAGACAACGTCAATCCGTCTTCGTAATACAGAATCAGAATTGCTTGCTCTCGTTCAGGCAGTTTGGAAATTTCTGCGCGCATTGCAGCACGCAGTTCTCCTTCTTCCATTGCGCGACCAGGTTGTATCTGCGCGTCTGCTTCTGCCGCAGTGTTGTCCATCGCCACGTGGTCAAGCGGACCCACTGAGCCAGCAGCAATATCAGACAGCCACTTCTCAAGTTCTTCGACACTGATTTTCAGTTCTGCTGAAATCTCTTCGTCTGTTGGCGTGCGACCAAGTTGATGTTCGAGCGCAGCAATGGCATCTTGCACAGAACGAGAACGGGATCGAACTGAACGCGGCACCCAGTCGAGCGCACGTAGTCCGTCCAAGATGGCTCCGCGAATACGAGGGATTGCATAGGTTTCAAACTTTGCGCCATTCGCCGGATCAAATTTGTCAATCGCATTCATCAAACCAAACACACCCGCACTCACGAGGTCACCGGTATCAACTGTCTTTGGTAATCCGGCAGCAAGACGGCCAGCAACGAACTTCACGAGTGATGCGTAGTGCACAACAAGCCAGTCACGCGCCGTTGACTCTTGCGAGACATGCCATGCATCCCATGCTGTTTCGATTGTGTAGCGAAGGGGACGTGCGTTCATGCCCGCGGATGCGATTCTGTATAGGCAAGACGTAAGCGTTCTTTGCTGACATGTGTGTATCGCTGCGTTGTCGCAGCATCGCTGTGGCCCAGCAGTTCTTGAATGGAGCGAGTATCAGCACCATTGTCCATCAGGTGCGTGGCGAATGAATGACGCAGCGCATGAGGATGAGACCCCCCGACGATTCCGGCGCGTTCACAAGCTTCGTCTAACAGTCGTGCAACATCGCGACGACCCACTGGTTTGCCTCGAGCAGACAGGAGCAAAGAATTGCCCGATGCCTCATTGGCAACCTCGTGACGCAATGTAAGCCAATGGGCAATTGCAGACGTGGCCGGCGCACTCAGTGGAACCACCCGTTCTTTTGATCCTTTACCCATCACACGCAATGTTGTCTTATCCGACGACATACTCTGCAATTCCAGCGAACAGACTTCCGACACGCGCAGCCCACTGCCATACAAAATCTCAAGAGCCGCACGATCTCTGGCCTGACGCCATGCAGGCGCATCTGCATCTGGTGTCGTCACCAACGTAAGCACTGTTTGCTCATCCAAGGGGCGTGGCAAGCGACCCTTTGTCTTCGGCGTATGCATTGCCTCTGTTGGGTCAATCGATGCCATCTCTTGACGCATTGCCCATCCGAAGTATCGACGCAGCGAAGCAATGCGCCGCGCAATCGTGCGCGACGTTGCACCTCGATCATGAAGAAATGCAAGATACGCACGCACATCTTCTTTTGTGACGCGATCCGGGGCTGCATCAGCTCCCGCCTCCAAGAGCCACTCAGCAAACAATTCAACGTCGCGTCGATATGCGGAACGAGTATTCGCCGAGGACGCTGTCAATGACAATTCAAAATCAGAGGGCCGCCAGGCAGGGAGCCGCGCATCACGAACAGAACACTGACCCTTGAGCGTGGTGCCGTTTGTGTGAGATGTGCATGCAACACACGATGATGCATGAGTAACACGGACATCGCGAACAGGATGAACGATTGATTCCTCGCCACGTGCAGGTTTATGAGTGCGAATGAACCACGAAAAATAAGTGGCGACGGCAGCGAGGCGTTGTTCCACTGTCTCTACGGTGAGACCAGCCTCCTCGAGGTGCCAGATGTACTCTTCGAGCACACCCGCATCAACTAATCGAGGCTCTGTCGCTCCCCCTGCGATGAAATGCGTGATGGCGTGATCGAGATCAGTTCGACGAGCGGCACGTGTGATATCGCTACAACGCAAAGACCGAATATGGCGCTCGAGGTCAAAGCGGGAGGCATCGCGCTGATCGTGTTGCGATGTGGCCTTTCCGCTCATGCACCAACGGTACCCCTCGGCGACTATGCCACGAGTGCCTCCCACCAACCATCAGTATTTGCCACCCATCCTTTGGCCTGTAGCCGGCCGAGAAGAACTGCAGTTGTCACCACGCTTTTCGTTGTCAACATCGCAATCTCTTCCATACTGCGAGGGCCTCGCCCCATAACGTGCAGAAGGGCCGCCTCATCGGTCAGCAGTACTTCTCGTGTGTCGCACCACTGGTGTGCGTGCCGGTGGTCAAGGTTGAGCGCAAGCAAAACATCGTCAACCGATGTCACTGGTGCGCACCCGTCTCTCAACAAATCATTTGATCCCTCACTTTGACGCAATCCCGGAGAACCAGGAACCGCCATCACTGCCACATCTCTCTTCATTGCTTCACGAACCGTCGACATTGAGCCACCAGTACTGCGCGACTCCACCACAACGAGCACCTCACTCAGGGCCGCGATGATGCGATTTCGCATGGGGAAACGAAATGGCTCGGGATGAACACCAGGTGGTGATTCGGATAGAAGAACGCCGCGCATCGCAACGTCTTCCCAGATACGCGCATGTTCTCTCGGGTACACAACGTCGAGCCCTGATGCCACCACAGCAATGGGAGGACCTGCCGTCTCGCCCATCACCGACAATGCCCCCGCATGCGATTCAACATCAATCCCTCGTGCGAGACCCGACACCACCGCAACTCCCGACGCCGCTAACTGCGCACCGATTGTGTGAGCGAAATGTTTTCCACGCGAAGTTGCTGCTCGCGTCCCAATGATGCCGACTCGGCGATGGCGAAATGCTTCTGTGTTTCCCCGCACGAACACCACTGCAGGTGCTTCAGGGTCTCCGACAAGCGAGGCCGGATATGACGAGTTGTTCATGGTGAGAACGTCTATCTCTCTATCAATGCACCGCTCCGCAACCGAGATCAACAACGAATCACTCGTCGACGCCCATGCTCGCCAGACTGCTTCGTCGACACCATTGAGAAAGCGATCGCCCTCATGGATCTGCCGCCACACATCCGATGGTTCACCTGCCTGCATTAACCATCGCAAACGCCGATGCGTGAGAAGGGGCAACGACGCAAGAGCTGCGGCATAGGACCACTGCGGGTAGCGCGCTGTCATCGCATCTCTCCGTGTCCCGTGTGCAACTTCGCGCGCATCGCTAATGCCAAATGCACCCATTCAGAACCGATGGGGCCATCACTGTGATGCAGGTCGGCCAAAGTTCGTGCCACACGACGAATGCGGTGATATCCACGACCCGTGAGTCGACCTCCATCGAGATGTGTTCGCAAAACGTTGAGAGCCTCATCGTGAAGAGGTGCCACTTCTTCCAATGCATCAGCGCTCAACGAAGAGTTCACACACCCCTGACGCGCCAGACACAGTTCATGAACACGTTGCACACGTTCTGCAATCGCAGCACTACTTTCACCTTTCGACGTGCTGGTCAGTTCAGATGTTGACGGTCGCTGCAGTTCAACTCGCAAATCAAAACGATCAAGCAACGGACCACTGAAGCGACGCAGGTATCGCTGCTTCGCAATCGGTGTGCAGGTGCATGCCATTGGTGACGAGACGCCACACGGACACGGATTCGTTGCCGCGACAAGCAAACACTTTGCAGGCATCGTGACGGAACCGTTTGCCCGAGAAAGACGAACAACTCCTTCTTCAAGTGGCTGTCGCAGTGCATCCAGAACAGTCGGCGCAAACTCACCCATCTCATCAAGGAACAACACACCATCGCTGGCCAATGTCAGTTCCCCCGGACGAAGATGGGAGGAACCTCCTCCCACCATCCCGATCATTGAGACAGTGTGATGCGGCGCTCGATACGGAGCCGATGAAGCAATCACCGCCGACATTGGCATCCCTGCTGCACTGCGGGTCATGGCGACTCGAAATGCCTGTTCGTCAGTGAGTCGCGGAAGCAACCCGGGCAAACGACGAGCCAACATCGACTTGCCAGCACCTGGCGGCCCCATCAGCAACACATGATGAAAACCAGCAGCAGCAACTTCCATCGCAAGTCGCGCCATTTCTTGGCCACGCACATCTGCCATGTCGGCAATCTCGTCCATCACCACCTGTGGTTCTGGCACGTCGACATGTGGCCATGCCTCTTCTGCTTTCAGCACTTCAACAAGTTGCTTCAATGTGTGCACTGGTCGTACACGTGGAGCACGTGCCAACGATGCTTCAGCAACGGCCGTTGCAGCTACAACAACTTCATGGTCCCCCACTGCCGACACCAATGGCGCCATTCCTGCGGTGGGACGAAGTGAGCCATCAAGACCTAATTCAGCAACGAACGCTTTGCCCTCCACTGCCTGTTGAGACAGCACCCCCGTTGCAACGAGCAACCCGACGGCTATCGCGAGATCGAGTCCGGCTCCACCACGCCGTTCACCACCTCCCGCCAAATTGATGGTGACGCGCTTTGTCGGCCATTCAAGATCGGACGACAACATTGCGGCACGAACACGGTCACGCGACTCACGGCACCCTTCATCTGGCAAGCCGACCACCGTGAATGCGGGAATCCCCTGCCCCACATGGGCCTCCACAACGATGGGGCTGCCCATTGTCGCCAACAAAGTTGAAGATGTAACGGCTGCGAACATGTGCAGTCCCCCTTGGGTGCTCGAGTGAGATAATCGACGGGATGTGTACGCGACGACTCACTACTTGGGCAACCGTTGTCGCACTGACCCTCGGACTCACGGCATGCGGGGGTGCATCACGGACCGGCACCAGTTTTTGTCGCCAGTTAGCGCAGGAACTTCCTGCCATTGCCCAACGGATGCAGACCAGCAAAGAGGTCAACGCCATGGTCGACAGATACCAACGTCTTCTTGAACGATCTCCACTCACGATCGAAAAGGACATGGCAGTCATCACTGATCTTTTGCAGCAAGCAGCCAAATTGAATACGAACAATCCAGAAGAAGTGCAAGCGTTAGCCGATGCGACCTACGCGGCGAATCAATCTGCCCTACAAGTACGCGACTGGGTGAAGAGCACGTGCGCAGTGGACATCAGTTCCGGGCTCAACATTGAGCCACCACGAGTGGCAACAACAACGATTCCGACAACGACGGCACCGGCCACAACAGTTCCTGCTGCGCCAGTTCCCGTGGCAACAACTGTTGCCCCGTAAAAGAGTTAGCGAATTTCTCCGCGCTTGACGATGACTTTGTCGACCAAGCCGTAGTCCTTCGCCTCTTCGGCGGTGAACCAACGGTCGCGCTCACTGTCGGCCTGAATATCGGCGAAGTCACGTCCGGAGTGGAAGGCGATGAGTTCTGCCATCTTGCGCTTTGTCAAACGAAGCTGTTCGGCCTGAATAGCGATGTCTGATGCTTGACCACGCAAACCTGCAAGAGGTTGATGCATCATGATGCGTGCGTTCGGAAGCGTGTAACGCTTGCCTGCTGCACCCGCGGTGAGAAGGAACTGACCCATCGAAGCTGCGAGCCCCATGCACACTGTTGCGACATCGCAACTCACGAACTGCATGGTGTCGTAGATCGCCATACCAGCGGTCACTGAACCACCAGGGCAGTTGATGTACAACCAGATGTCAGCGTTCGGATCTTCCCCTTCGAGGAACAACAACTGTGCGCACAAGCTGTTCGCAATGTCGTCGTTGACATCGGTGCCCAACATGATGACGCGGTTCTTAAGAAGACGGTTGAAGATGTTTGCGCCGGAATCGCCAGCGCCTTCAAGCGCGACGGGGCTGACAGGAAAACCTGGGGTGCTCATATACGGGAAAGGCTACCTGCTCAGGCAGAATGAAGCCGTGCCAGCCTCCGATGACTTTTCCCCAAGCGCAGCAGAACTTCTCCTCAATAATGCGACTTTTGTCTCTCAGTTCGGTGATGTCGGGCTAGCTCTTGCCCCACTGCTTCACCTCGCAATCGTGGCCTGCATGGACAGCCGTATGGACATCTTCCAGATGCTCGGCCTCCGCCACGGCGATGCACACATCATTCGTAATGCTGGTGGAGTTGTGACAGATGACGTGGTGCGATCACTTGTTGTGTCACAGCGCCTTTTGAATACACAGGAAATCATTCTGATCCATCACACCGATTGCGGATTGCAAAAGATCTCGGAAGACGGATTCAAAGATGACATCGAAGAAGAGTGCGGCACACGGCCGCATTGGTTCATCGAAGCATTCAATGACCCTTTTGATGCTGTGCGTGAATCAATGAAGCGCTTACGAAACAATCCATTCGTGAAGTACAAAAAGAACATCCGCGGATTCGTGTACGACGTCGAAACTGGTGCCTTGCTTGAAGTCAGTGCGTCGTAGTTCTCTACAACGCGCTAGCGAGCGATACCGCTGAACACCACAACAATTCGTTCATCGTCTGCGATTGAGTCGCGCATCTGCAACACCCCAGCAAGACCAGCAGAACCTGTCGGGCTCACGCTGACGTCGGTGAAACGAGACGCCATTTCATGAGCACGTATCACTGCCTCTTCGGCAGCAACAACAGGCGAACCACCGGTATCTGACATTCCATTGAGAATGCCGATCCAGTCGTAGGTCTCATCGTCGAGGATTCCGTCAGCCAATGAGTGCGGTTCCTCTTCCCAGGCCCACATGCACTCCGACCAGCGACTGCCTGCATCACGAGTACCGCCGGTCTCAATCGCGTGTTCCCATGCACGAGATAACGGAGCACAACCTTCCGCCTGTACAGCGTGCAACGTGGGGTGTGTACCCACGTTGCGCATGCTGGCTGCAATCGACGACGCAAAGGCTCCACCGCCGACCTGAACAAAGATGCGATCGACCCGATGACCGATTTCTTTCAGCATCTCCCACCCGATGGTACGACCGCCATCGAGACACCATGCGTTCTCTGTTCCCTGCACACCGAACGGAATCGCACCAGCAGCAACTTCTTCACGGAACCGCAGGACACATGGATCGCCTGCGGGGTCTGTCTCAAGTCGTGGGCACACGCGAATATCAGCACGAAGCGATTCCAGTTTGGAAATGACCGAAGATGCAGAAGCCACGGGCACATGCACAGCGATCGGCCATTGCACAGCCGCAGCCAATGTGCTCGCTGCGATTGCCGCATTTCCACACGAAGCGATCGCCAACATCGGACGTTCGCTTGGCGTCTTCCACGGCGCAACACCTGCACGCTCTGTCATCACCAAATACACCAACTCTGTGAAGAGGTGACGGGCCTTATGAGAACCCGCAACGTTGTGCGTCTCATCTTTGATCCAGATTCCGCCGTCGGGAGTGAAGCCCAACTCATCTGATAACGCATCTGCGCGCTTCATCGGCGTCCGAATGAAACCTGTTCCATCAACCGCCCTCACCGCATCATCAAGTTCTTGAATGATTGAAATGCGTGTGGCTGTCTCTAGCCCTAGTGCCGCGCCATACGCATCAACTGCGAGATACTCCCGGTACGCCAGAAATGGATTCTCATCATCTGTGGGACGAAAGACATCAATTTCACTATCGAAATCCAAAACGTGATGGCGGTCGGCATCCGTTGCATTCGGGCACTTCCACGACAACGGTGCAGCGATATCAAGATGAGACCCGCACACTGAACATGTCAGTCCTGTGACGGTCCCGCTCATCAAGACCTACTGAGAGATTTTTGCGACGCGAGCATTGAACTCAGTGATGAGTTCGTCCCACACCGGCGTGTACGCACGCACAGAGCGCCAGAACGATTGCGAACGGCGTGCTTCAAACACTTCAAATGGGGTGCCCTGCTGCTCCACCCAGGTGTAGTAACCCAAGTTAAAGATGCGGTTCTTATCGAGTGCGGTGCAATCCATAGTTCCGTCAGTGCCGACATGACCAAGGTGCTCACTGAACACTTCAGCTGCATCAATCTCAGTGAAGTTGTTCTTAAAGCGCTGAGCCAAAGTCTTGACCCGCTCACTGGGGTACAACGCACTTCCGTCTGTTGCGATCGTGACAATTGCATCGTTAGCCCCGTAGCCCAACAACTTGGCGGTCTTAATTGCGGCAATGACATTGCAAATAGCGGAGAAACCGAAGTGTGTGAGCGCATCGAGCAACTCTGCACTGATGCCATGACGCTGTGACAAGTACTGCTGGCCAACAGGAGTGTTGAATAACACATCGAGTTCGTCAGTTGCGCGATCCGTCACGCCAACAACAACATCTGTATTCATCACGTTGTGAATGAGTGGAATGTGCTTGTCGCCGATTCCTTGAATGTTGTGCTCGCCGAAACCGTTCTCCAACATCGTGGGGCATTCCAACGCTTCAACAGCAACAATCTTTGTGCCGTAGATGTCCTTCAGACGATCGCCTGCTGCGATTGTCCCGGCAGAACCAGTCGCCGATGTGAACGCCGCAAGGCGAATGTCGGAATACCAGTTTGCCTTCACGTGTTCGAACGCATGCGCAAGGGCGCGACCCGTGACTTCATAGTGACCTGCGTGGTTACCAAACTCACAGAACTGATTCAGAATGAAGTTGCCTGGGTCTTTTGCCATCTCGTTGCAAGCGTCATAGATCTCTTTGACATTGCTCTCGGTACCTGCGGTACGCACGATGTCGGACGGATCGCTCACCCACTTGTCGAGCCAGTCGAAGCGTTCTTGTGACATACCCGCTGGGAGAACAGCAACGCCGCGAGAGCCCATGAGTGTGCTGATGGCAATGCCGCCACGTGCGTAGTTGCCCGTTGATGGCCACACTGCGCGATGACGAGTGGGGTCAAACTGACCAGTGATCACGCGAGGCACGAAACATGAGTACGCAGCAAGAACCTTGTGCGCAGTGATCATCGGAAAGCGATCACCAAAGACCACGATGATGGGTGACTCAATACCCGTGATCGACGAAGGCAAGACCACATGGTCTGGAACTTCCACTTTGTCGCCATCAAGATTGTTGTACCAGTGCACGCGGAACAAGTTGCGAGGGTCGGCAGCGTTCTTGTCAACACCAGCAGTGCGGCTTGCAGGAATGCGATGCGGTTCAGCAAGTTCACCAAACGTGGGGAGGACAATGTTCTTCTCCGCAAAGCGACGCACACTGTTTTCAAGTGACTTTGCATCGACAATTTTGTCGGCAAGCCCCAACTGCTCCTGTAGGGCAGTTGCGTCAAGAGTGGATTCGAGGGCAGAAGTTGCTGTCACCCCAATAGTTTGCCACCCCAAGCACCCCGTACCCGACTGTGACAGGTACCCTCAAGGAGTCGCCGGTGTAGCCCAATTGGCAGAGGCAGCAGGTTTAGGTCCTGCGTGTTGGGGGTTCGAGTCCCTTCACCGGCACTGTGCATATTTATGATTTGCCCACTCCAGCAGTGGTGATTGACATCACTGCTCTGCGTAAGAACATCGCCTCGATGGCCGATGTACATCCAGGGCGCCGTCTTCGACCACATGTGAAGGCCCACAAGTGCTCAGGCATTGCCGCCGAACAAGAAGCCGCTGGCCACTCTTCGTTCACGTGCGCTACCCCACGAGAGATTCTTGGTCTTATCGATGCACACGTCGGGAACGACTTTCTTCTTGCCAATGAAGTCTTGGACCCCCACCGCTTATCGGCACTTGCTGAGGCTCAAGATGAAGCACTCATCACCGTTGCCATTGACTCTCCCGAAACTCTTGCAGCAGCTCATCGCGCTGGAATTCGCAGCGTCATTATTGATGTCAATGTTGGACTACCACGATGTGGCATCGCCCCCGATAAAGCCGGAGCACTCGCTGATGCTGCACGCGCGAATGGAATGGATGTGCGCGGAGTCATGGGATACGAAGGCCATCTCATGATGGTGACCGACCGTGATGAAAAGAAGTCTCGCGTGCACGATGCGATGACGCTCCTTGCTCAAGCGCATCAAGCCGTTGGTGGCGACATTGTGTCAGCCGGTGGAACAGGCACCTATGACATGTTCGCTGGCACCACTGTGAACGAAGTGCAAGCAGGCAGTTATGCACTCATGGACACGCAATACGCAGAGCTTGGTCATCCATTCGTCCAGGCAATGTGGGTGGTCGGCACTGTTGTGTCGAAGAACGACAAGTGGTCGGTCATCGATGTGGGGCTGAAATCACTCGGCATGGACCATGGCAATCCCACCATCAAAGATCATTCAGTGTGGTTTTGTTCTGATGAGCACATCACGTTCTCACCAAGCGAGGGCACACCACAGCCCATCATCGGCGAGCGTGTCTTCGTGACTCCATCACACATTGACCCCACGATGACAATGCACGAAGTGGCGTATGTGGCCAATGAGTACGGCGAAGTCATCGCCCAGTGGCCTATCGACTTACGGGGTTGGTAATCCAAAAAGTCGCGAGAGCAACGCGGGAAGTTGTGCGAGAGCACGACCACGATGCGACATCGCATCTTTTTCTTCTGCAGACATCTCTGCAAAGGTGCGACCGTCTCCGTCAGCCGGAACAAAGATGCTGTCGTAACCGAAACCAGAGTTTCCACGCTCGACATCAGCAATCGATCCAATACATTCACCGCTCACGAGATGCATCTCGCCTTTTGAATTCACGAGCGCAACGACGGTACGGAACCGAGCAGAACGATCAGCCGCTCCATCAAGTTGTTCAAGTAACAACGCGCGGTTCTCTGCATCTGTTGCGTTCTCGCCGGCGAATCGTGCACTGCGAACACCAGGGGCACCGCCTAGTGCAATGACTTCAAGTCCTGTGTCATCAGCTATCGCCCACTCTTCTGCAGCGTTAGCAATTTCGACGGCCTTGATGATGGCGTTCCCTTCCAGCGTCGGCGCATTTTCTTCAACATCACCGACATGTTCAGGCCGCGGGAGCAATTGCACCCACTGCGGCAGAAGTCGTGCAATCTCTGCCACCTTCTTCGGGTTAGCACTCGCGCACACGAGGCGCATCTCAATTACCTCTCAGGTGCACGCATCGGAGGAGCTTCTGAAAGAAGTCCTGCCTGCAAATCAAAAATGCGACCCAAGCCAGTGTCAGCCAACATCAACAACTCGTCGAGTTCGCCACGAGAAAATGCCATTCCCTCCGCTGTTCCTTGCACTTCGACGAAGCGAGGCTCGCCGCCATTAACGGGACGCAGCATTACAACGTTCATGTCAACTTCTGCTGTGCTGTCTTCGACATAGGGAAGATCAAGCACTGGTGTGCCGCCGCATACGCCCACAGAAATCGCTGCACAATACGAGTGCAATGGATTCTCAGTGATGGCACCGCTCTGCACCAAGCGAGTCACTGCATCATGCAATGCCAAGAAGCCGCCACAGATACTTGCCGTGCGTGTTCCACCGTCGGCTTGCAACACATCACAGTCAACGACAATCTGACGCTCGCCAAGTGCGCGCATGTCAATCGCGGCGCGAAGTGAACGACCAATGAGTCGCTGGATTTCTACCGTGCGACCGCTCTGCTTGCCTTTTGCAGCTTCACGATCAACGCGCTCAGGCGATGAGCCAGGAAGCATCGAGTACTCCGCAGTGACCCAGCCTTTGCCAGAGCCCTTCATCCAACGAGGAACATCTTCATCAATAGACGCAGTGCACAAAACACGCGTGCGTCCGAACGACACCAGCACGGAGCCGGCGGACATTTCGGTGAAGTCGCGCTGGAAGGAAATGGGACGGAGTTGATCTGGCGTGCGGCCATCGGGACGAGTCATGGCTAAATGTCTAGTCGGTCACGCCACGCGACCAACGACTTGCTGTCGAAAGTTCTGGTCCGAGAAGCCGGCGACCAAAGTCGGCGAACCATTCGACATCTCCTGATGAGAGGAACGTG
>WLHL01000045.1 GCA_009702755.1 Actinomycetota bacterium
ACACTTTCCGACGGCACGTGGTCAATTACTGCAACCGAGTCTCACCCCACTTCGGGTGCGTCGACAGCATCAGCAGCGTTGTCGGTCTCGATTGATGCAAGTGCGCCGGCCGCACCAGGTGTGCCTGATCTTGCGACAAGTTCAGATACGGGAACAAGCAGTACCGATAACAATACGAATGACAACACCCCCACATTGAGTGCAACGGGCGGCAGTTCAGGAGACACCATCACGCTTAGTGCTACGAATGGCACAAATACGGTGACTTGCTCGTATGTGGTGGGGAGTGCAACAAACTGCACATTGCCGACGTTGGGCGACGGTACATGGACCATCACATCGTCAGTGACTGACCCAGCCGGCAATACGAGCAACAACCCAACATCGCTCTCTATTGGGATTGACACAAACGCGGTTGGCGGACTTGCTGTGGACCTTGCAGCGTCGTCAGACACTGGTTCATCCTCCACAGACAACAACACATCGGATGCGACGCCAGCATTCTCGCTGACTGGCCAAGCAACCGGTGATGTCGTCGTCATTACGGCAAGTCGCCCCGGTGCCACCGATGTCACGTGCACGTACACGGTCGGAGTTGCGTCGTCATGCACTCTCGGAACCTTGACCGATGGGGCATGGTCTGTCGTTGCAAATGTCACCGATGCCTCGGGTAACACCGGCAACACATCAGCGTTGTCAATGACGATTGCGACGTCAGCGTCCGCACCTGGTGCACCTGATTTGTTGAATGCGTCGGATACGGGGGCTTCTGCAACGGACAATCTCACATCAGATTCGACACCGTCTGTTTCTGGTGGCGTGCTACCTGCGGGAACTTCGGTGACTGTGTCTGCGAGGAAGTCTGACGGAACGACTGTGTCGTGTACGTATGTTGCATCGGCATCTGTGAGTAGCTGTGACTTGCCTTCGTTGAGTGATGGTGAATGGTCGGTGAGCACTGTGATCACGGACCCTGCCGGGAATGTGTCGCCAGCCAGTTCAGCGCTGTTGCTCTCCATTGACGCCTCTGCTCCGACTGCTGGAACTCCAGATCTTGTTGCTTCATCAGACACAGGAGCCTCTGCGACGGACAATCTCACGTCGGACACCACGCCGTCTTTGTCTGGTGGTGCTTTGCCTGCTGGTACTTCGGTGACTGTGTCTGCGAGGAAGGCTGATGGAACGACTGTGTCCTGTACGTATGTTGCATCAGCATCTGTGAGTAGCTGTGACTTGCCTTCGTTGAGTGATGGTGAATGGTCCGTAAGTACTGTGATCACGGACCCTGCCGGGAATGTGTCGCCAGCCAGTTCAGCGCTGTCACTCACCATCAATAAATCACTTCTCGATGCTGCTCTCAACACGCAATCTGATGTGTCATCAGGAGAACTCCCACAAGACATCGCACGCCTTGACCAAACTCCTCTCAATTTTGGGTCTGGCTGGATTACGGCAACTGCACATCTCAAAAAGAATGAAGTAGGGCGTGCGTCGCACGTTGTTTTCATGGTGCGTAATGCTGATGGAACAACTGCAAGAACTGTTCGGATGAGAGTGCCATCTGCGGCCCGCCGCCTCTCTGCACGACTTCCGCGTCTTGATGAAGGTCAACGCATCGTGACCTTCGTGGAGAACAACTTCGGATTGTCGCCCAGTGCGCCGAAGCGTCGAAATGTCGTTCAAGGAGCAACAGGGCGTGGCCGAGATGCTGCAGGTAATCCAATTCTGTTTGGTGAGTCCTTGTTGGTTGATCGCATCATTTTTGATGCAACGTCACCATTGTTAGACGCACGTGACAGGGCGCAGCTGGATCGCCTTGCGCGCGAACTTCGTGGTCGGGCAGGTTTGCTCTTGATTTCAGGATTTGCACGCCAGAACCTCATTGATGGTTCGAAGTTCCTGAAGAATTTGTCAATTGAGCGGGCCCGTAATGTGGCCAACTATTTGTCTTCGCAAGGTGTGCGTGCTTGGATTCGTTTCGACGGTTACGGGGCAATCACCACCGAACCTGGAACAGCGAATGATCGGCGAGTGGAGATTCGCTGGTCAAGCGCCGGTCGAGAAGCTTTCATTCAGAAGTAAATCTCTTTGTGGCAGTGAAGCTAGGAGACCACCACAGTGACGTTCCTACGGATCGTCTTTGGCTTAGGAACCTGCTTGGACTTCTTCGGCGTTACTGCGATGGACACCACGCAGTTGCCCTTCTTCAGTCCTCTCACTGTGTTTGCACGCGAGAGTGAACAGATCTTCTTTGACTTCGCCGAAATTGTTGTGACAACTCGTGCACCTTTGGGAATGGCAAGTGCAGCTGACTTCGCAATAGAAGTAGCTGAGATTGTCTTTCCTTTTCTCACCTGAGGCTTCGCAGCAACTGGCGCCACTGCAACGGTTTTGGTTTGCAGCAGTTTCGTTTTCACGGTGGGTGCAGAATGGGTGTAGCCAACTGCACTGAACTTGAACCAGCCGTCTGCCTGTGTCATCGAGGTCGTTGCGGTTTTGGGTGCACCAGATTCATCAACAACGGCGACCTCTGACGTCACAGGGGAATCGTCAAGGTTGTACAAGCACTTTGCGATGTCTGATCGAAGAATGAGGTCATAGCGACCCTTGAATTCAGTTTTTCCATCTTTCTCGTAGTGCGGTGCAGCGACCTTGTAGTTGAGAGTGGATGTTGCGCTATCAAACGATGGTGGGCCTTCGGAGTAGAGAGTGGAGTTCGTTGCCACGATGCCTGTCACTCCGACTCCTTCTGAAATACATTTCGGCGACCTTGTCATCTCTTGATAACTGAGAGTACGAACGCTCCATTGAGACGGAATAGCTGATGCGGAATCCTTGATAAATGTGGTCCACAGTTTGAGTTGTTCAAAAGAAGATTCCTTATACGCAACAGGGTTGGATTGTGCATTACGCAGTGTCGGAGCCAATGAGAGTGAGCCAGGTTGACGCGTCCCACAATTTGATGAACAGTTCGCTGTAAACCATTCTTGAACTGGTGTTGGTAGGTCGGCCCACTGTGCGCCGGTCGACACGATGGGGACCTTCGTTGGCTGGGCAGAAATCTGCACCGTTGTGACGTTGTCTGCGGTGCTAATTGACGCGGTTGGGTCTGCAAGGCGACCGTGCAACCAGCCTGCTGGCACAGTTGAAAGGCGAACCTTCAGAGAGAACTTTGCCCCAACAGGGAAAGCACGCTTGAGAGCGCACTGTGAATCTTCACCCCAATTAGCGCATCGAATGCCTAAGTCCTGGTCTGCAGCAACTCCGCGAAAACGAATCTGCGACTTACCGTCAGGGCCTGCTGTCTCATGAAAGTCATCCATGCACTGGCCATTGAACTGAGGGTTGCATGTTGTCTGATGAATATTGACAGGTGTGATGCTCGCAAAAAATGATCGTGATGGTTTCCGCGCATCACCATTTACTTTCATGCCGCTGACGGTGACAACAACTTGGTAGTCGGAACCTTCAGCATGAGGGAGTCCATTGATGGTCCACAAACTTGGTGGTCGGCCACTGGGTACGCCGTCGGTCGTTGAACCTGTGTAGTCGTTCATTCCGCGAGCGGGAAAGAATTGCTTAAATGATCCGGCGATAGCAGCTCCGGCCGACGTTGTAGCCGCCACACTCTCGATGCAGTCGATGGTTGTCGTCGCGTCACAAGGTCCGAGAACTGCCTTGAAGCTGTAGTTACCTGAGCAAGATGCATCTGTGGTGCTTGTGCAGAGTTTGCTTCCCGTCTCTGTTGCGCCGGTGAGAAGCGACACATTGTCGCGAAGCCCAGAAATCTCATTCAGTTCTATTCCATGAAATCCAGAAGCTGAAGTGACTTGGCTAGGGAATTGTTCATCTTCAGATGACACTGAGTTTGCGCTACTGCCCGAGACGGTCACAATAAGACCGAGCAAAGACGTAATCAGAACTGTTGAAATGATTTTCTTTTTCACTGAATTACCCCATTTATATTTGAGTAATTACTAGCACAGTCGTGATGAATAAATGGGGGCTAGGTCATTGATACCGCTGGTGTTAACAACCTTGCACAAAGAGTTGTGAGATCTCTGTGGCTGCTATATCAATACATCAATTCCGCAAGGATTGATGCAGGACCAGATTCGCTTATTGAGCAAGTGTTACGCGACGCCTGCGACGAATCGTGGTGGGGATAACCAAACCGGCCATCGCTGCAAGCGCAATTGGGATGGTAATCAGGATTCGAGTGGCAGTAGATCCACTGGAAAGTGCACCCACAGCAATGCCGATACCGATCACTAGATCTTCACCGGATTCATTGGCACTCTTGAGAACAAAGCGGTGATCTCCTGAAGCTACGTCAGCTGGAATGCGGAAGGTGCCAGAGATCTTTCCTGCCTTATCAACGGAAAGTGTTCCAAGTTGATTGGGTGTTGAGAACATCCAAGCCTCAACTTCAGTGCCAGGCTCTAGTCCTGAAGCGTCAAGGGATATGGAGTCTCCCGAATTCAAGCGTAAGTTGCCATCAGTATCGAGATCAATTCGTTCACCCGTAGTTGAGATTCCGTAGATTCTGGCCTCGACGCCCGCCCCCGTGACGACGAGTGCGTTGTCTTCACGCGAAATCTGTAGTTCGACGTTCTGCCCCGCAATGAAAGCGCCGGCTTCACCTGGTGCAACTTGAGGTGCATCAGGTGTGGGAACTGTGGTTGACGTTGAAGTCGACGATGACGATGGGGTGGACGGTGATGGTGCTGTTGTTGGGGTTGTTCTTTGAGTCGTAGGAATCTGGCTTTGAGCGACAGCAATTGTCGTTGAAGGAGAGTTGGACGTACCACCACTTGTCACTGCGCCTGCAGGGGTAGTGATTGGCGCACTCGAGTTCGGTGCAACTGTGGTTGAAGTTGTGCTGGTGGTCGTAGTCGTTGTTGTCGTAGTCGTTGAACTAACGACGGTGATTGTCTGAGAGACCGTTGCTCCATCGCGAAGTAAGTATCCGGTGGCGTCAGCATGGACTGTGCAAGTACCGAGCGAAACAGCAGTGATGGTGCCATTCGATGCGATGGTGCACACTGAGGTTGTGCTGCTTCGATAAGTAACGCCTTGACCTGCAGGATCAACCGCTGGAGTCAATACGGCCAGGGTGGAGGTGTAGAGCTGATTCAAAGTTGTGGACGAATATGTCCAGCCTGTCGGCGTATTCAAAGACTGAGACGACGAACGCTCGTAAGCGCCGACATCACAACTTGAACCTTGTGGTCGGCTTATGCCGATTTGGTCTGTTCCTGTACACCCGTTCCAAAAGTTAAGTGCAACGCTGCCACTTAAGAGAGGAACAGTTTTCGTTGCGTTGCCGCGATAGGCGAGGTCACCCAATTTCAAATCTGCAAAAGACACGATTGCTGAGTTGGTAGCAGGAGATGCCGGATACGTGGCAGTGAGGCTTGGACATGAGTTATCGGTAACAAGGTTTCCACGGCTGCCGTGTGCAGTTTGCTGGCTGTTACACACGGGAATCATTGAGGGATTGCTCTGAGCAAGAATGCTGTGGTTGACCGTGAGGTCGCCATAAAGAACAGACGTTCCATTGGGGCCGATGTTGTCAACAAAAGTCGAATTATTGATTGTTGCGTTTGCAAAGTTTGCGATGACTGCAGCTGCACTTCGAGACAAAGTTTCATTTCCGTAGAACGTGGAGGACTCAATAACAAGTCCGAATCCAAAGAGAGTGGCGACACCTCCGCCATCAAAATTTGCTGTGTTTGACTCAAATGAGGAATTGGTGATGGTTGAAGGAACAGTCTGGTAATTGCCAATCAATCGTGCAACTGCACCACCCACAAAGTTCGCGTAGTTGTTCTTGAAATGTGAGTCGGTGATATTTATTTGTGATTCACTCTCAACAAATATTGCCCCGCCACATCTGTTTCCATCTTCACACTCGCCGAGTGAACCAACTTGTGTTGCTCGACCGTTAATGAAACCGATGCTGTCGATGACAACTGTGATTTCATTTCCAGAACCTGGTGTCAGGTTGTTGTCGTGAATCATCAAGATCTGTGATGACTCAAGTCCGTCGAGAGTTGTGGTTCGCGCGCCGGCACCTCGGATAGTCAGACTTTTTGTCACTTGAAGACGCGACGAGATGGAGTACGTTCCAGCACAAATGAAGATGGTGTCTCCATTGCTTGCCGCGTTGAAAGCGGACTGAATTGCCGATTGGGTAGAACCGACATACCCCGGTGATGCGCAACTTGTTCCTGCACCAACTGACCCGGTGGCTGCCACATAACGGGTGGTAGCCAATGCTGATACCGAACCTGTTGGGAAGGAGCCACCGATGGGGGCAATGAGGATTGTGGCGAGAACGAGACGGAGTAGGCCTTTACGCATGGCGAGATTTTAACAGACCTCGACTGTTATGAGAACCCCGAAACATCGCGCTCTGGGCATGGTCCGAGGGGATTTCAGCGGCGTTTGGATCGTGAAACGTCGTTTTTTGGAACGCCCAATTCCTCTGTGCTTGGTGAGACGGAACAGAAGCCTTAGGTGGTCGATGTGGTGGTCGCTGTCCATCCTTCTGGCATCAGAGGTGCAAGAAATGTTTCAGATGAGATTGAGCCCTTTGCCTGTCCGGCATTCAAGATGTCGTATCGAGGGTCGGAGTATTGACTAAAGAATTCAGTGACCTTCTGGTGCAACTGTGCAACAACGTGAGAATACTCAGGTTGATCAGCCACGTTCTCTGTTTGCAATGGATCGCTGTTGTGATTGAAGAGAACGTTCGGCCCCGCCCCCGGAAGACGACACCAATACGAGAATTGATCTGTCCGCACTCCGCGGGACTCTTCTTGTTCAAAAAACACTTCGCTGCGCTGATGGTCTTCGCCTTGAAGTAATGCCTTAAAAGAGGTACCTGCTGACTGGTCAAATTGCCGCGTAGTCCCAACCATGTCGAGAACTGTTGATGGCAGGTCGATTTGACTGCACAATGCATCCGATACGTAATTGCTGGGCAACGAAGGATGGCGAACAATGAAAGGTATTCGCACTGCGGCGTCATATAAATGAGATGGCCGAGTTTGGATCGTATGGCCCCAGAGTCCGTGTTGTCCGAAGAGGTTCGCTTGGTCTGCTGTGTAGATCACGATTGTGTCCTCGAGCAGATTCTTATCCTTTAGTGCGGCGATAATTTGCCCCACTCCATCATCGACAATTGCAATTTGTGCACACACATTGGCCATTGATGCAGGGTCATTGTGCATCCTCATCAAGTTGTACAGCATGTGCCGGCTGTAGCGATTTGGGTCATCAGGGCCACGAATAAGGCTCAACATCTCATCCGAGATTGCTGTGCGCGGAAAAGTGTCGAACTTCTTGTCTACGAACATGTAATAGAAGCGATTACGGAAATCCGGACCGAGGTTTGTCGGAGGTAGCAAATACGGTGCGTCGTAGTTGACCATCAAAAAGAAGGGGTGGTCTCCACGTTCTTCGATGTAGTCGACAGCTCTCTCTGTGAAGAAGTCAACAATGTGTCTGTCTTTCTTTCACTTCGTATTCTTCGCCGTGATCAATGACTTGGTTGTCGTAGAAGTCTTCGGTATGGCCGCGTACGAATGTGACGGTCTCGTCAAACCCGGGAATTGGGATACGGGGTTGACCAAGATGGTGTTTGCCCACCATGGCAGTCTGATAGCCAGAGTTTTGGAGGACCGTTGCTAGCGAATCAAACTCTTGTATCGCAGACCATGTATCTGGCCAATTACGCAAATCCACATCTCGCAACCAACTGTGAACACCATGTTGTGAGGGCATTAGTCCCGTCAACAGCGATGCTCTTCCGGGGGAACACATTCCATTGGTGCAATAGAACCGTGACAGCATGACTCCTTGTGATGCAAGGTCATCGATGTGTGGTGTGTGCACCTCATGATTGCCGTAGCAACCCAGTAAGTCCGGCGGCTGATTGTCGGCCGTGATCAGAACGATGTTCGTCATTGCTGTGCTATCGACGAGACTTAGCAATGACGCGATCTGCGGCCAGGTAGCCAGATGAGATTGCGCCGTCCATGTAGCCATTCCATTCTGCAGCTGTCTCTGTTCCAGCCCATTCAATGAGGCCAAATGGGCGAGTGAGTTCTTCGCCCAGTTGAGTCCATACGCCGGGCCCAAGATGGCCTCCGTAGCAACCGCCGCTCCATTGTTCTGCTGTCCAGTCAAGCTCGACTACTTCATTAGGAGATGCAGCCGCCGGACCGAATAAGTCGACCAATGTGTTGAGGAAGATTTCTCGACGTTCTTGGACACTCAAAGAAGAGGCCTTTCGAGCGTGTGCACCTTCAAAGAATCCCAACAACATTCCGCTTCGACCATCTGGTGGAGAGTTATCGAAAGTGATGGAGACAGGGTGATCAAGAGAGACGCCGAATCCAGACATTTTGTCGTCTCGCCAAAACGGCGTGTCATAGGTGGCAATGATTTTGATAACGGCACCCATGGGAACATTCTGAACGAGTTGTTGACGTGCTGTTGGCAGTGGTGGCGTAAATGCAATTGCTCCAATCAAATGCTGTGGGATTGTCACAATTGCTGCATCTGCTGAATACTCAGATTGAGTCGTCCGAACAATGACGCCTTGGTCAGACTGAGAAATGCTGACCACTGGTTCATTGAGATGAAGATGATTGCCAAGTTGGTTTGCCATCGTCTCGGAAATGAGTTGCGACCCACCGACAATGCGACTCTTTTGCGCGCCTTCTGCGGTACCCATCAAACGGTCGAGCATGCCGCCAGAGTGACAATAGAAAAGAAAATGCAGCAGCGATATCTCCGTTGCTTCTGCACTAAAGATTGCTGCAGTAATGGCTCGCCAGAAATCTCGAGACTGTTCGAAACGTAAGTGTTGGCGCAGCCATGTCTCAAGTGTTTGACCATCCCATTCAGCTGCCTTTGGAGATGCCCATGGCTCATCGAGTGGAACTTTGGCGGCCATTCTTTCTAGGCGCTTCTGTGAAATGCCAACTTCTACAAGAACGTGAGGCGGCAGTCCGAATGTGTCACCAGTGAACTTCTTGATCTTGCCTTTTAACGAGACGATGTAATCACCTTCGTCGTATGTGTCAAAGGTTGTTAGTCCCAATTCATCAATGAGTGCGAGCGCATGATCTTGCGTGGGTCCTACCCATTGTCCACCAACTTCCACGATTGACCCATCGCTGAAGACATGATTGAGAGTTCTTCCGCCCACTCGATCACGCGCTTCCAGTACTTCTACCTCGACGCCAGATGCAACAAGGCGGCGTGATGCCGACAGTCCGGCGAGCCCAGCTCCCACAACAACAACTTTCATAATTCCCCCTATTAAGTTGATTGATTAGTTAATCTAACAAACATTCGGAGCCCCAAAATCACCTAGATTTCAGGTCAACCAAGGAGATGTATGGGTCGGCCCAGTCTGCGCACTATTCGCCAAGAAGAACTCCTCGACGCAGTTGTCGGGATCATCACGTCAAAGGGCGTCGCAGGGCTCACCGTTGCCGACGTTGCAAAATTGGCAGGGACCCAATCATCCAAAGTGCATCACTACTTGGGCAGCCGGGAAGAAATGATCGCTGCAGCTATTGACCGTGCGATGGCGTCTGTGGAAGGCATTGTGCTCAACGCGTTGTCGTCAATAGAACCACAACATCGACTTGATGCCCAGATTGAAATTTTATTTGGAGCAAGTTTCCTCGAGCCGCACATCAATCAATTGATTGATCAACTTATTGCTGCGTCCTATTTAGATGAAGCAATACGTGTAAACGTGAGTCGGATGTATCAGAGATTTCTCGAAATCCTTATTGATAGTTTCGAACTGGCAGTTCCCAATCTTCCTGTAGAAGAACGTCATCAAGCCGCACATACGATTCTTGCTCTTGCCCATGCGACGCCGACTTTTGAATGGCTCAGTCTTGATTCGAAAAACATCCACGAGGGACGTTTGGCGGCGGAAAAAATAGTGGCTGATGCACGAGTGCGATGTCAGGAAGTTTCCAAATGACCAAGATTGGGTTAGTTCTTTATCCACAATTCACTGCACTTGACATTGTTGGACCTTTTCAAACATTGGTTGATGTTCCTGGTCTGGATGTTTTCTTTGTCGCCGAGTCAGTAGGGCCGGTCACCGATCACACGGGACGACTCGTGCTGAATGCCACTCATGCGTTTAGTGAGATTGAAGCGCTTGATGTTGTGGTGGTTCCAGGTGGTTTCGCAGACCGTGTGCTTGATGAAAACAATGCCGTTGTGCAGTTCGTTAAACGAATTCACCCGACAACTCAATGGACCACCAGTGTGTGTACAGGTTCAATTTTCCTCGCCCATGCAGGTGTATTGAATGGCCTTGTTGCGACAACACATTGGGGTTCATATGATCGCCTAACTGCACTCGGAGCAGTAGCCACAAGTCAACGTGTCGTACAAGTGGGCAAAGTCATTACCGCGGCAGGGGTTTCTTCGGGCATTGATATGGGGCTAGTGCTTGTTCAACAACTCGCTGGGGATGAGACAGCGAAGGCTATTCAGTTGGCAATTGAGTATGACCCTCAACCCCCATTTGATTCCGGATCACCCGCGAAGGCCACTCCTGAATTAGTTGCCCTTGTTTCGGAGATTTTTAGCCAAAGAGGATGATTCTTATGGGTTGCAACACCCAATTTCTTTCTGCATCAGGCTGGCACTAGTAACCTCTTTAGAGATAGCGCAGAGTGTGGCGGCGAATTTCGCACCACATTTCGCACCATCCCCGCCTTCGTAGCTCAGTGGATAGAGCAACGGTTTCCTAAACCGCAGGTCGCATGTTCGATCCATGCCGAGGGCGCCAATCAGGCGCAGTGCGTTATCGGTTCATGAAAGCGTCGACAGCTACTCCCATTGCCGCAGCGACTCGCATGTCGAGTGCGTCATCGTCAACGCGAATCTCGTAGGTGTCTTTAATCTTCATGTTGGCGCGATTGATATGGCCAATCTGTTGCCCAGCAGAATTCAAAATGCTGAACTGCACTCGCAGCAACCACGGCACATCGACAACGAGGCCCACCACACGGCGAATGATTGCTTGCACTTGACTCGTCTCGGTCACCGTCCACTTTCCGGTCGGTGTTTCTATGTGATACGTCGACCGTCCGAGAGAGGCGGCGAAATCCTTTGTCATGGTGCCCAGTGGTGCACCTGAGCCGTCGGTGATGTCATAGGTGGTGGCGAGCTCAAGGGCACTTCGCGCCTTGATTGCAAACCACAGTCCGCTGCCATCGGGAAGGGTGCACTTCACCTGTTCCTTGAGTTTCATGCGTGCCTGCTCAATGGTGCCGAGTGGTGTGTTCTGGCCGTCAATGCGGGATAGCTGCCAGACGTTCTTCATCATCGTGAGTTTCTGAGTGAGGTCAAGGGTGTAACTCATAGATGCAGTCTAAAGAAACAGCCTTGGCGATGACATGCCTCATCATCGTGATTGGACCTACCTCTCGGGTCTGAACGTGTAGGTGACAGCACATAGAGTTCGTGCATGAAAGCTCACGACATTCCTGTAGCTCACACGCCGCCCGGCGGATACGGAGAAAACTTTCCACCGTTAATTCTTGGCGGATGTAATGAACCGTTGGTGGAAGGTGCTCCTGATTTACGTGGTATTTGGCGTGCTGTGAGTGCGACCCGCGGTGGAGAATCTGTTCCTCAGGGTGATCGTTTGTTGTCGTACACGGAACGAATCGAACAATGCGGAAATCGCATCGTTGACTGTGGTGGCGGAACCATCGCGGATGCTCGCGCCGATGGGACGGAAGAAAATGGCGTTCACGATGTTTCTGTGTTCGATTACGTCACTCCGATTCACGTTGTTGCTTCTTACGAAGAAGGCGTGTTCGTACTTAGACCAGTAGGGATTCTCGGGATAGAAGTGCGACGCTGGCTTGACGAAGACGGACACATGGTGTGGACCCGGCCTGACATGGGCGGAATTCGCGTCGTTCTTGAACGTGTGAGCGCTCCACAGTAAATAGTGATGCCCCGACGTGATGGTCGGTTTGACAGCCGTTCGTTGTGGTCATACCTTGTGGCACAGCCGACGGTGGGGGGTTACCGATGGAACAGGCCATTTTTGCGTTGATGAAGAGGGTGGAGCCCAGCATCACGCATATCGAGATTGAAGAATTGCAGCCCATTCCGGGTGGATTCTCTCGCGAAACATTCAAATGTGATGTTCGAGTCACACGAAACGGCGCAGACGAAGTCTTGCCGTTGATCATTCGTAAGAATCCGCCTGATGTAGAAGCAATTCTGAACACCAGCCGATCTGTGGAACATGAACTCATTGAGGCATTGCGTTTGCGCACCACCATCCCGATTAGTCGCAGCTACGGATACGAGATGGATCCCGCCCCATTCGGCGAGTCCG
>WLHL01000046.1 GCA_009702755.1 Actinomycetota bacterium
ACACGCCGGTTCCCAGTCGGCAACCCCGCCCCATGGCGCGGAATCATCGACTGACAACCGACAACAATAAAAAGTGTCGGTGGGAAGATTTTGTTAACGGCGAAGGCCGAGCTTTGCCAACAGTTCGCGGTAGCGAGCAATGTCGCGATCGCGGACATAGTCGAGCATGCGGCGGCGACGACCAACAAGCATCAACAAGCCGCGACGGCTGTGGTGATCCTTAGGGTGGGTCTTCAGGTGACCAGTGAGGTGGTTGATGCGGTCCGTGAGGAGCGCAATCTGCACGTCGGGTGAACCAGTGTCTGTGCCGTGCTGACGGTACGTGGCAATAGTGTCGTTCTTCGACATTGGAGGCCTCTTTCCTTCTATGTAGAGAGGGCGTTTGTCCCAACCTTTGGGAGAAACATCGTCCGCGCGCCGGAGCCCACGGAGACCCCCACAGGCTACGAGGCTTTCCACAGCCCCTACAACCCTCCGCCCACATCAGAAATGGGCCATTCCCACTAGCCTCGGCAGGGTGTTCACCGGAATTGTTGAGGAAAAGGGCTCCGTCAAAGCCCGCGAAGGGTCTCGCTTGACCATTGCGGCCCATACGGTGCTTGAAGATTCAGGCATTGGGGCTTCCATTGCCGTAAATGGCTGCTGCCTCACCCTTGTCGAAAAAGGCGCCGACTGGTGGTTGGCCGATGTGTCCGACGAAACCTATTCCCGTACCAATCTGGGAGATCTTCAACCCGGCGACCCCGTGAACCTCGAGCGCCCGATGGTGGCCAATGGTCGTTTCGGCGGCCACATTGTTCTCGGTCACGTCGATGCCGTGGGCGAAATTGTCTCCCCCGCTCCACAACTCATCGTGCGCATTCCGCAAAAGCTCATGCGTTACGTCGTGGAAAAAGGAAGCTGCACCATCGACGGCATCAGCCTCACCGTGTTCAACCTCACCGTTGACACATTCGAAGTCGCAGTCATTCCGCACACCGCCGAAGTCACCACGCTCGGACATCGCAATCCTGGCGACAAGGTGAACATCGAAATTGATGTTCTTGCCAAGCATGTTGAGCGCCTCATGGGACACTCTGACTGACATGGCCGACTTATCTGATCTTCGCGCACGCATCGATGAGATTGATGCAGCGATCGTTGCTTTGCTTGCAGACCGCATGAATGCATGCCGCGAAGTCGCAGAGATCAAAGAAGTAACAGGCGCCGCCGTCATTCAGCCACAACGTGTGCGCGATGTATTGGCTAGTCGTCGCCAGTGGGCCATCGACGCTGGCGTTGATGCCGACTTTGCCGAGCAGTTGTTTCGCACACTTCTCTCGGAAACCCATCGCATCGAAGTTGCTGAACAGCGACCAGAGCCTGCACCAGAAAAAGAAGCCGGCACTACATCACGTAGCGAACTCGACACTGTCGCGTGTCGCATCGATCACGTCGTTGTTGCAGTGGCCGACTTGGCAGCTGCACAAAGTTTCTTCACCGGCATGGGATTCCGTGTCACCGCTACCGATGACTCTGCCGTTGTCAACGCCGAAGCAGGCGGTGTCACCGTTGTTCTCGTCAGTGGCGATCACAACCCCGCAGTGCACAAGCAACTCACAGAGCACGGTTCAGGCGTGCAACAGATCGCCATCGAAGTTCTCAATGCTGGCTACACCCGCGACGCCCTCGATGCCGCTGGCGTGCCGCGCCTCACCGACGTGGTCGTCGACTCCGAAGGCCACGAGCAGGTGTTCACGGCGCTCGACCCTGCTACGGGCGTGCAGCTCAGCTTCATCAGCCGCACCGGGCACCGCGTACCCATGAGCAGCCACAACGTCTCGGCCATGTTCGAGGCCATTTCCAACACTGACTCTGCCCAGTAATAGCGATACGCTTCTAGGGCTTGGTCATTTGGCCATCAGTGGACACTCTCTAACTCGTCCGCAGATGGTTCGGCCGGTACTGACAAAACCCATTCCGTTGTGTTCACCTGAAAGGTGCTGCCTTGTTGCGTCAGTTCTCCCGCGATGACCTCATGTCGTCCTCCCCGATTGATGAATCCTTCATCAACGATCTTCTTCATGCGCCTCTTGAAGACCTCATGCAGCGCGCACGCGATAAGCGTGATGCTGCACATGGCACTCGCATCACGTTTTCACCCAAGGTGTTCATCCCACTCACGATGCTGTGTCGCGACAAGTGCGGCTACTGCACGTTCGCGCAACCACCTGCACGTCTAGAAAAGCCCTACCTCACCGCCGAAGACATTCTTGCAATCGCGCGCCAAGGTGCACGGATGGGTTGTCATGAAGCGTTGTTCACATTGGGCGAGCGCCCTGAGCTTCGCTACGACGTTGCTGCCAACTGGTTGCGCGACAACGGATACGACAGCACTGTGCACTACTTGCACGACATGGCGCAGTTAGTCCTCACCGAAACAGGTTTGTTGCCACATGCCAATGCTGGCGCGTTGTACGAAGACGAGCTTGCGATGTTGCGCGCAGTATCCCCATCGCAGGGAATGATGCTCGAGTCATTGCGTGACGACTTGGAATGCCACCGCGGTGCGCCCGATAAAGAACCACAACGTCGTATCGACACTCTGTGCATGTCGGGTGAACTTGCCATTCCGTTTACATCGGGCATCTTGGTGGGCATCGGCGAAGAACGCCGTGACCGCATCGATGCACTTGCACTACTTGCTGCAGCACATGCCAAGTACGGCAATGTGCAAGAAGTCATTGTGCAAAATTTCTTGCCAAAGGCCGGCACTGCAATGCACAAAGCCAAGCCATGCCCTGAAGATGAGTATTTGTGGTCTATTGCTGTTGCTCGCTTGATTCTTCCAACATCAATTCACTTGCAAGCTCCGCCGAACTTGTCAGATGATTTTGGAGTGCTGCTTGATGCAGGCATTGACGACTGGGGCGGCGTCTCCCCCGTGACTGCCGATCACGTGAACCCGGAGCGCCCATGGCCAGCACTTGATCGTTTGCGCGATGTCACCGAAGACCGTGGATTCGCTTTGGCACCACGTCTCACGATTTACCCTGAGTTTGTACTTGAGCCAGATAAGTGGCTCGACCCTTCACTGCACTTCACTGTGATGGATCGCACTGATGCGGAAGGCATGAGTCGTGATGATCCGGGTGCGTTCTGGCCAGAGAAGGTCACTGCAGCAGATGTTGTTCTTGATGGAGCCGAAGTTGTTCTCGTCGGACACAAGTCCACCCAGTGGTATTCAGGTTCCAACACCAAGCCAATGACATTGGTGCCGCATCCACGTCCGTTCGCTCGTGGCCGTATTGCCGAAATCATTGAAGGTCACCGCAATGGTCAAGAACTCGGAGAGCAAGAAGTTGTCGACCTGTTCCGTGCACGTGGACCAGAAGTGGGCTACATCGCCGACTATGCCGACGAACTTCGCTTCAATGCTGTGGGCAACACAGTTACCTGGGTGCACAACCGCAACATCAACTACACCAACGTGTGTACGTACAAGTGCAAGTTCTGCGGTTTCTCAAAAGGCCCGATGTCGCTCAACCTTCGCGGTACGCCGTACCTGCTCACTCTTGATGACATTGCAGATCGCGCAGTGGAAGCTGCTGCTCTCGGCGCCACTGAAGTGACATTGCAGGGCGGCATTCACCCCAACTTTGATGGCGACTATTACATCGACGTCACCAAGGCCGTGAAGTCTGCTGTTCCCGATATGCACGTGCATGGTTTCACCGCCTTAGAAGTCACCGAAGGCGCACACCGCAACGGAGAATCTCTGCGTGAGTACTTGCAACGACTCAAGGATGCAGGTCTCGCTTCGTTGCCCGGCACTGCAGCAGAAATTCTTGACGATGAGATTCGCGCCATCATCTGTTCCGACAAGGTGAACACCGAGGAATGGCTCGAGTGCCATCGTCAAGCGCACAGCATTGGTCTGCACAGCAACATCACCATCATGTACGGCAGCGTGGAGCACCCCATCTCGTGGGCTCGCCACATGGTTGTCACGCGCGAACTGCAAAAAGAAACGGGCGGCTTCACGGAATTCATTCCGCTGCCATTCGTTCACTTTGCATCACCGATCTACTTGCAAAAGAAGTCTCGCCGCGGGCCAACATTCCGCGAGACAATTCTCATGCATGCCATCGGACGCATCTTCTACGACGGTCTCATCGACAACGTGCAGGTCAGTTGGGTGAAGATCGGTACCTCTGGCGCAGCGCAGTTATTACAGGCCGGTTGCAATGACCTTGGTGGAACGCTCATGGACGAGAACATTTCTCGTGCAGCAGGTGCGAATCATGGTCAAGCAATGACCGAAGGTCGCTTCGGAGAAATCGTTGCGCCGATGCGCCGCGAGCTTGCACAACGCAATACTGCGTACAAAATTCTTCAATAGATATTGAAGCAATAACTATTGGGCGCGACGCGCCAGCACTGCAGAGCGAGCATGGTCGATGTCTTTCATCAACTGCTCTTTCAGTTCGTTGATGCCACCGAACTGCTTCTCGCTGCGCAAGAACGCCATGAACTGCACCGATGCTTCTTCGCCGTACAAATCGCCGGTGAAGTCGAGAAGGTATGCCTCCAGCAGTGAGTACCCCTGATCGGTGTAGAACGTGGGGCGACGACCCAAGTTGATGGCACAGGTGTATTCACTGCCATCAGGGCGTCGATACACACCGGCGTACACACCATCAGAGGGAAGACACGTACCGCCGGCAACTTGCACGTTCGCTGTGGGGAAACCGATGGTGCGACCGCGTTGATCACCTGACATCACCGTGCCGCGAATTTCATGAGCACGACCCAGCATGCGCGTCGCGATATCAATTTCACCGCCAGCTAGTGCGCGGCGAATCGCCGTCGAGCTCACTGGTTCATCAATGCCATCGGCACGAGGAACCAAGATGACGGGCTCACAACTGAAGTCATGACGTTCGCCCATCTCTCGCAGCAATGTGATGTTGCCTTGTCGCATGTGGCCGAAATGGAAATCGCTACCCACAATCACGGCCTGCGTGTGCAATGCATTCACTAAGACGCGCTGTACGAAGTCAACAGGAGTTTCTTTTGCCTGATCAGCACTGAATTGCACCACAACGACGGCATCGACACCAGTGGCTTCCAGAAGCTCAAGCTTCTGTGCAGCATTGGTGAGCATCTTTGGTGCGGCATCAGGACGCACAATGCTGGCGGGGTGCACATCAAAAGTGACCACAACACTGAGGGCACCCAACTCGGCTGCACGTTGCTTCACCTGGTTGATGACAGTGCGATGACCAAGGTGCACACCGTCATAGGCGCCGATAGTGACAACCGCGCGGCGATCAGGCCACGGAGAAGTTGAGAGATCGGTCACCAGTTGCACGATGCCTAACGCTATCCACGCCCGCCGAAGACCACAGTGGGCTTGGCGATGCGATCACGCCACAGTTCAAACACTGCGATGAGCTCGCCATCAGTATCGGTGCACGCCCAAGGGCCATCGCCATCCCACGCTTCTCGCACGCGACCAAACTGCGCGTTGTCAACACCTTCAGCATCCAGCACGTGCATCGGCATGCCCCGCACTGTGTCAATCAACGGCAACAGCACAGGCTCTTCCAATGTGCAGGCATCATCGAGCGAGTACGGGCCGGTGGTGTGTCGACGCAGCGTACGAATGTGTGCTCCCCCACCGAGCGCAGTACCGAGATCTGCACCGAGCGAGCGAATGTATGTTCCGCCGCCGCAACGCACTGTTGCGCGAATCACCATCGGATCATCGGTTGGTTCCACGTCGTATGAATACACGGTGATCGGACGTGGCTGACGCTCCACCTCGATACCCTCCCGTGCCAACTGGTGCAGACGCACTCCATCCACACGCAGTGCCGACACCATCGGCGGAATCTGCATGATGTCGCCCACAAACTTCTCAGCAACGATGCGGCGAATGCCTTCAATGTTGGGCGGCGTCATCTCATGTGTCGCTGTCGTGACACCAGAGTCATCGAGGGTGTCAGTTTCCGTGCCAAACACAATCTCGCATGAATACGTTTTGTCCATGTCGCCCATGAAGCGGATCAGACGAGTGGCATTTCCCACGCCGATGACAAGTAGTCCGGTCGCATCGGGGTCAAGCGTGCCCGCATGACCAATTCGTTTTTCACCAAAGTGTTTGCGCAACTTGAAGACAACGTCATGACTTGTCATGCCTGCTGGCTTGTCTAACAACACCAGCCCATGCACAGTGGGCGGACGACGCCGCGCCATCTCTACTCGCTGTCAGTGTCGGCGACGGATGAGTCGTCGGGTTCGATCGGAGTCGTATTCGGCTGACGGCGCAGCAGTTCTTCAATACGCGCAGCTCCACGAATCACTTCATCGGGACGGAAAGAAAGAATCGGGGTCTTGCGTGCATGCATCTGACGGTTAATGGAGGCCTGGATGCGTGGGCGATGTTCCAGCATCGCCTCGATGACTCCTTCGTCGCCCTCTTCGCCAAACATGGAGTCGAAGTACACAATTGCGCGGTTCATTTCAGGGTCAACATCGATGGCGGTCACGGTGACCAAATCAAGGCGCTCATCGTCAATCTTGGTGAGCTCGTCGGCAATGACCTCTCGCAGCACCTCGGACAACCGGGCTGTGCGGGGGTACCCGTGGGATGAACCGCCCTTGGGTTGGCGGCGACCTGATCTTGGGCGTTGTTTCGACACGACCTATACGATGGCACACCCATGAGTGATTCGGCGACGCCCTCCACCCCAGCGGCAACAAACTTCCCCACATTTAGATACTCGGCGCGCCTCGCAGCCGATATTGAGTCACGCTGGCAGGACACTTGGGAGCGCGAAGGCACCTATAACGCCCCGAACCCCGCTGGCCCCATGGCCGAGCCAGAGAAGGTCGCTGGCCGCGAAAAGCTGTTTGTTCTCGACATGTTCCCGTACCCATCGGGCGCCGGTCTCCACGTAGGTCACCCTCTTGGCTACATCGGCACCGATGTGTTTGCTCGCTTCAAGCGCATGAAGGGCTACAACGTTCTGCACGCACTGGGCTACGACAGCTTTGGTCTTCCTGCCGAACAGCACGCCATCACCACCGGTGTTCACCCTCGCATCAACACCGAAGAGAACGTGGCGAACATGCGTCGTCAGTTGCGTCGTCTTGGTTTGGGTCACGACCCACGTCGCAGTGTCAGCACCACAGATGAAGCGTTCTACAAGTGGACACAGTGGATCTTCTTGCAGGTGCACGGTGCCTGGTACGACACGGAACTTGGTCGCGCTCGTCGCATCGAAGAATTGATTGCTGAATTTGATGCAGGCACTCGTACGCCACACGATGGTTCCACATGGTCTGCATTGTCTGCACCAGAGAAGCACGTGCTGATTGATACCTACCGTTTGGCGTATCTCACTGATGCACCGGTGAACTGGTGCCCAGGCCTCGGCACCATTCTTGCGAACGAAGAAGTCACGTCCGACGGACGCAGTGATATTGGTAACTATCCCGTGTTCAAGCGCAACATGAAGCAGTGGATGATGCGCATCACGTCGTATGCCGATCGCCTTCTTGATGATCTTGATCGTTTGGATTGGCCAGAGCCCATCAAGATGATGCAACGCAACTGGATTAACCGCAGTGAAGGTGCTCGCGTCACATTTGGTTCACCTGCTGGTGGCATTGAAGTGTTCACTACGCGGCCCGACACTTTGTTCGGTGCAACATTCCTTGTACTTTCCCCGGAGCATCCACTGGTGGAAGCAGTTACTACTGCTGATGCCAAGGCCGCAGTTGAGGCGTATCGCGCAGCAGCTGCTGCAAAGGCCGATGACGAGCGTCAAGACGATTCGAAAGAAAAGACAGGCGTGTTCACAGGCGCAATGGCCGTCAACCCTGTCACTGGCGGCGAAGTTCCTATCTACATCGCCGACTATGTACTCATGGGCTACGGCACCGGCGCCATCATGGCTGTGCCAAGCGGCGACCAACGTGACTTTGAGTTCGCACGCACGTATAACTTGCCCATTACCGCAACCGCCATGCCACCTGCTTCTTGGTTTGAACAGCACGGCATTGCACCAAGCAGCGATTGCAGTACATGGCCCGAAGCATTCACGGGTGATGGCGAATACATCGACTCTGCAAATGCTTCCGTCAGCTTGAACGGATTGACATCGATTGCAGATGCGAAGACCCGCATGAACGAATGGCTCGCAGCGCAAGGCGTTGGCGAACCCACCACGACGTATCGCTTGCGCGACTGGCTGTTCTCACGTCAGCGCTACTGGGGTGAACCATTCCCCATCGTGTACGACGAGTTGGGCAATGCACATGCAGTTCCTGAAAGCGCACTTCCTGTGCTACTTCCAGAACTTGCCGACTTCAAACCCACAGCACTTGACCCGAACGACGCAACGAGTGACCCTGTGCCACCACTTGCGCGCGTGAAGGAGTGGACAACAGTCACTCTTGATCTTGGCCATGGTGCACGCGAGTACCGCCGTGAAGTCAACGTGATGCCCCAGTGGGCTGGTTCGTGTTGGTATGAGATGCGTTATCTCGACCCAACAAACACTGAAGCGTTCATTGATCCTGCAGTTGAGAAGTATTGGATGGGTCCACAAGGCGACGGACACACCGGCGGTGTCGACTTGTATGTCGGCGGCGTGGAGCATGCTGTGTTGCACCTTCTGTATGCGCGCTTCTGGCACAAGGTCTTGTTTGACCTCGGACATGTCAGCAGCGAAGAACCCTTCCACCGTCTGTACAACCAGGGCTATGTGCAGGCATATGCGTATCGCGACGCACGCGGCCAAGCAGTACCTGCCGCAGAGGTGGAAGAAAAAGATGGTGTGTACTCATGGAACGGCGAGACCGTTGCACGTGAGTACGGCAAGATGGGCAAGAGCCTGAAGAACATCGTGACTCCTGATGAGATGTACGACGAATTCGGCGCCGACACGTTCCGCTTGTACGAGATGGCGATGGGGCCACTTGACGCCAGCCGTCCGTGGAACACACGCGATGTCATCGGTATGCAGCGCTTCTTGCAGCGGTTGTGGCGCAATGTCATCAATGAAGACACCGGGGAAACCATCGTGTCCGATGATGCTGCACCTGAAGAACTTCTGCGCCACTTGCATCGCACGATTGTCGGAGTCGAGTCAGACATGGCCGGCCTTCGTTTCAACACTGCGATTGCAAAGTTGATCGAATTCAACAATGCACTCACCGTGCATGTGACTGCCCACTCCTCAACACCGCGCGTCATTGCTCAGTCGCTTGTACAGATGTTGTCGCCGTTGTGCCCACACCTTGCCGAAGAGCTGTGGTCAAAGATTGGCAACACGGGCACCGTCACATATGTTCCCTTCCCTCAAGCGGATCCTGCTTTGTTGGTGGAAGACAGCATTGAAGTACCCGTTCAAGTCAATGGCAAAGTACGTGGACGCATCAGCGTTGCGCCCGATGCAGATGAAGCAGCTCATTTGGCCGCAGCAATGGCGCAAGAAAATGTCATTGCAGCCCTCGAAGGCAAGACACCCGTGAAGACAATTGTCATTCCCGGACGCACTGTCAACATCGTCGTCAAGTAATTCACCCACGTTTTGGGTGGCGTTCCCCCACACGGCACGTCATGTCGGCTAGACAAGGGTCATGGCTGTAAGCGAAGTTGAGATGTCCGTTGGACCACATAAGACAATTGCTCTTGTGGCCCACGACAACATGAAAGACGAGCTGCTCGAATGGGTCGGTCGTCATCGCGAGGAACTGTCGCGCCACACTCTCATCGGAACAGGCACCACTGGCGGCCTCGTGAACGAGAAAATCGGCTTACCTGTCGAACGGCTTCGTAGTGGACCACTTGGTGGCGACCAACAGATTGGTGCGCGCATCTCTGAAGGCGACGTTGATGTGTTGTTGTTTTTCTGGGACCCATTAGAGCCGCAACCACACGACCCCGACATCAAAGCACTGCTGCGCATCGCTGTGGTCTGGAACATTCCAGTTGCCTGCAACCGAGCGTCTGCTGATTTCATCATGTCTTCTCCCCATATGGACACCGACTACGTGCGTCGTGTTCCGTCACATATTCGATAACCGTGGAAGAATTCTTTGGCGCCTGGTGCGTCGCACTGAGTCTCGCGTTTATCTGGCCGCAGGTGTGGCGTGCTGTTCGCCACGACACGTCCCATGGCATCTCACCTTTTGCACTCATGCATGGTCTCGTGGGGTCAGCGCTGTGGTTTAGCTATGGCGTCATTCAAAGTGATGTTGCCGTCTGGTTCTCCAACACGTCGTTCATCATTGCGCAGTCGATCATCATCTCGGTGGTGTATCGACACGGGCACATTCCCCGCACGGTGTTGATTCGTGTCATTGCGGCAATGATCATTGTGCCGTTGGCATTTACGCAACTACCGGCTGCCCCCGTGGGCTTCATCGCCATTGCGATTAGCGGAAGTTCGATCTTTCCACAGCTGATTCACGTCATCAAGACAGAGAATCTTCACGGCATCTCTCTAGCCAGTTATGCCATGACAATCATCAGTTGCTCATCATGGTTGGCATACGGGTTTGTTGTGAGCGACCCATTAATCAGTGCTCAGAACTTTGTGACAGTACCCGCATTCATCTACATGTTTGTCAGAGCCTGGCAATGGCGCGTGGCGAACAACGAACCACTGTTCCGCGCAGCTAAATCAGTAACTGCGTGATCTGATTTAGTTCAGATACTTTTTCACCGAAGTAATCGCATCGACGTTTACGACATCGCTCATAAAGAGAATCAAACGATTCACACCATCAGCAACAAGTTCTTTGTGGAACTCATGACTAGGGTCGGCGAACTCGGCGTTAAATGGCGCCCATACTGATACATCAAAGTCTTCACGATTGCTGCTCGCTTCACGGGCAGTCGCAATGAACTCAGCACGCTGCGGATGATTGAATCGAGTGTTCACGCCATCAAGTCGCTCACCAGCAAGTCGAGAAAGCCCGATGCTGTTGGTACCCGCAATGATGCGCGGTGAAGAAACAGGACGAGGAAACCCTGCAAACGAGTCCGAGCGATCGTGTGCCCAGATGCCTCGCATGATGTCAACAACTTCGGCAAGACGTGCGTGACGTTGTGCCATGGTGGGCAACAGCGGCAGCCCCAGAGCTTCTTGCTCACCGCCCCACGGACTGTTTGGTGCAGTCCCTGCACCAATACCGAGAGTGAAGCGATCACCAGCGATCTGCTGTACCGACGACACGATGTTGGCCAACAAACCGGGTTCACGATTCATCACGTTGGTCACGAGAGTGCCTAAGCCAATCGTGTTGGTGACACCCGCCCATGCAGTGATGCTGGTGAAGCACTCCAACATCGAATCAGTGCGAAACATTGAGCCAGAGAAATGGTCAAGATTCCAGAGTGTGGAGTAACCAGTTTCTTCTGCAGCAATTGCGGCTTCACGCAATGCAGGCCACGGAGCAGCACCTTGATTCAACTGAATGTCGATAATCATGGCGCAGGAACCCACTGCACTTTTGTCGATGGCCAGATATTTCCAATCTCATCTGCAATCCATCGAGTGCCATCTACAGACCACCATGAACGCAATGACCCCTGCATCCAGTGTCCGTGAATCAATTCGTCATACAGACCAGGTAGTTGATCTTGTCTGAACGACTTTGGTGAAGTAGGCGCAGATGCAACAAGTGGTGTGCCGTCGCCCTCGTGATCAATTGACGTGACGTGACGAACGATGCGCAGTGCTTCCACTTCCTCGGAACGAGGCGTGTGGCCCACCTGCATGATTGCGGCCCACAAGGCCGTACCGGTGATGTCGCTTGCCTTCACACCTGATGGGTGCGTGCCCTGCAGCAACGCACGTGCAGAAGTGATTGCCGACTGTCCAACTCGTCCTATCAACTGTTCATAAGCGGACAATTCAGGCTGGGTCTCTACAAATATCGGTTGATAGTTCTGCGATGCATCAGCAAAGTCAACTACAGATCCGTGTGGTGCTGTCACCAACGCTTCCAACAATTTGATGACACCCAAGAGACGCAAGTTGTTGTCAAGCGATTCAAACTCAGTCATTGCATAACCGTGCATCGACACTCGCATGCGATTCGGAGTGGCATCCCAATACATCCCTGTGAGACGCGCTTCAATCGTCGTCGCCCCATTGGTGGCGTCAGTGATCAAGTCAGCCATGTCTGCGATTGTGGA
>WLHL01000047.1 GCA_009702755.1 Actinomycetota bacterium
GGCGAGCGTGGGGTGCGTCCGTCCGGTGAAAAGCGACAAGCGCTTGGTGGTGACCTTCTCCATGGAACGGTTGCTCATGGAAACTAAGTGTAGAACGCGCGGGCTTCGCGCCCATTGGCCACCGATGATGGCCATACCCAGTACCTCTCACTGAAGGTTCTGGGAGGGCACTGATGTGCCCTGTGGTTCCGGGAAGAGGACTCGAACCCCTATTAACGGGACCAAAACCCGCTGTCCTGCCAATTGAACGATCCCGGAAGGAAGTAATAACGGTAGCGGATTTTCTTTTTTCTGCATTGTCCCGATAGGTTCTTATGCCTTATGGGTTCTCTGATCAAGAAGCGTCGCAAGCGCATGCGCAAAAAGAAGCACAAGAAGATGCTTCGTCGCACACGCCACCAGCGTCGCAAGTAGCACTACAACTACACGTACAAGTTCATACAACGCGTCCCGCATCGGGGCGCGTTGTCGTGTGTACCACCCGAAGTCCGTCCAGGCCCTCAGAACTGAGGGAAACGTGGCCGTTGACGAACCAGGTAGCCCCGGAGCCTGCAAGAAATGGGGCATACCCCAGCGAGTCAGCAATGCGCTGACGCCAGACAGCTAACTCGGGAACAGCGGCCAATGCAGCTGGCTCAAGGTCATTGCCATTGTCGCCGCGAGGCCCTCCCATGGCATCCCATGTGGAATACACGAGAGGTGTGGAGACGTGGACCGGAGGAATCAGCAATGTGATGTCACGGGGTTCGAATGGCAGTGGCTCGATGATTTCGCCGATGCCGGAGACTCGTGCACGACCGCCGGTGAGAGAAAAAGCGATGTCGGCACCGACACGAGCAGCAGCGGTGGTGTCGGTGAAATTGGCCCAGCGAAGGACTGCGGCGGCATCGGTTGACCCGCCACCGAGACCACCGCCGTGAGGGATGTTCTTGGTGATGTGCACGTGCGCAGTGCGGCCTGCCAATGCGAGTGCTTTGTGCACGAGGTTTGATTCATCAGTGGGGATGCCGTCGGCGAACGGGCCATCAAGAGAGATCTGCGTGGAAGATGCGTCGGTAATCGTGACGATGTCGGCGATATCGAGCGCGACCATCTCTGCATCAATGAGGTGATAGCCGTCAGGTCGTACGCCTGTGACGGAGAGAGTCAACGTGAGTTTCGCTGGCGCCTCTAGTTGGATCACTGGCCAGTCCCGTTCACGATGCGAGCAAGGCGCATCCAGTCGTACACAGAAAGTTCTTCGGCGCGCGCAGTGGGTGCAATCTCTGCTTCTTCGAATTGCTCAGGTGAAACACGGCCGGCAAGAGAACCGCGCAACATTTTGCGGCGCTTTGCAAAACCCATTCGAACCAATGAAAACAGTTCTTTTTGATTGATCTGAGCATCAATGGGTTCTTTATGTCGAACGATTTCAACCAGTGCGGAATCAACGTTGGGTCGCGGCAAGAAAACGGTGGGCGGCACGATGCCTGCGATACGCGCGGTGGCGTGGAATGCAACTTTCACACTGAGTGCGCCGTAGGCCTCGGTGGATGGTGACGCACAAAAACGTTCACCGACTTCTTTTTGCACCATCACCAACATGCGTTGCACTTGCGGCACGAAGTCAAGAACATCAGCGACGAGTGGTGTTGCAACGTTGTACGGCAGGTTGGCTACAAGTGCCCAATCGTCCCCGCCTTCCAGCAATGTGGACCAGTTCAACTTCATTGCATCGGCATGCACCACAGTGATGTTCTCAATGGGGTCAACGTTCTCGCGCAGCAATGGAAGGAGTTGATCATCAACTTCAACAGCTGTGACCAGCGCACCGGTTTCTGCAAGTGCGAGCGTCAGTGAACCGAGACCCGCTCCGATCTCGAGAACATGTCGATGGTTGTCAACATTGGCAAGACGTGCCATCTTTCGCACAGTGTTGGCATCGACGACAAAGTTCTGTCCGAGTGCACGCTTTGCACGAAGACCCGCGCCTTCCAATTGGCGTGATGCATCAGCGCGAGAGAGCGTCACCAGGTCAACTCAACAGGAAGTGGCGCATCGACAAGTTCGGCGATTGCTTCAAACACCAAAGTGTTCAAGATGATGCCGAAGGTGCCTGATGTGGGGCCAATGTTGATGTTGAGGCATTGGGTCTTGTGGCCATTGTTCAGGTTCAAGACAGTGACAGTGGCACCCAACGGTGCAGCGGTGGTGGAACAACCAGTCTTTGCGGAGTTCGGGAAGCGCTTGTAGGAGGCAGTGACACGGGCCATTTGTCCATCGTTGTCGGCGGGGTAGGCAATCTCGCCCGAGCCATTGGGGTCTTGACTGATGGGGCCATCAAGGTTGGCTGGGGCATCGGCGATGCCGTCAGCGGTCAGGTCGAGGTCGTAGGTCGTGGTGACGGCTTTGATGGGTTCTGCAGCAGAATCCGACGAACGACCACCGGCCATAAAGAGAAGCGGAATGAGAATCGCTGTCGCGATTACTGCCACCGTCATGCGGTTCCTGTCGAAACGAGTGAAATCCATCTAACTATGAATGTATGCGGGGAAACGCTGCAAGAGCGTTCGCCGTGGTGCGAACTGCAAAATCTGCAGCATCATGGCCACGAAGATCAGCAATTGCAGTACCCACAATGCCGACGTGGGCTGGTTCGTTTGGTCGTCCGCGGTGTGGAACGGGCGCGAGGAAGGGGCTGTCGGTCTCAACGAGAATGCGATCAATCGGGCAGAGTTCGGCTGCTTCACGAAGTTCGACTGCATTCTTGAAAGTGACAATGCCGCTGAAACTGAGATACGCGCCACGGTCGAGACATGCACGTGCTTCATCGGGGCCACCGGTAAAACAATGGATGATGGTGTTTGCGGGCATTCCCTCAGCATCAAGAACATCAAAGGTGTCCTTCCATGCATCGCGAGTGTGAATCACCAATGTGAGGTCGTGCTCTTTTGCAAGTGCAATCTGTTCAGCAAACGCGGGCATTTGGATATCGCGTGGAGAATGCTCGTAGTAGTAATCAAGACCACATTCGCCAATGCCAACGACGCGTGGCTTGTTGATGAACGGAACAATGGATGCCACACCTTGTGTTGCATCGTGCGGGTGCAGACCGATTGTTGCCCACACATCGTCATGTCGTGATGCAACATCGAGTGCAGCAGAGCATGTCTCGGCATCGCATCCGATGACAACGAATCGCTCGACTCCGGCGTCGCGAGCACGTTGTAAGGATTCGTCAGAACCAAACGCCATCTTGTCGTCGTGAATGTGGCAGTGCGTATCTGTCCAACCCATGGCGTGACTCATGCGATAGTGCGACGTGGGAAGAGAGGATCACCCTTTTCCACTGGGTTTCCTGCAAGGTATTGGCCCCAAGCGGTGTCGGTGTTGATGCGACATTGTTCGATGTCGGTGGTCATACCGATGCGACGCCAGATCTCACGAGCGGTGTCGGGAATAGCGGGGAACGCAAGAATCGTGACAATGCGCAACGCTTCCAGTGCGTCGCCCATGACTGCATCGACAGCAGGACCCGCTTCGGCTTTCCATGGTTCGTTGTTCTCAAGGTGTGCATTGGTTGCACGAATGAGTTGCCATGTTGCTTCGAGTGCGCGTGATGGCTGCACTTGGTCCCAGTAGTCAATGGTGTCGTTGACGGACTGAAGTGCAATCGGCGCGAGTGGGCTATCTGCTGCTGGTGCAGTGCCGAGACCGTCGCATTTCTTGCCTACAACTGTTGCAACACGTGCGGCAAGGTTGCCCAAGTTGTTTGCAAGGTCAGAGTTGTAGCGGCTGATGAGGCCTTCATAGGTGAAGTCGCCGTCGTTGCCGTATCCGGTATCGGACAAGATGTAATAGCGGAATCCGTCGACACCGATTTCATCAACGAGATCGAGTGGATTGACCACGTTGCCTGAGGTCTTTGACATCTTCTCGCCACCAACAAGTAGCCAACCGCCCACAGCCCAGCCTTGTGGCGGTTCGATGCCAGCAGACATCAACATGGCAGGCCAGTACACGTTGTGGAATCGGATGATGTCTTTGCCAATGACGTGGTGATTCACGGGCCACCACTTCTTGAACATTTCGTCGTCGGTGCCGTAGCCAATTGCGGTGATGTAGTTGGCAAGTGCGTCGAACCACACGTATGCAACGTGAGAGTTATCAAACGGAAGGGGAATGCCCCACGTCAGTGTCTTGCGGCTGACAGAGAAATCTTGCAGGCCTTGCTTAATGAAGCCAAGCACTTCATTTACGCGGTGATCGGGAACAACTGCACCAGGATGTGACGAATAGAAGTCAATGAGTCGTTGTTCAAAACGTGAGAGACGGAAGAAGTAGTTCTCTTCTTCGACGTGTTCAACAGGTCGTTTGTGAACAGGGCAGTTGCCGTTCTCGAGTTCGTCCTCGGTGAAGTACGCCTCACACGGCACGCAGTACAGGCCGCTGTACTTGTCGAGTTCAATGTCGCCGGCATCAAAACATGCCTGGAGAAGCTTCTCGACTCCGGCACGGTGACGAGCCTCGGTGGTGCGAATGAAGTCGTTGTTCGAGATGTTGAGACGTTCCCATGCTTCTTTGAAGAGAGGTGCAATGGAATCGGTGAACTCTTGAGGACTGGTGCCTGCAGCATCGGCGGCTTGCTGGATTTTTAGACCGTGTTCGTCGGTGCCGGTGAGAAAGTGGACATCATCACCCAACAGACGGTGCCAGCGGGCGAGGGCGTCAGCAACGATGGTGCTGTACGCGTGACCAAGGTGTGGTCGCGCGTTGACGTAATAGATAGGGGTGGTGAGGTAGTACGTGCCCACTTGTTCAGGCTACGGGACAACGGGTACTGGTTGTCGGTTCGTTTTCAACACCGCAACTTTCGTACGCTTGAACAATGCCTTTTGAGTTCGATAATGCGATAAATGCCGTTCCTCTGGGCGATGGTCTCTACGACACTCCTGTTGAAGATCGATGGGACATCAACGGAAATGCCAACGGTGGGTATCTGCTTGCTCTTGCGGCGAGTGCAATGCGTGCCGCAAGCGGACGCGCCCATCCTGTTTCGATTTCAATGCATTATCTTTCGCCAGCGCCAGCGGGCCCCGCACAGATGCGTACCGAAGTGGTGAAGGCCGGACGTCGGCTCGCCACTGTTGTGGGAACCATGACACGCGATGGGAAGGACATTGTTCGCAGCATCGGAACATTTGGTGACATTGATGCATCGGCTGGACCGCAGTCAAACATGATCCCATTTCCCGACCTTCCGCCATTTGAAGAATGTGGAGTGCGTCCATCAAATCCTGATCTTCCGCCAGGGCTTGGTTCACGTCTCGACATGCGCCTTCACCCCGATGACACAGGCTTTGCCACAGGGAACCCCAAAGGGGAAGCTCACGTGCGTGGATGGTTTGCATTCAAAGATGGACGACCGGTGGACACGATGGGCTTGCTTCTCGCAGCCGACGCATTCCCACCAGTGATGTTCAATCTCTTCGGATTAATTGGTTGGGTGCCAACAATTGAATTCACCGCGCACATTCGTGGTGTTCCTGCTCCAGGACCAATTGCTGCAGAATTCCGCAGTCGTGTGGTGCAGGGTGGTTTCTGGGAAGAAGACGGCGTGATGTGGGACTCCACAGGAGCAGTGGTGGCGATGAGTCGCCAGTTAGCGCTTGTTCCCTTGCCGCAGTCCTAAGGAATACGCAATCACGATTCCGATTGTTGCTGCGGTAATTGTCGACGAGCGACGAATCAACATCTTTGATCGTTGTGCGAACACAACAACTGGCCAGCCACGTGAGCGAGACAATGCGGCAAGTTCTGCGTCGGGGTTGACAGCAACTGCGTTGCCCACAATTTCCATCATCGGAAGATCACTCATCGAGTCTGAGTACGACCATGAATTGTTGAGGTCAATGTTGCGTTGTGTTGCGAGCGTCGTGATGGCTTCTGCTTTTCCTTCGCCGTAACAGAAGGGCCCATCAAGACGGCCGGTGTACACGCCGTTGTCCACTTCACCCTTTGTGCCAATACCGCCTGTCATGCCGAGTGCAATAGCAAGTGGCTCCACAAGTTCGATGGGTGATGCCGACACAATCCATGTTTCGCGACCTGCTGCATGGTGCTGATCAAGAAGTGCGCGAGCTTCAGGACGGATGAGGCCAAGTAGTTCGGGCAAGACAAGTTCGTTCAGTCCTACGAGGTCCGATTGATTCATTCCGCCGACGCGGGACAGGATGCGATCACGAACACCGTGGCTTGATTCGTCGCTGGAGCCGAGAAATTGAAACTTCAGTGCACGAACAACATCGGGTACAAAGTCTTGAATCCGGATGTAACCGGCGTCTCGTGCAGCACGTGCAAAGACAAATGCAGAAGAGCCCGCAATCAACGTGCGGTCGAGGTCAAAGAATGCTGCTGTTGATTGTGTGTTCGTCATGATCCCACCGCTATTGCATAGACACGCTTTCGTGCGACTCCGAATGCTGCTGTTACTTCGTCAATTGCATCACGTTTGCTGAGGCCTTTTGCAGTGCGTTCAGCAAGTTCACGAACAATTTCCTCGTCTGTTACTTCTACTTCGGTATTGGTGGCTGGCGCAATGACAATTGCATACTCACCACGCGGTGCAACAGTGCGTGAGTGTTCAATGGCATCGTTCACGGTTCCACGCCACACTTCTTCGTGCATCTTGGTGAGTTCTCGAGTGAGCGCAACTAGACGATCAGAACCGCATGCAGCTGCGAGGTCTACCAATGTCTTCTCTAAACGATGCGGTGCTTCATAGAGCACGGTGGTGCGGCGTTCGCGGGCGACCTCGGTGAGTCGTTCACGTCGTTCTGCGCCACTGCGAGGGAGGAAACCATCAAATGCAATGCGATCAGTGGGCAAACCGCTGATTGTTGCTGCAACAACAAATGCAACAGGGCCCGGAGTGGCGTGTACCGGATGACCTGCTGCGACTGCAGCACGCACGAGCCGTTCGCCTGGGTCACTGATGGCGGGTGTTCCTGCGTCACTAATGACTGCAACCACTTCGTTTGCTGCAAGTAATGCCATCACTTCTTCGATGGCATCGTGCTCGGTGTGATCATTAGCAACAATGAGACGCTCAGGTGTCGCATTGATGCGCTTTAGTAATGAACCGCTGTGTCGCGTGTCTTCGCAACAGATCACACGAGCTGCGCGCAAGACCGATACGGCACGAGGCGAAATGTCATCAAGATTGCCGATGGGCGTGGCGACAAGCCACAAGCCGGCATGCACGATGGAGGAGACGTCGTCAAGATTGGACATAACGCACCTCGAGTGGGGAACCGACACCGAGGTTCCATCGTTCAAAGGAACCTGCAGCAGCTTCCACAATCATGTGTGACTGCTTATTCCTGGCACCAATGCGCCACGGCTTCAATGTTGCAGTGTGAAGAACGAGTCCATCGATGGAAACATGCGCGACGTCGATAGCGACTTTCATGCCAATGGTGTGCACCCAAGAACATGGCACCAGTACAAGAGGTTCGTCCACAGAGGTGACACCAAGAAGCCCGCGACGAAGGTCAGCGCGTGAAGTGGCGAGCTGTGCTGCGGCAAGCACCCGTCCTTCGCTGACGAGCCACACGGGTTCCATTGCGGACATGACTACACGTTAAAGCGGAATTCGGTGACGTCGCCGTCGATGAATTCGTATTCTTTTCCTTCAGAGCGCAACTTGCCGACATCTTTTGCAGCATTCCAGGAACCCAACTCAACGAGTTCGTCCCAGTGGATCACTTCTGCGCGAATAAAACCACGCTGAATGTCGGAGTGGATCTTGCCTGCACAGATAGGAGCTTTGTCGCCGGCATGGAATGTCCAAGCGCGTGTTTCCTTCTCACCCGTGGTGAAGTACGTACGTAATCCGAGGAGGTGATACGCCGAGCGCACCATCTTTGTGAGGGCACCTTCGCCAAGGCCAAGAGCCTCGAGCATTTCGGCACGGTCTTCGTCAGACAACTGTGCAGCTTCAGATTCAATCTGCACGCTCATGCCGAGAACTTCAATGTCGTGTTCCTGGCGTGATCCTGGTGGGCACAATTCTGCACGAACGCGAGCCTCCATCGCGGGAATCGTGTCGAGTTCGTTTTCGCCCACATTGACCACAGCAAGAACGCGACGGTTGGTGAGCAAGAAGTGCGGCGCCAACTCTTCGCGATCAGAAGCAGAGAGATCAGAGCGGTAGATCGGGGTGCCTTCAGCGAGAACGTCGTACGCGCGCTGCAAGAGAGACGCTTCTTCTTGGTTGCCCTTGTCGACGCGTGCAGTTTTCTTCACACGATTTAGACGAGTCTCGACAGTTTCAAGGTCGGCGAGTGCAAGCTCTAACTCAACAATGCGGAGATGCTCGAGAGGGTCATCGGGGCCGGGTACGTCGTCATCTTTGAAGGCACGCAGCACATACACAATGGCATCGACCTCACGAATGTTGGCGAGGAACTTGTTGCCGAGGCCTTCACCCTTGCTGGCGCCTTCAACGAGGCCGCCAATGTCGACGACTTGGACAGCGGCATGCACGATGCTCTTTGTCTTCGACATCTCAGCCAATTGGAGGAGGCGAGTATCGGGAACCTTGGCGACGCCAATGTTCGGGTCCTTTGTGGCAAAGGCATAGGGGGCAGCCAGGGCTCCACCGCCGGTGAGGGCGTTGTAGAGCGAGGACTTACCTGCGTTGGGGAGACCGACCAGACCGAAACATTCCATGAGGGGTAGGAGGCTATCTGTCGGGATGTTCTAGAACCCGTGTGGGTTATGGCTGGGGTAATTGTTACTATGGCGGTAGTGCAAATAGCCCCGGCTCACCCGCCGGACTAGTACGACAAAAGGACACTCCCCGTGACTTCGTTCGATCTTGACCTCAGTAAGTACAGCCTTGGCTGGAGTGATGAGGTGGAATACGCCTTCGCACCCGAAAAGGGACTCTCCGACCGTGTGGTCGAGCAGATTTCATGGTGGAAGGGCGAGCCGAAGTGGATGACTGAATACCGCTTGCGCAGCTTGGGCATCTTCGACCGTAAGCCAATGGCGCCATGGTTCGGCAACAACATGCCCGACCTCGACTTCCAGGACATCTTCTATTACTTGAAGCCAGCAACGGCACAGGTGGACGAATGGGATGACCTTCCTGAGCAGATGAAACTCACCTACGAGAAGTTGGGCATTCCCGAAGCAGAGCGCAAGTACCTCGCTGGCGTGACCGCACAGTACGAATCAGAAGTGGTCTTCCACCGCAACCGTGAAGATCTTGAAGCACAAGGCATTTTGTTCTGCGACATGGACACCGCATTGCGCGAGTACCCCGACCTTGTCAAGCAGTACTTCGGCTCAGTGATTCCTCCAGCGGACAACAAGTTCTCTGCGTTGAACACAGCTGTGTGGTCTGGTGGGTCATTTATTTACATTCCACCAGGCGTCGAATGCGAAATGCCATTGCAGGCGTACTTCCGCATTAATTCGGAAAACGCTGGTCAGTTCGAGCGCACGCTCATCATCGCTGACGAGGGTTCAAAGGTTCACTACATCGAAGGTTGCTCCGCACCGGTGTACACCAGCGACTCATTGCACTCAGCTGTTGTTGAGATTGTTGTGAAGCCATCTGCACACGTGACTTACACGACCATTCAGAACTGGTCACCAAATGTGTACAACTTGGTCACCAAGCGTGCTCGTGTTGAAGCAGAAGGTCACATGGAATGGATCGATGGCAACATCGGATCCAAGCTCACCATGAAGTACCCAAGCGTGTACTTGGTCGGCCCGAAGGCAACAGGTGAAGTGTTGTCAGTTGCGTATGCAGGTGCTGGTCAGCATCAGGACGCTGGCGCAAAGATGGTGCATGCTGCACCAGAAACTTCATCAAAGATTGTTTCCAAGTCGATCAGCAAAGACGGTGGCATCACTGCTTATCGCGGACTCGTTCGCGTTGAAGAAGGTGCCTACGGATGCAAGAGCCACGTGCAGTGCGACGCACTCATTCTTGATGGCGAAAGCGAAAGCCGCACATTCCCATACATGGAAGTGGGCGAGAAGGACGCAGAGATCGGACACGAAGCAACCGTTTCGAAGATTGCTGATGAGCAGTTGTTCTATCTCATGAGCCGTGGCCTCACGCAGGAAGCTGCAATGAGCATGGTGGTCAATGGCTTCATCGAGCCAGTGACCCGCACATTGCCAATGGAATACGCAGTGGAGTGGAGCCGTCTGATTGAGTTGCAGATGGAAGGTTCCATCGGCTGATTCAGCCAATGGGTCTTCGTTATGCCGATGCGGACGGAATGCAAGAACTATGAGAGCCGCACCTATGCAAATGGTGATGCAGTACGAAAGTGCAATCTCAATCTTGCTCCTGAAGCACCGTGGCGTTGTCCAGACCCATGCGAAGGGTATGCACGTCGGTTAGCTGATGTTGCATGGGTGCATGGCACGGCCATCGCACCACCCACTCCGCCAGAAGTGCCCGGCTTGGGTGACGGATCCGCAGCAGCAGTCCTTGACGCGGCGAGTGAAATCATCAACTCCATCAGTGCACAAACCGTTGAAGAAGTCTTAAAAGAACAGTCGAAGAAGCGCCGTTGGTGGCGTAAGAAGAAGTAGCAGATTCATGAATACAACCCCCGCACTCCCCAGTACCGAAGAAGAGATTTGGCGTTACAGCCGTATTGCCGAACTTGACCTTGGATCATTCGCACTTGGCAAAGCCCGTACCGAGACTGTTGGTCTTGATGCAGTTCGCGTGAAGGATTCTCTCGCCGGCATTGCAATGAACGGCACACCCGATGTGTTCGCAGAACTCAATGCTTCGAACGCCGAGACGATTTCGTTGCGCATTCCGAAGGGCGTTGCTGTTGATGGAGTCATTGAGATCATCCATCACATCGAAGATGATGGAATTGTGACGTATCCACGTTTGGTGATTGATGCAGAGCCAGAGAGCCAAGTCACTGTCGTCGAACGCTTTATCTCGAATGACAATGTGAAGTCTCTTGTTGTTCCTGTTCTGGAGATTCGTTCAGCAGCAAGTGCCAATGTCAACTACGTCGGCATCAATCAGTTGGGCTTGCGCACATGGATGATTGCTCACCAGCAAACAGTGGGCCATCGCGACTCCAACACTCGTCTGAACACTGTTGCTCTCGGTGGTGACTATGCGCGTGTTCGTGCAGAAGTTCGCCTCGTGGAATCGGGCGCAAATGCTCAGCAACTCGCGTTGTACTTTGCCAGTGGCACGCAGATGCACGACTTTCGTACACTGCAGCGCCACGAAGCACCACGTACCTACAGCGACCTCTTGTTCAAGGGTGCCGTGGGTGGCAGCGCACGCAGCGTGTACACCGGCCTCATCCGTATTGAAAAGAACGCTGGTAAGTCCGAAGCATTCCAGACAAACCGCAACCTCACCTTGGGTGCAGGCGCATGGGCAGAGAGCGTGCCCAACTTGGAGATTGAAACCAACGAAGTGAAGTGCAGCCATGCAAGCACCGTCGGTTCCATCGACCAAGAGCAGCGCTTCTACTTAGAGAGCCGTGGCATTTCGCCTGAAGTCGCAGAGCGTCTTGTTGTGTTCGGTTTCTTCAAGGATGTTCTTGATCGTTTGCCATCGAATGTGGACACCACCGCACTTGAAGCTGAGATCGCTGAGAAGTTGCGCCGCGAAGAAGCTGCACAATGAGCATCGTTGCAAAGTTTGAGGACTTGAAGTCCGGTGAAGCGCAACGCGTGATGGTCGACGGTGTTGCCGTAGCTGTTGTCCGCATTGAAGATGAAGTCTTCGCTGTTGCTGATGTATGCAGTCACGCCAATGTGTCGTTGTCGGAGGGCACTGTGATGTGTGAGACAAAGCACATCGAGTGTTTCAAGCACGGAAGCGCATTCAGTTTGGAAACTGGTATTCCTGACGCATTGCCAGCAACAAAGCCCGTTGCTGTTTTCTCTGCGTCTGTTGTTGACGGAAACGTTGTTGTTGAATCAAAGGATGGTGCGCAATGAGCACATTGAAAATCACAGGCTTGACTGCTGAAGTCGCCGATAAGGAAATCTTGAAGGGTATTGACCTCGAGATCAATTCCGGAGAAGTACACGCAATCATGGGCCCGAACGGTGCAGGCAAGAGCACATTGTCAGCCGTCATCATGGGCAAGCCTGGGTACACAGTGACCGGCGGATCCGTGAC
>WLHL01000048.1 GCA_009702755.1 Actinomycetota bacterium
GAGGACCGTCGTCCAAACGCAAACGTTGACCCCTACACAGTCACCCGTCTCATCCTTGAGACTGTCTGCGGCTAAGCCCAGAAAACACACACTTTGTGAGACGGGGGGCCGAAAGGTCCCCCGTTTTGCTTTCTCAGTAGCCCATTGCCCCTCAATCGGGGCAGACTGAAGGAATGAGCGACATGCTTGATCAACACCGTGACTATGTCTTACGCACAGTAGAAGAACGAGGAGTGCGTCTCGTACGCCTCTGGTTCACCGATGTGCTCGGCACGCTCAAGAGCTTCGCCATCAGCCCAGCGGAGTTAGAGAACGCTCTCAATGACGGCATGACCTTCGATGGCTCTTCTATCGACGGCTATTCACGCACCGAAGAGTCTGATGTTCTTGCGATTCCGGATCCCAACACATTTGAGGTTCTTCCATGGGTGGACAACAAGTCGGCAGAAGCTCGTGTGTTCTGCGACATTCACAATCTTGACGGATCTATTTTTGGTGGTGACCCTCGTCAAATTTTGCGACGCACTCTCGATGCTGCTCGCGCACAGGGTTATGAATTCCTCATCGCTCCCGACATGGAGTACTTCTACTTTGAAACTCCGAAGCGTGGCGAGTTGCCTGTTCCGCTTGATGAAGGTGGCTTCTTTGATCTCACAACGACCGACGTTGCATCGTCACTTCGTAAAGAAACAATTCGCACACTTGAAGTGATGGGCATTCCTGTGGAGTATTCATTCCACGAAGATGCACCAAGCCAGCAAGAGATTGATTTGCGTCATACCGATGCATTGTCCATGGCTGACTCTGTCATGACATTCCGCATGATCGTGAAAGAGATTGCAGCGATGCACAACGTGCATGCAACGTTTATGCCAAAGCCGCTTGAAGGTGTGCAGGGTTCGGGCATGCACCTTCACGTCTCACTCTTCAAGGGTGATGAGAACGCGTTCTACTCCGCTGATGATCAGAACAATTTGTCTGCTGATGCAAAAGCTTTCATGGCCGGCTTGTTGCGACATGCTGCTGAGATCACAGCAATCACAAACCAAACCGTCAATAGCTACAAGCGTTTGGTTCCTGGTTTCGAAGCACCTGTGCACATCAGTTGGGCACGCAACAACCGCAGTGGACTCATTCGTGTCCCTATTCCAAAGCGCGGAAACCCCAGTGCCACGCGCCTTGAATACCGTTCGCCAGACCCTGCATGTAACCCATATCTTGCGTTTTCCGTCATCCTCGCTGCAGGCATGAAGGGCATCCGCGAAGGCTACGAACTGCCAGCAGAAGCTGATGCGAATCTCTTTCAGATGGACGATGCGGATCTTGCAAAGTTGGGCATTCATCAGCTTCCGCAATCACTCAACGATGCGTTGAAGGTGATGGAACAATCAGAGCTTGTGCGCGAAACTCTTGGTGAGCACATGTTCGATTGGTTCCTTCGCAACAAGCGTCGTGAGTGGATGGAATACAAAACCCAAGTCACTCCGTTCGAACTCAACCGCTACTTAAAGTCGCTGTAATCACACCATGGCTTCATCCGACATGATCGTTGTCTTCCCAGGAACACCGTCACCTGATTTGGCGCGCACCCTTGACATGGGTGGGTACCGATGGAAGGCCGTGTCTGGTGCAGATGAAGCGATCAAAACAGAGCCAAAGAATGGCTGGATGGGCGCCATCATCGCGTGTGATGAAGAATCGGAGGCGGCATGGGCATTTGCTCGTGCGGTGCGCAAGCGCGACAACCCTGTCAACTCCGTGTTGCTTCTCGTATCGGGCGCACAGTTATCTGATCTTGAATTGCGCGATGACTTATTTGACGACTTCTGCATCACACCATTTCATCCGCGTGAATTAGAAGCCCGCTTGCGTCACTTGTTCTCCGGTAATGCTGAAGGTGCTGCGGCACGACCAGAACTTGTCGAGCATTCTGGACTTGTGCTCAACCTCGAGACGTATCAGGCAAGTTTCAATGGAGCATCCCTTGATCTCACGTTCATGGAGTATGAGTTGTTGAAGTTCCTCGCACAAAACCCCGGCAAGGTGTTTACGCGAGAGATGCTGTTGTCACGCGTGTGGGGCTATGAGTACTACGGCGGTGCTCGCACGGTGGACGTTCATGTGCGTCGTTTGCGTGCCAAGTTGGGTGAAGAACACGCCAACCTGATCCAGACCGTGCGTTCTGTGGGTTATCGCTTCGGTCAAGGTCGCTGGGGCAGCTAAAGCTTTACGCCGCTTGTACAAAAGCGGTGACTGAGTTTGCAATCATCTGAACCGCAATTGCGGCGAGCAACATGCCCGCAACGCGCGCAAGCAACACAACTCCAGCTGGGCGGAAGATCTTCACCACAAAGCCGCTGAAACGCAAAGCAAAAAGTGAAATCGACAAGGCCACTGCCATGCCTCCCAGCACGCTGAACCACTCGGCGACATTGTCTGTGCGCTTGAAGAACACGATGGTTGCCACAATCGCGCCCGGACCAGCCAGCAACGGCGTTCCAAGAGGAACCATTGCAACAGAAGTACGTTGCTCTGGTGTTGCCGATTCAAAGGCATCTTCCTGGCCTTTGCCATACAGCAACTGCAGGGCAACAAGAAGGAGCAATAGTCCACCTGCGCCTTGCATTGCTGGCACGGAAACATTTAGATAATTCAGAATGCTCTGACCACCAATGGCAAACAATGAAATCACGAAGAACGCAGTTGCGACCGCCAAATAGGCAGCGCGGTGACGTTCCTTCTCCGTGAGGTTCTTCGTAACAGAGAGAAAGATCGGCGTGTTCCCAGGTGGGTCCATGATCACGAGCATCGTGATGACTACTTCTCCGAACAAGTTCATTGCGTCAGGCTATTGGCCTGACATCCACGAGGACTCAACATGAGCCAATTTTCGTATCTCACTCGGGTGCTCCGTCTATGGCATGACTAGTGTGCTTGAAATCATTTGTCTAATTGGGAGTCAATGTAGTCATACATGAAATCAGGTCACTCCTTCAGCGCAAATCGAACATGGTCACTTTCCTATGGCCTCCTTTGTGTCTTTGCTCTTTTTTCACTATCTGCTTGTTTGGAGACCATCCCTCCTGACACCGTTCCTAGAGCACCCTCAATCACGGAGGCCCCTACTGACACCATCGGTTTCCGTGATCCCTCTGTCCCCGTCATTAGTCCAGGAAGCGGATTACCGAACTTCGGTGATGACCCCACGAGCACGGACGAAGAAGTTGACTGTGACAGCGCAGAGGATCTTTGTGATTCTGGAGCATGGGCATGCGATGACATCGCTGACTACTGCGACATCGGACCCGATGACGGTTCAGAATTACCCGAAGATTGGGATTGGGATCGATGATTATCATCAAACTGAATCCAGAGATTCAATTGAACAAAAAAACCTTCTAGTAGAACTCAGCAATCCACTCACTAATTGAATCCCAATAAGGACCAATCGCTAGATCACCAGCGATGTATCCCAGTCCTAAACAAGTCACCAGATGCCCCCATGCGATGAGCCCTGCAGGAATTCTTGTAAACCGTGCAATCGATTCTGCGTCCACTCCGCTGCCAGGAGCCCGACGCACCAAAGTCACTTGCATCCAGGCAAATTGAACACCGTTAATCACCAAGAACCCAGCAATGCCAGCTACCACTGCGCCGACAACATCGCTTGAAACTTTGTCAAATGCGTAATAGCAGCCACCCACTACTGCACTTGTCCACACAATTCCCCACAAGTTTCGAATCAGAAGAAGTATTGCGAGAGAAAGCACCGCTACAGAGAAGATCGCCCAAGCAATTGACCTCCCCATTTGAATCGCCTGAATTGCGGCCACTGCAGCAATGCTTTGAGCGGGATAGCCCGCTGCGGAAACAAGGGATGCTCGAAATCGACCCCAGTTCGGCGACAGTTCATAGATGGCCAAACCCGATGAACTTGGATGAATATGAATCTGCTTAGGTCGGGCGAAAAGAGCGCCCGCCATAAATGCATGACCAAGTTCATGGACAACAGTTGAGAAGTATCGCAGCAGCAGTCGCCCCGGACTTATTGCTGCAAACATTCCTACTAGGAACGCCAGTGCGACATACTGATCCGTCGACGTTCCATCATTCCGCACATATTCATCAAGGAATTCAACTAACGGAACGGGTAACTCAGTTCCTGTTGCAAGCGCAATAACAATTGCGATGATCCCAAAAGAGAGTAGAAACATTTAGAGGACAGTAGCCCAAGTTTCAGGAGTTAATTCAAATCAGTCACTGGGCTCAAAGAGCATCAGCGCAGCAGAGGGTTAACTTGTGAGATTCTGCATCTCTGCAGCGAGCTTGGTGTGAGACTTCAACATCTCTTCCACCTTGGTGCTGACTAGTTGTCCGTTGCGCACAACAGCCTTGCCGTGCACAATCGTGTCGCGCGCACCTGTTGGGCCACAACGCAACCACCCTTCAACAGGGTCTGCAATTGCGCCGGCGAATTGAATACCTGTCAGATCCCAAATCGCAAGGTCACCTACTTGGCCCACAACAATCTGACCAATCTCACCAAGACGACCTAAACACCCAGCGCCACCAATCGTTGCAACTTCCAATGCCATGCGCGCATCTGCTGCATCAGCACCACTCTTCAACTTGCCCAACAACATTGCAGTGCGCGCTTCTAACCACAGTGATGCAGAGTCGGCGCTTGAAGAACCATCAACGCCAAGCCCCACGTGTACGCCAGCCTTGCGCAGATCAACAACTGGCGAAATACCTGACGCGAGAATCATGTTTGATGACGGGCAATGCGCAGCACCAATACCAGCAGCACCTAATTGCACAATCTCTTCATCATTGGGCATCACACAATGCGCCACCCATGTGCGGTTACTCAACCAACCGACTTCTTTCAAGTATTCAAAGGGCCGGCAGCCAAACGTTGCAATAGAGAAATCATCGTCTTCTGCGTTCTCCGCAAAGTGTGTGTGTAAACGAACATCAAGTTTCTCTGCAAGTTCTGCAGAACGAATCATTAAATCCTTGGTGACACTGAAAGGTGAACATGGTGCAAGCGCAATACGAGTCATTGCACCAAACGAGCGATCATGATGGCGCTCCACTGCCACTTGTGACAACGCAAGAATTTCATCATCTTCTTGCACAACATCATCAGGCGGCAGGCCACCATCTTTTTGTGACAACGACATCGAACCACGCGTCGGATGGAAACGAATTCCTAAATCTTTCGCTGCAGCAATCTCTGCACTCAGTAAGTCTCCACCGTTACGTGGATGCAAATACAAGTGATCTGTCGAAGTGGTACAACCGGAGAGTGCCAGTTCTGCCAAACCAATCCATGCGGAAACATGCGCGCTTTCTTCATTCAACGCGCGCCACAACGGATACAGTGTCTGCAGCCAACCGAACAGTGGTGACGATGTCATCGGTGGATACGCACGCGTGAGGTTTTGGTACAAGTGGTGGTGCGTGTTGATGAGGCCTGGCGTTACCAAACAACCCGATGCATCAATGCGTTGCGTCGCATCAGGCATTGGATCAACTGAAGAACCAACACCAGAAATCAGACCGTTCGTGATTGCAATCCAGCCACCAGGAATTTCACGACGTGTTGCATCAACCGTTGCTACTAATAACGCGTTATGAATTAGCAGGTCAGCAGACATGAAAGTGACCTAACGACTGAGCGAACTCAGATGTTCGTGTCGAGAAGCTCGCTGCCTTCGTAACGGATTTCAGCATCCCGGTTAAGAAAATATCCGATCACACCAGCGAGGGCGGCCGTTGACAGACCAACGATGATGGGGAAACTCAAAAGGATGACAACGAGAATCAATGGACCAGGCATGTGACTACTTCTTCTTCTTTGCAGCGGACTTCTTGACCGACTTCTTTGGTGCTGCTTTCTTGGCAGCAGACTTCTTCACGACTTTCTTTGCGCCAGCTTTCTTCGCTGCCGCCTTCTTCTTTGCAGGAGCCTTTTTCGCAACAGCCTTCTTTGCTGCCGCTTTCTTCTTCGCAGCTTTTTTCTTGGCTGGCTTCTTCGCCGCAACAGGCAGAAATGCCCAAGCTTCGATCTCCACTGCGCCGCCGAACGGAAGTTCCTTCACGCCGATGGTGCTGCGTGCAGGGCGAGCCTTGCCAAAACCTGCTGCATACATCTCATTGAATGTTGGGAAGGTGTCCATGTCGGTGAGGAAGCACAGAGTCTTTGCGATGTCATCGATGGTGGCACCCATGGTGGCCAACTGAGCCTTGAGGTTGATCACGGCCTGCTGCGTCTGAGCGCGAACACCGCCGGGCACAATGGCGCCGTCTTTCATTCCGAGCTGACCAGAAACGATGACCCAATCTCCGGCGCGAACGATGGGGGTATATGGAGGATGTGCGGGAGCTGCCATACCCCTAATCCTACGCACCCATTGGACGGGCGTACGATTGAGACCAATGAATCCCTCGCAGATGTTTAGCCGTCGACAGTTTTTTGCCCTGTCCGCAACCATGGGAGCGGGGGCTGTTTTGGCAGCCTGCGGCGGTGGGTCTGGCTCCGGCGGCACAGGCTCAACTGACGTGCTCAAGGGCCTCGACGGATCCCTTCAAATCGCCAAGCGCTTCTCCCCCGAATCAATCGTTCCCGGCAAGGTCCGCCTTCCCCTTTCCCTCGCCGACAAATCAGGAGTTCTCGGTACCGATGGCACAGTCACCCTGCCTGATGAACTCACGGCAAAAGTGATTGATAGTGAAACCGGAGACGTGATTCTCGATTCAGTCACTGCACAGCGTTACGACGAAAACATGTCTGTTCCGTATTGGCCGTTTGTTTTCAACATCAAGAAAGAGGGCATCTATGTCCTCACTCTCGACATTGCCCCCGACACGGAAGTCACTTTCCAAGTGTTGAAGCCCAGTGATGTGCCCATGCCCAAAGTGGGAGATCCTCTTCCACCATTCGATACGCCAACCGTTGACAATGCACGCGGCGTGAATCCGATTTGTACACGACCTGAAGGCACATGCCCATTCCATTCGATGACATTGACCGAAGCGTTGAAGAGTGGAAAGCCCGTTGTGTATCTCATTGGAACACCTGCGTATTGCAAAACAGGAACATGTGCACCAGGCCTTGATGCGCTCATTGAGATCTCAAAAATCCTTGAAAACAAAGCAGTTTTTGTTCATGCAGACGTGTACAAAGACAAAACAGCAACAGAGGCATCGCCCGCAGTGCAGGCATACAAACTCAGCTATGAACCGTTGTTGTACATCACTGATGCACAAGGTGTTCAGATAGATCGACTGGATGCGATCTTTGATGCAAGAGAACTACGAGAAGTTCTCGCAGCCGCGGGAATCAGCTAAACGACTTACCGCAACCGCATGAACGCTGTGCGTTCGGGTTGGAGATTGAGAAGCCCTGCTCGGTGAGAGAGTTCTTGAAGTCGAGGCTTGCACCTTCAAGCATTGGAGCTGATGCTGGGTCGACAACGACCTTGACATCGCCGAATGTGAGGGTGACGTCATCTGCTGCGATGTCGCCATCGAAGTACATATCGTACGAGAAGCCTGAGCAGCCACCGCTCTTCACGGAAACGCGAAGTGCAAGATCTTGTGCGCCTTCTTCAGCGAGAAGCTCTGCGACTTTCTTTGCTGCAACATCTGTGAGAGTGATCATGATGACCTCCAAAAAGGATCCGGGTTGCCTTCATACTAGGCATGCCTAACGGCATTTCCGATACCGCCGTACACTTCATTTTGTGAGCCAGAGAGTTCCCCCAGCGCCCACCGAGGAAGAGGTCCGTAACCTCCTCCGTGCTGTCATCGACCCAGAACTGGGCGACAACATTGTCGACCTAGGAATGGCCGGGGACATCACCATGGCTGACGGCATTGTGACCATTGGGGTCAAGCTCACCATCCGTGGCTGCCCCCTGCGCGCCCAGATTCAAAAGGACATTCGTAGCCGCCTTGAAGTGCACCCCTGGGTACAGAAGGTGAAGATTGACTGGGGCGAGATGACCGCCGATGAGCGCACAGCCGTTATGTCTCGTGCCCGCTGGAATGCTCGCGAGAACGCCACCGACACCGCAGTGCCCACCGGAGCGCGCATCCTTGCCATCGCAAGTGGCAAAGGTGGCGTGGGCAAGTCGTCCGTCACCGTGAACCTTGCCGCCGCTCTTGCCGCCGCCGGCAAAACCGTTGGCGTGCTCGATGCAGATATCTGGGGCTTCTCCATTCCTCGCATGTTGGGAATGCCCGACCGTCTTGAGGCGCAAAAGATTGATGGTCGCGACAAGCCGATGATCATGCCGAACGAACGTCGCGTCGGCGACGGACTTCTCAAAGTTGTCTCAACTGGCATGTTGGTCGAAGACGAAGGAACTGCTCTGATGTGGCGCGGACTCATGCTCACAAAAGCTGTCGAGCAATTTTTAAATGACGTGCAGTGGGGACACCTTGACTATCTCGTCATCGACATGCCGCCTGGCACCGGTGACGTACAAATGGGTCTTGCACGTATGTTGCCTCGCACCGATCTTCTTATTGTCACTACACCTGCAGTGTCTGCACAGAAGGTGGCAATCCGCGCCGCCGACATGGCACGACGCAGTTTCTTGCGCGTTGCAGGCGTGATTGAAAACATGAGTGCCTTCGAGTGCGACCATGGCGAGTCATACGCATTGTTCGGCACCGGTGGCGGTCAAGCATTGGCCGACGAAATTGGTGTGGAGCTTTTGGGTCAAGTACCGATTGAACCAACAGTTGCTGCAGGTGGCGATGCGGGTCAACCAGTTGTGCTCGATGGCATTGGTAAAGCAGCCGAAGTGTTCTCTCGAATTGCTGCACGCATCATTGAAGAAACGCCAGACAACGACGACATGAACGGATGCTCTGCACGCGACGAAGATGTCGCGGTCGGCGTCACAGTACGGCGTACTCCGGATCCCCAGGCATAGCGATTCCGACGACTCGACCATCTGAGTCGATCTTCAACTTCGGCAGAATTGTTTGGGGCATTCCCACCTGAGCAGCTGCAGCCAACACTTCATCGGCAGTTTTGAATGGCAACAGAAACTCAATGTTTGCTTTTGTTGGAGGCATCAACATCAAGTCTTTTTCGTGCGCGCGCTCAATTGCTTCCTGTGGGCTAATCCAGAAACTCTCAATCGTTTCGCCATCGTCATGCAACGGCTCTTGGGCCTGTGGTGCGCGTGCAATGAAGAAGCGTGTATCAAATCGGCGCTTCTCACCCATGGGCGTAATCCAATGGCTCACGTAGTGAATGTCATCTGTTGTGAGACGAAGACCTTCACGCTTACATAAATCAAGAAGCGCCACAGACCCGTCGTGAATGTTCTCGCGCTCAACTTCGAATCGTTTGGCTATTGCCTCATCATCGAAGCGAACAACATCACCGGTTGTTTCGTGACGAGCGAGCAACACACCCGCTTCTTCAAAACATTCACGAATGCAGGCGACCCAATAGGCAAGACCACCGTTTGCAATTCCCAGCAACGAACTTGCATGGGCGTCGGTAAGGCCATCACATAATTCGGCAATTTCATCAACACCGTCGACGTCGTCAACTTTGCCTCCGGGGAAGACAAACATGCCGCTTGCGAAAGCCGCATTGAATGTGCGGCGAAGCATGAACACTTCAACACCGCCTGCATCTGCATCACGCACCAACAACACCGTTGCCGCTGGCTTCACCGGCACAGTGGTCGGATCAAACTCTTCACTTGACGTATCGCTCACCGCTCATCATCCCCTTCGTGCGGTTCAACATCAATCACGTCATTCGACTCTGACAGATATCCCCTGTTTTCCACCCTAGGTCCCGAGTGTGTACTGCGTATCACTGTGGTCTTCCCATGGATGCGCCGGCTTGCGAATCGCACAATCATTAAACGAACCGGGGATAACAGCAGAGCGATTCCCAGGATGTCAGAGATGAATCCAGGAGCAAGTAAGAAAACACCTGCAGCAAGAATGCACACACCGTTTGCAATCTCTTTCGTCAGTTCATCGCCGGTCTGTGCGGCCACCACAAAGCGGCGAAACGCCTTGATGCCTTCGCGCTTCACCAATGCTGAGCCGATTGCCGAAATCACAATGAGCAATGCAACCGTCGGAATCAACCCAAGTTCTTGGCCTACTTGGACGATGAAATACAACTCAATCAGTGGCAGAACCACCACAAGAGAAATGATGAGAAGAAACATGGCCGCTACTGCGACTTACGCGCCTCTCGATAATCGCGAGCAGCACCTTCAAGTGGTTCCACCTGCAAGGTGATGCCGTCAATGCTTGCAACACGAATCTCAGCATTGTTTGCTAATGGAGTCGCACGGTTTGTGCGTGCACGCCATTGCGCACCATCAACCAAAACGATTCCTTCTGGGTTCACGTCGCCGACTGCGACGCCGGTGGTGCCCACCAAGTTGTCGCGACCAATTGTTGGTGTCGCAAATCGCGTGCGCACCATCGATGGCATGCCGACAATGAACGTCAGTGCGACACCCACAATGCACACCAGGAGCGATAACCACCCCGGTCGCATCGTGAGACCATCAACACTTCGGAACATCGTGAACGATGCCCCTATATAGGCAACTAGCCCTAGACCAGTCCACAATCTCGGCACGCCGACTTGTACGTCGATTGCAAACGCAATCATCGAAAGAATCAACAAAGTCAGGCCAAAGCCACTCATGGGGAGAGCCCCCATGCCAAGCGTTCCAAGAACCAAGCACACGGATCCAACAAACGCACCGATGCCGATACCCGCAGTAAAGAACTCAAAGATCAATAGTGCAAGGCCAATGGTGGTCAACAGATATGCCGATGGCGGGCTAGCAACCGTATGCAACAAGCGAGGCATCAATCCCAACTTAAAGAAGCGAACAGTTGTTGCCTCACGAATGACTTGACCGTTCTTGTCCAACACGTCTGCAACGGTGTCGAGAGTTGTGCCGCGAATGGTCAAACCATCAAGTGCAAACAACATGTTGCGCAACACCGGCACGCCACGGTCGTCTGTCGAAAACTTCAATACATCCTGTTCACGTGCTTCAAGGAACCCAAGTGTTTTTGCATAGATCGCATCGTCGGCTGCGCCGAAGCTCAGAGGCTTTCCGTTAACAGTCAACATCGTTCCGGTACGGCCCATGCGCGCACCTGGCGCCATGGCAGTCACGTCTGCAACCGCAAGTAACTGTGCAGGAAGGCCATAGGCACGCGAGCCGCTCGGCCCGACCCAGATGGCAACAGGAATCTTTGACTCCTGAATTGCAGTCGCAATCTCTGCCATGCGATCACGACCAACAACTGCACCCTTGGTGTTGAACTGCAGCACCACAGCTTGTGCACCATTGTTCTGCGAGCGCTCAATCGACTCGCCAATGCTCTGCGCGACGATGGCGTCGACAATGCCACTGACCTCAACGACGTCAACTGGCGCCAATTTCTCTGCACCTGTGGAAGCCTGCGCGCCATTGGCCGTCAGGACTCCCATCACTGGTCCGACAAGAACCAGACCAAGTCCGCACATGATGCGTCTTTTTGCGCCTACCCTCAAAGGTCTCTCCTTGCGTTATGGAACCACACCACTTTTTCACGGCACAGCGTGTCCTCATTGTTGCTGGCAAAGGCGGCGTGGGGAAATCCGCAGTGGCAGGCTCGCTGGCGCTCTTGGCTGCCCAAAGTGGCCTTCGAGC
>WLHL01000049.1 GCA_009702755.1 Actinomycetota bacterium
GGCAAGCATGCGTACTGCTTCGGACATATCAAGGTTGCTCATTGTGTGCTGGCCTCCTGTTGATGCATTGATGCGTTCTTGTCGGATGCTGCACGCTTAGCGAGCGCTTCCTTTGAATTTGGCTTGGGCTGTGATTCCCATACGAAAACCGTTTTTGCCTTGTCAACGATGGACAAGGGAAACTCAATTGTTTCTGCTGTGTCAGCAACACGAACTGATGCTGTGGTGTCGGTAGCAGCAACCAAGAGACCGGCGAGACGACGGCGACCGTTGAATTCAGATGTGAAACGAATCGTGACGTCCTTGCCGACTTCACGATTGAAGTGGTGTGGAGTGCGAAGAACGCGCTCGAGACCTGGGCTGGTGACTTCAAGAGTGAACCGACCAGGGACTGCGTCTTCATTGTGATCAAGTTCGCGGCCAAGGAGGCGCGTAACAAGAGCGATCTGATCAATATCGACTCCGGCAGGCTGGCCAGCGGGAGTATCAAGAGTGACCTTCAAGATTCCACCGTTGAAATCAAGGTCATATAGTTCCAATTTGAGGTCGGCCAGAATCGGAGCAAGCATGGTCGAGATGGTGTCTGTGACGCTGTCGGACATATAACTCACCTCTCCTGCCAAAAACTTGGCTCTAACAGAACAAAAGGCACGGGGGGTACCCGTGCCTCCGGTTCACCGAACTTCAAAGGACGGCTTCAATGATAGCCATCAGAACTAAGGTTTCGCTCTAATGCTTCGCCTCTCACACCTCTTCGTTCGTACCCTTCGAGATGACCCTTCCGATGCGGAAGTGCCGTCCCACCGCCTGCTGGTCCGAGCCGGCTACATCCGCCGGGCCGCCCCCGGTGGCTACACATGGCTCCCCTTGGGCTGGCGGGTCCTGCGCAAGGTGGAAAACATCGTTCGTGAAGAAATGGATGCCATTGGGGCTCAAGAAGTGCATTTTCCAGCCCTTTTGCCTCGCGATGTGTATGAAGCCACCGGACGCTGGTCTGAATATGGCGACAATCTCTTTCGCCTAAAGGACCGTAAAGGTGCCGATTTCCTTCTCGGCCCCACCCACGAAGAGATGTTCACCCTTCTCGTGAAGGACCTCTACAGCAGTTACAAAGACCTTCCGGTGTCGCTGTATCAGATCCAAACCAAGTACCGAGACGAGGCTCGCCCCCGCGCCGGTCTTCTCCGTGGACGCGAATTCTTGATGAAGGACAGCTATTCCTTCGACATTGATGACGAAGGCTTGGCCAAGAGTTACAACGACCATCGCGATGCCTACGAACGTATTTTTCAGCGCCTTGGTCTCCCCTACGCCATCGTGAAAGCGATGAGCGGCGCCATGGGCGGCTCGATGAGTGAAGAGTTCCTCGCCCCCATCGAGGTGGGTGAAGACACCTTCGTGCGATGCACGGCGTGCGACTACGCAGCAAACACCGAAGCAGTCACAACCGGAGCCTTAGCCCCAGACACAGCGGACTACCCCGCCACGTCAACACTGGCCACACCGAATTGCCCCACCATCGCAACCTTGGTGGAGTACCTCAATACCAATAGCCCTCGTGTTGACCGCGCATGGACTGCTGGCGACACACTCAAGAACGTGGTTCTCACTCTTCGTCACCCCGACGGCACAACTGCAGCACTCGTTGTTGGTGTTCCCGGAGATCGTGAAGTCGATATCAAGCGCATCGAGGCACAAGTCTCCCCCGCTGAAGTCGCCCCGATGGACGAGGCTGAATTCGCAAAGCATCCTGGACTTGTTCGCGGATACATCGGACCTCAGGTGCTTGGCGAGGAGAGTGCAACGGGTGTTCGTTACGTACTCGACCCTGCTGTTGTTCCTGGAAGTGCGTGGGTCACTGGCGCCAACGCAAAAGATGCTCATGTGCTGAATCTTGTCAACGGACGTGACTTCACTGCCGATGGCACCATCGAAGCTGTTGAAGTTGCTGGCGGCGACCCATGCCCGAACTGTGGCAAAGCATTAGAGATTGCACGCGGAATTGAGATCGGTCACGTGTTCCAACTCGGACGCAAGTATGCGGAGAAGTTGGAACTGAAAGTGCTCGACCAGAACGGCAAAGCACAAGTGGTCACCATGGGCTCGTACGGCATTGGTGTGTCGCGTGCAGTCGCTTCAGTTGCCGAAGTGTTCCACGATGACATCGGTTTGAAGTGGCCACGTGCGATTTCACCTGCGGATGTTCATGTTGTTGTGACTGGCAAGAACGGCGACGACCTCACCATTGCAGGCGAGAAGTTGGCAGCCGAACTCGAAGCGAATGGTCTTGAAGTCATTCTCGATGACCGCAATGGCGTGTCCCCTGGTGTGAAATTCAAAGACGCAGAATTAATTGGGATTCCGACCATTGTGGTTGTTGGAAAATCTCTCAGTGAAGGCAACGTTGAAATTCGTGACCGTCACCTCGGCACCAACACACCCGTTGCTCTTGGCGATGCAGTGGCACATGTGTTGAACGTGGTGCGAGGAAACTAAAACATGCCTCGTCGCATTATTGGCGTCGTGAAGAACTACGACTGGGGTGACACAACGTCAATTGCTGCTGCCCTCGGAGTGGCGGCGAGTAACGCGCCGATCGCTGAGTACTGGTGGGGAACACATCCTCAAGGATCGTCTCGTGTTGATGGCACAGGAGAGATTGATCTGCGTGACGAACTTGGATCTTTGACAGTTCTCGTCAAGCTACTTGCGTGCAATCAGTCTCTTTCGCTGCAGACTCACCCCACCATTCATCAAGCGGTCACAGGTTTTGCCAAAGAAGAGTCGATGGGCATTCCTCGCGATGCGGCGACTCGGATGTATCGCGATGAATCGGACAAACCTGAGATGCTCATCGCACTCACCCCCTTTGAAGCGCTGTGTGGATTCACCGATGTTGATTCGGCACTGGAACGCCTCCGCACAATGAACTGGCACGATGAAGCCGACATCTTGGAACAAAACGGTGTGCGCGGATACCTCGTGTGGGCATTCGAACAACATGATTCCCCCAGCATGAGTGATGCGCCTTCGTGGTTGCGTACCATTGCCCAGCAACACCCCACAGATTGTGGACTACGTGTCGCCCCCCTGTTGCATCACGTGACTCTGCAACCCGGAGAAGCCATCTGTTTGCCTGCAGGAAACTTGCATGCATACCTTCACGGATTCGGCCTCGAGGTCATGAGTTCATCAGACAATGTGATTCGAGCAGGCTTCACCACGAAGCACATTGACATCGCTGAATTGCTTCGCATTGTGGATGTCACTCCACTTGCACATCCTGTGGTCTCACCATCACATGTTGACGGTCATGATGTGTATCCATCGCCATCACCAGCATTCTCAGTCTCGCGTGCAACTAATGGATCACTGAACTTGTCTGCGAGCAACAACCTTCGCATTGTTGTCGTCATCAAAACGGGGGCTACTGAGGCCTACGTGGTGGCTGCAGGAGAATCTGCAACGTTTAACACTGACGGATCCATCTGGATCATCACTCAGAATTAATCCTTCATCGTCTTTCGAATTTCGACGATCTTCGACTCAGCATCGTTGGCGTCGTCACCCTGTTCGTCCATCAATTGTGAACGGTCGCGAGCAGCTTCACGCTCTGCAAGCTTCGTATCAGCACGAGCAATCGCTGCATCGGTGCCGTGTTCATTGATGAACTCAGCCCACTCGACAAGTGCTTCCACCATCTCACGCTCGGGCACCACTGCAACGTTGCGACCCTTGACAAACAAGTGACCACGCTTGTTACCAGCAGCGATGCCGAGGTCTGCTTCACGCGCTTCACCAGGACCATTCACCACGCAGCCCATCACAGCAATTTGCAATGGCAGTTTCTTGTCTTCGAAAGCTTTCATGGCACGGTTCGCAACATCGATGACATCAATCTCTGCACGACCACAACTAGGGCATGCAATGAGGTCAACGTTCTTGCGTTCACGCAAACCGAGCGCTTCTAACAATTGACGGCCAGCACGCGCTTCTTCTACAGGGTCTGCAGTGAGGCTGTACCGAATCGTGTCGCCAATGCCTTCCAGCAAGAGCGTGGAGATGCCAGCGGTTGCCTTTACTAAACCTGCAGGAGGCGGCCCTGCCTCTGTCACGCCAAGATGCAACGGATACTTCACGGCATCGGCGAGCAAGCGATACGCATCCACCATCAAAGGCACATTGCTGGCTTTCACAGAAATCTTGATGAGGTCAAAATCGACTTCGTTGAAGTATGCAATCTCTTGCAATGCAGATTCCACCATTGCTTCTGCAGTGAGGCCTCCGTACTTCTCATACAGCGCAGGGTCGAGTGACCCGCCATTCACACCAATACGAATTGGAAGATTGCGATCACGAGCCTCTGATGCAACAGCTTTAATGTGCTCCGGCTTGCGAATGTTGCCTGGATTCAATCGCAACCCGTGCACGCCAGCTTCCATTGCAGCGAGAGCCATCTTGTACTGATGATGAATGTCAGCGATGATCGGAATAGGAGAACGCGGAACAATTTGCGCCAAACCTTCGGCGGCTTCTTGTTCGTTACAGGTGCAGCGCACGATGTCGCAACCAGCTGCAGCCAATGCATAGATCTGCTGCAAGGTGCCTTCGACATCTGCGGTCTTGGTCGTGGTCATGGATTGCACCGTGATTGGTGCTCCCCCGCCCACGGGCACTTTGCCCACAGTGATTTGCTTGGTCTGACGGCGCTCGTACATCGGTTACCAGTGTGTCAGTTTCAGCGGGCTTTACCCGAGAGGCTTCGTGATATCGAGGTAGAGACCTGTCACAAGCAGGAGCCCCAGCACGCCCACCACGAAGGTGGCGACCGGGACCATCTTGTTGATGTCAGCCCTATAGGGCTTGCCCTTGCGGGACCGAATCCGTTCATACGTTGCAATGGCGGCATGGCCACCGTCGAACGGCAAGAGGGGGAACATATTGAAAACACCCACAAAGACATTCACGCTGGCCAGCAAGAGCAAGATGCCCTTCAGACCATCCGACTCACCGATACTGCCGCCCACCTGGCTGACGCCAACAACAGTGGTGGGTCGAGTCTCAAGCGATTCGTCAGTCCCTGTGAGGTGTCGAATCGAATTCATGGGATTCAGTGCAATGACCACTCCCTTGACAGAGTTGCCAATAGTGGAACCAATATCGCCGATACTTTGACCAGCTGCCGCAATCGGGGACAGTTGCTTCCAGCCCCAATCGTCAGCCCAAATACCCAGATAGGCACGATCATCGCCGCTGGGGTGAGAATCCAATCGTGCCTGAACAGTCTTTGCGACGCCGTCACGTTCGATGACAACGTCAATGGTGTCGCCGGGCTTGTTTGCAGTGATTGCAGCCGAAACGCTCTCGTAGTTCGTGATTGGTTGCCTATCAATGCTGCGCACAATGTCGCCGTTTCTCATGCCCGCATTGAATGCAGGACTCTTGTCAAGATCGACATTCTTGACTGTTGCAACACCTGTTGATTGTTCACGCCCCGCAGTAGCAAACACTGCGAAGAACAACACGAAAGCAATTACCATGTGCATGAGCGAACCAGCGGTGATCACCAACAGACGACGCGGATACGACTTTGATCGATACGCCCGAGATTCATCTTCGGGTTCCACTTCATCAATGTTGTTCATGCCGATGATGCGGACAAATGCACCAAGGGGCAACGCACGAACTCCGTATTCCACTTCTCCCCTTGTGCGGCTCCAGACTCGAGGGCCAAAGCCCATAAAGAACTGTGTGGCTTTCATGCCAGTCATTCGTGCCGTTGAAAAGTGGCCGACTTCGTGCAAGAAGATTGAGATGAGCAAACCGACAACGAAGACGAATGTCCAGATGTTGTTGATGGCCAACCACCCGAGCAACAACAACATGACAACCCCGGTGAAACGACCTGACGGCGACACCTGGTCAGGCGCACCTTCGACAGCTCCGCCCGCTGCCATCTCGCTGCGAAAACGTTGATAAAAATTGCTCATCGGTTGAGTTCCTCTTCTGCCAATTGACGGCCTTCTGCATCTGCTGCCAACACATCTTCTTCGGACTGTGGGGTCGTCACATTGAAACGTTCCATCACACGCTCGACATATCGAGCGATGTCGGCCCACATGATGCGACCACCAAGAAACGCCTCAACAATGACTTCATTAGCGGCGGACAATGCAGCAGGAGCAGTGCCCCCTGCACGACCAGCCGCATACGCAAGGTCGAGACAACGGAATGTGCTGCGGTCGGGTGCTTCAAAGTCGAGACGTGACAATGTTGTCCAGTCGATACGACCGAATGGCGTGGAAATGCGAGACGGATAACCGAGTGCGTAACCAATAGGCAAACGCATATCAGGCATTGACAACTGTGCGATCGTCGAACCGTCGGTGAACTCCACCATTGAGTGCACAACAGATTGCGGATGGACAACAACATCAATGTTGTCGTACGACGTGCCGTACAATTCGTGTGCTTCGATGACTTCGAGCCCTTTGTTCATCAGCGTTGATGAGTCAATCGTGATCTTCGGGCCCATCTTCCACGTGGGGTGATCAAGTGCTTGGTCAACAGTGACTGTTGCCAAGGACTCTGCGCTGCGACCACGGAACGGACCACCACTTGCTGTGAGAACAAGACGAGAAACTTCTGCCCCCGCATCAATTGACGAACGAAGACATTGATGCAATGCGCAGTGTTCACTGTCAACAGGAACTAGTTGAGCACCAGGGGTTGCACGCAACGGTTGCACAATCGGACCTGCTGCAATCAGGCTTTCCTTGTTCGCCAGCCCCAAGGTGCGACCCGCGCGAAGAGTGTCGAGGGTGACAGACAAGCCGGCGAAGCCAACAACACCGTTAATGACAACATCGGCTGCCTCAACAACATCGGACAACGTGCCCGTGACCTGTACGCCTGGCAAAGCCGAAGCGACACGAGCGCGTTGCGATTCGTCGGTAACAACGACAAGTTCTGGACGCAACAACAAGGCCTGTGCAATAACGACATCAGCCGAAGAACCCACAGCCAAGGCAGAGACGCGATAGTTCTGGGGCTCAGCCATGACAACGTCAATGGTTTGAGTACCAATCGAGCCAGATGAGCCGGCAATCGCTACGCGCTTTTGTGTCACGTTGTCAGTCTGTCAGTGCGATGCGTCAAAGAGACGTCGCGCCATGTGTGAACTACAGCCAGGGCTGCAGAACAAGCATGAGGTAGTACGCCGCAGGGAGGACGAAAAAGAAACCATCGAAGCGGTCGAGAACACCACCGTGTCCGGCAACGATGCTTCCGAAGTCCTTCACATCAAGATTGCGCTTGAACATTGATTCCACCAAGTCGCCCAACGGTGCCATCACGGCAACCAAGAGACCCAGTGCAATCCATTCGCCCATGGAGTTCCATGTGCCGTTCTGCGAACCAAAGATGATGAGAGCAACGATGCTCGCGAGAGCTCCACCGACTGCACCTTCGATTGTCTTGTTGGGGCTCACCCATTCGCGCAACGGTGTGCGACCAACAGATGATCCGACAAACAATCCACCGACATCATTTGCAATCACAGCAACAACAACCATGAACAACGTATCGGTACCAACATGAGCACCAGCACCATTCACTGAGTATCGAAGGATGAGAGCTGCGAATGAGCCCAACAGACCGATCCATGTCATTGCCATTGTCGTAATCGCAACGTTTGGCATTGGACCGCTCTGGATGCTCGTAGCGCCCAAGAAACCAATTGAGGTTGCGAGGAAACCGAAAGCAAATACGAGTGGCAACGCGCCATCACCCATCCAATACGCAGCAAGCGGCGCCGCAATACATGTGATGAGACCGGCAAACGTTGCAGGGCGATAGCCCTTCTCTGTGACTTTGCTGAAGAACTCAACTGCCGCCAAACCAACGACTGCAAGAACAATGAGCATGACTGCAGCGGGACGCCACATGATTGCACCAAGGAATGCAGCAACGAGGATGAGTCCAGTTGTGACTGCAGCAGGCATATCGCGACCACCAACACCAGGGCGAGGTCCGCGTGGACCAGCACGACGTACAGGCTGCGGGCGACCACCGCGCGGCACGCCACCGGTGATGTCACGAGAAGGGTCACGTGGATACTCACGGCTGACATCGCCTGTCACATCACGTGTGATGTCACGTGGCTGACGACGACGCTCGTCTGTCGGGTCAGTTCCGATTGTCAAACGATCAGGACGACGAGTCGGTTCGCTCGGCGCTTGGAACGTGCCCCACACATCGTCTTCATCATCATCGAGCGATGGAATCTCGCCCGTTGCTGGCTCAGTCCAATGAGGAAGGTTTCCTGTGTCACCGTCTCCGAAGCTGAGCGCTGGCTCTGCTGTCGGGTCGTCGGCGAATTGGACGGTTCCAAAGTCGGAACCGAAGTCGGTTCCATAACCGGTGGAATCATCCCGGTTTGTGTCATCTTTGCGGCGCCAGATGTCATCACTCATTTTTCTCCCCTTTCGGGTTTCCGAGAGCAACCGTAGTTGCCACCGTTTCTATACCTCGAGCAGCTCTTGCTCTTTACGGGCAAAACCTTTATCGATCTGCTCAATATGGTCCTGCGTGTACTTGTCGAGTTCCTTTTCGGCCCTCTCCAAGTCGTCCTTTGAAATCTCAGAATTCTTCTCTGAGGTTTCGAGTTGTTTGCGGGCATCGCGGCGCACATTGCGCACGGCGACACGGCCGTCTTCCGACATGTTCTTAACAACCTTCACGTATTCCTTACGACGTGCTTCTGTCAACACCGGGAAAGATAAGCGAATGACAACACCATCGTTTGATGGCTGAAGACCAAGATCACTGTCACGAATTGCGCGCTCAATCGCACCCATGGAGCCGCGGTCATGAGGCTTCACAACAAGGGTACGAGCCTCGGGGACCTGAAAGCCGGCGAGCTGCTGCAGTGGAACAGTGGACCCGTAGTACTCGACAAGGAGTTTCTCGACGAGTGCTGGGTTTGCGCGACCAGTACGCACCGTGGAGTACTGGGAAAGGACATGAGAGACGGCTCGTTCCATCTTGTCGACGGCTTCGAGCAGGATGTCTTCAATCACCCAACCAGCGTACCTACTGGCTCACCTCTGAGAATGGACTTCACGTTGCCCTTGGCCAATAGGTCAAAGACCACGATGGGCAATTTCTTCTCCATACAGAAGGTAATTGCGGTGGAATCCATCACTTTGAGGCCTTTGGTGATCACGTCCATATGGCTGATCTGTTCGTACCGAGTGGCGTTCTTGTCCAGTTTCGGGTCGGCGGTGTACACACCATCAACGCCCGAGTGGGTGCCCTTCAAGATTGCCTGGGCTTCAATCTCGGCTGCGCGCAAGGCGGCAGCGGTATCGGTGGTGAAGAAGGGGTTACCGGTTCCGCCCGCCAAGATGACAACGCGACCCTTTTCAAGGTGGCGTTCTGCACGGCGACGGATGTACGGCTCGGCCACTTTCGGCATTTCGATCGCGCTCATCACACGGGACTGTTGTCCGACACGCTCGAGAGCATCCTGCAATGCGAGGCCGTTCATCACGGTTGCCAGCATTCCCATGAAGTCGGCTTGCGCCTGGTCCATACCCTGGCCTGCACCTTTGAGGCCGCGCCAGAAGTTTCCGCCACCGACAACGATGGCAATGTCTGCACCGATCTCTTCGCGAGCTTCGCGAATTTCAGTAGCGACTTGCGTGAGGATGTTTGTGTCAAGGCCAAAGCCGGTTGGTTCAGCGAGCGCCTCGCCCGAAAGCTTGAGCACCACGCGCGACCAACGCGGCCTTGATGCCATGATCAGCCGAGTTCCACCTGGGCAAAGCGAACGATGTTCGCATTGCCGATGACTTGCTTGATGGAGAGCTTGTCGTCTTTTGCATATGGCTGCTCGAGAAGACATACGTCCTTGAAGAAACCAACGATGCGTCCTTCGACGATCTTTGCAATTGCTTGCTCTGGCTTTCCTTCGTTGCGCGTAATGGTTTCAAGCGTCTCGCGCTCTTTTGCCACGACGTCTGCAGGAACTTCTTCTTGCGTGAGGTACTTCGGACGAGCGAATGCGATGTGCACTGCAATGTCGTGAGCAAGTTCTTGTGTTGCACCTGACATCTCAACGATGACGCCGTTGACGCCACGTCCGCCCTGAATGTGCTCGTACGAATCGAGAACGTTTCCGGCTGCTGCTTCGAAACGAATTGTCTCGCCCACTTCAATCTTTTCCTTCAAGAGAATCTTGAGGTCATCGATTTGCTGTGCACGATCTGCTGCACCAGCTTCGCCCTTTGCAAGCACTGCTGCTGCAAGAGCATTTGCTTCTGCAATGAAGTTCTCGCTGGAAGCAACGAAGTCGGTCTCACACTTGAGCTTCACGATTGAAGCCTTTGTGCTTTCAACGATGAGAGAAACAACACCCTGGGCATTGTCACGATCATCACGCTTTGCACTTGCTGCAAGGCCCTTTTCACGAAGCCACTGCTTCGCACCTTCGATATCGCCGCCGTTTTCTTCGAGGGCCTTCTTGCAGTCCATCATTCCTGCGCCAGTTGTCTGACGAAGGCTCTGAACGTCTTTCGCTGTGTAGGACATGATTACTCCGCTGCAGGTGTGTCGGTGGACTTTTTCGCTGCAAGGCGTGCTTCACGCTCTGCCTGTGCTGCTGCTGCCTGCTGGCGAGCAGTTGCCTGCTGCGCTTCGAAGGCTGCTACTTCTTCAGGTGTGCGCTCCACTGGTGCTGCGGCTGCTGCTGCAGCAGCTGCGGCTGGGTTGCGCTTCTGATGAATGAAGCGACCTTCGAGAACTGCTTCTGCAATCACGCGAGTGAGGAGGTCGTTTGCACGAATGGCATCGTCGTTGCCCGGAATTGGGTACTGGATGACATCAGGGTCAACGTTCGAGTCAACAACTGCGATCACGGGGATCTTCAACTTGTTTGCCTCTGTGACCGCGATGTGCTCCTTCATCGTGTCAAGCACGAAGATGGCATCGGGACGCTTGTGAAGCTGTGCCATACCTGACAAGTTCTTCTGAAGCTTCTCAAGTTCACGGCTCAAAAGGAGTGCTTCCTTCTTCGGCATTGCGTCGAAGTCGCCTGACACCTTCATGCGCTCGTATTCCTGCATCTTGCCCACGCGCTTTGAGATTGTTTCGAAGTTGGTGAGCATTCCGCCGAGCCAACGCTCGTTCACGTAATGCATGCCGCACTTCTCTGCATAGCTGCGGATGGGGTCTTGTGCTTGCTTCTTTGTTCCAACGAACAAAATTGTTCCGCCATTAGCAACGAGGTCGCGAGTGAAGGCATAAGCAACTTCAATGCGCTCGAGCGTCTGGTCGAGATTCAGAATGTGGATTCCGTTGCGCTCACCAAAGATGAACTGCTTCATCTTTGGATTCCAACGACGGGTCTGGTGTCCAAAGTGAACGCCAGCCTCAAGCATTTGTCGCATAGTTACGACGGCCATAATTTTCTCCTTCTGCGGTTGTCCACACACCGGTCCGACGCCGAAGCGACCGCAGGTGGCCGGTGTGCATGATTTCTTTGGTCTTCCTGCCC
>WLHL01000005.1 GCA_009702755.1 Actinomycetota bacterium
GCAGTTCGAACCGTGCTTGACTGATGTTGCGGGAACTTCCCGCCATGTCTCGGCGTCATACAGACACCGACCGAGAGTGTTCTCAACGGGAGAACACAGCGAGGAGAGTCATGAAACTCACAGTGACAGTCAATAACGAAACAGAGAAGCCTCTGCCGTTCGACGACTCACCAACAGCGTGGATGGCACAGGGCAATTGTCGCAATTACCCACCAGCCACGTTCTTCCCTTCCGACGGTGTCGGCGTTGATCGCGCTCGCGCAATCTGCAAGGGATGCCCGGTGGGAGACACGTGCTTGGAATATGCGTTAGAACAGCGCATTGAGCACGGTGTTTGGGGCGGATGCTCCGAGCGCGAGCGTCGCCGCATTCTGAAGCGCCGTCGCGGCATTGAAGTTTGATTCGTCGGTCGTCACGACCGACGAGCGGTTACTTCGACTCTGACGAGTCGTTGTCGCTCTTGCCCTCTTCCATGGCCTTCTTCAGCTCACGCTGAGCAGAGCCAAGGTTCTTAGCCAACTTCGGCAACTGGCTGCCTCCGAACAAGACCAAGACAATTGCTGCAACGATAAAAAGTTCGGTGGATCCCATGGGCAAAACCCTACCAGTAGCAGTGGCACGGACGCCCTCGTCCTTGCTAAGCAATGAGGGTGTTGGAATGTGTCGTCAATGTGAGCGAAGGTCGCGACACCGCCGTGCTTGCAGCTCTTTCCGACTCCGTCGCCCCGTACCTCCTCGATGTTCATTCAGATGCTGATCACAACCGATCCGTATTCACGCTGATTGGCGAAGAGGCTCCCCGTCTCCTTGCATCTCGGGCACTGCAACTCATGAACATCAACGACCACAGTGGTGTCCATCCTCGCCTCGGCATCGTTGATGTTGTTCCATTTGTCCCTTTGTTTGATGCGCAATGGTCTGATGCAGAGCGCGCACGAAATGACTTTGCACAGTGGGCTGCTGCAGAACTACAAGTGCCGTGTTTTCTCTACGGAGACGAACGGACACTGCCTGACATCCGTCGTACGGCTTGGAGTTCGCTCGTGCCAGACGTTGGGCCATCAAAGCCACATCACACGGCAGGGGCAATGTGCGTGGGAGTTCGACAACCACTCATTGCATACAACGTGTGGCTCGCTGGAGTTGATCTTGCAACGACAAAAGCAATCGCATCTGCCGTGCGCAGCGAGTCGATTCGCACATTGGGATTACAAGTCGGCGAATTCACTCAAGTGAGCATCAATTTGGTGATGCCAGAGATTTCGAATCCCGCTGACGCTTTCGATGCAGTGCGACAACATACAGAGATTCATCATTGTGAATTGGTGGGGTTGATACCCCGTGACATTCTGCTTTCAATTCCGGCAGGTCGCTGGGAGGAGTTAGACCTCGCGGAAGACAGAACGATTGAGTGGCGGTTAGAGAACCGCTAACGGCAATTAGCCGTTAATCACACGACGCGTGTCTTGAGCACGCTGACGACGAAGGCGACGGCGCTCACGCTCGGAGAGGCCACCCCAGATACCGAACTTTTCGCCATTCGCTAATGCGTATTCAAGGCACTCACCGCGGACGACACAGCCCTTGCAGACTTCTTTGGCTTCACGGGTGCTGGCACCGCGCTCGGGGAAGAACAAGTCAGGGTCGACACCAAGGCAGTTGGCGGCGTCTTGCCAGCCACGTTCTTGGCTAAAGGTCTCAGTGTCTCCGTGCATGTGTGCCTCCCAGCGTGGGGCCGAAGCGACTCCCCAAGGGGACATCGACTTGCGACCCTGTAATTACAGCGATGTCATTGTGTCAAAAACTGACACAAAATGCAATTCCGCAGGGTGAGAATTAGCGAGAACGGGCTGTTCTACGACGATTTTCTAAGAAATCGACCAGAACATAGTCACCAAGAGTGTCTGCAGAGGTGAAAAAAGCTCTGCCTTTATTGATTTCTGCCATCTGTTCGATGATTTGACGCAGAGATCCACTCGCATCGAGGACAAATGAATTCAATGTGATTCCCTCTTTTGTGAGGCGCATCACTTCACGCATTGCCAGCTCCACCGACTCTTGAATGTACGGATACGTGAAGACCGGATAGCCCTCGGGAGTGATGTGAGAGGTGGGTTCACCATCGGTGATCATGATGATCTGCTTCGTTCCTGCCTTGCCGGCCAGCTGCTTACGAGCCAATGCAAATGCGTGGTGCATGTTGGTGCCGTACTCACGATCCCAACTCACTTCGGGCAACTGATCTGGACGCAACGGATACGCAATGCTGCTAAATCCGATGATGGATAAGAAGTCACGCGGAAACTGTGAGCTGATGAGCGAATGCATTGCAATCGCAACCTTCTTTGCAGGCACGAAACGATCTGCCTGCACCATCGAGAACGACAAGTCGAGCAACAGAACTGTCGATGCTTGTGTGGTGTGTTCGGTGCGCTCAATTTCAAAGTCTTCTGGCGAGAGACGCACGGGAGTGCCGGAACCTTGACGCGAAATTGCGTTGCGAATAGTGCGCTGCAAGTCGAGGCGGAATGGATCACCAAATTCATACGGCTTCGAGTCGTACGTGCGCTCGTGTCCACTGCCCTCGCGCGGAATGCGATGTTGGCCCAACTTGTCTTTCGACAACTTGTTGAACATTTCTCGCAACGCGTTATTGCCAATCGCACGCAAGCCACGTGGGGTGACTTCAAGGCGGCCTTCTTTGTTGTTGATGAGGCCAGCCTCTTCCAACACCTTGGTCATTTCGGCCAGCTTTTGTAGGGACTTTGCAGCGCTATCGCCCAATAAATCCCGCACTTTGTCAATATCAACTTCGGACAGCTGCGCTGGGCTTGCGGCCTGGCGCATCATCGCTTCCATGTCGTTTAACTGGCCCATTTCAGCCATTGCCTGCATTGCTTGCTGCATGTCCATGGGTTGTTCACCACGGAAGTTGTAGCCCTGACCATTGCCTGGCTGAGGGAACATCTGCGACAACTTCTCACCAAGCTGTTGCATCTGCCAACTGAGGTCCATGTCTTCCATGAGCTGATCAGAGAGCTGCTGCATTTGAGATCGCTGTTCCGGAGTGAGCGAGTTCATGAAATCCTGCATCGCTTGCATGCGCTGCGCCATGTTCTCGAGCAACTCATCAAGTGTTTGAGGATTCTCAGGGAAGAAGTCACCGAACTCTTCCATGAACTTTTCAAACTCAGGGTCTTCACCCTGTTCGCGCTTCTCAATCATCTGATTGAGTGCCGCCATCATGTCCTTCATGCGGGCCATGTCTTCGGGGGTCATGTTCTGCATGCCCTCAGACATCTGATCAACAACCTGTTGCATCATCTGCTGGCGCAACTTGTCGAGCATCTCTTCAAAGCGCTCTTTTGCTTCCTGTGATTCAAAGTCGTAACTCTGTAACTCACGCACGAGACCAGCGAGATCTTCCGGCATCATGTCGAGACGGAAGTTGCGTTCCATCGCAGCATCACGCGCTGTCTCAGCGCGGCGTTCATCGCCACTTGCTTCAGCATCGCGCACAGCATTTTCGACAGCATGGCGTTCTTCATCCACGATGTCTTTCAGAGCATCAGCAATTTCCGAATACACACCGCCAAGGTCGCCGCTCTCTTCGAGTTCCTTCTTGCGCTGACGGATGCGGTCCATCATTTCGCGAAGACCTTCTATGCGATTCCCGTCTTTGTCGGTCATTCCTTCACGCATCAGGCGCCGTAATGCGGCTTGCAGGTCGCCGTGCATCAGCAAATCATCGGTTAATTCATCGAGAATCTCATCAGCATTGACGCTGTACCCCGTTTGCGTTCCATCCCAGCGGGAATAGGTGAACCGTGCAGACATATCCGCAACCTACTTGTTCTAAGGTGTAGGTCAGCATGCGAGTACCAAGAACATTTGTATTCGTCGACATCTCTGGTTTCACCAATTTCACGACCGAGAATGGCGACGACGCCGCCGGTCGCCTTTTGGCGTCCTGGCGAGCCGTTACTCGCGACGTTGCCTCGGAAACAGGTGTCCGCATCGCCAAATGGCTGGGTGACGGTTGCATGATCGTGGCTGTGGACCAGCGAGATGCCGTCACGTTCTCCTTGGAGCTCCAGAAGCGCTCTGCGACGGCCTGTGCGCCCCTCAGCATCCGCATCGGTATGGCTTCGGGCCTTGCCCTTCTCTTTGAAGGTGACGACTACATCGGAACCGCCGTAAACATGGCTGCGCGCCTCTGTGACGCCGCTGAGCCGTACGAGGTCATCATTCCGACCGAACAGGTCGAAAACCTGCCTGAGGGCGTTATCACGACCCCTCACGTGGCTCTCACACTGCGTGGCCTGAACGAGGCCATCCCTGTGGTGACACTCACGGGCGAAGCCTCAAATGCTGCGCGCAACGACACGGGCGAGTTGTGGACTCGCTCCCCGTTCGTCGTTTAGTTATTCAACTACTTCGAGCGTGAACGGTACGTGGCTTTGCCGCCCGATGCGTCTTTGTTGAGACGACGAGTGAGGTGCAGACCTTCAAGGATGAACTCCACTGCACTAGCAACAACTGCAGGTGTCTGATCGCCACCGGTGATGGTGTTGATCGGGCCAGTGAGCGATGGAATATCGCTGACGAGCTTCACGAGTTCTGTTGACGGAACGTCTTCACCAACATGAGCAATCGCACCTGTCTCAAACGCTGTGACAACCTCGGTCATTGTGATGCCAGCTGTTGCTTCGCGATACACCTGGAACACTGCATCAGAGATGAGACGCTCGAGAATCATTGATTCACGACCTTCTTCAAGGCTTTCGATTTCTACTTTGCCGCCAGTGGACGCTGCGAGTGCACCAAGGTCGCTCACGCGTGGCGCAACGTTGCGCTCCCCTGCACGCAATGCGCGACGCACTGCATTTGCACTGAGGATTTCAATGTTGCTGACCGACAAGCGCACGCTGACACCGCTGCGCTGATTCACCATCGCACTCTCGCGTGCTTGATGTGAGAACGTCGCAATGATGCGCTCCATGAACGCAGGCATTGTGACTTGCACATCGCCAATGGATGCAGGGCGAGCTTCCTGGCGCATGATCGCAATTTCAGTATCGATTTCCAACGGATAGTGCGTGCGAATCTGGCTACCAAAGCGATCCTTTAGTGGCGTAATGATGCGGCCACGGTTGGTGTAATCCTCTGGGTTTGCAGAGGCAACGAGCAATACGTCAATCGGAAGATTGATCTTGTACCCACGAATCTGCACATCACGTTCTTCAAGAATGTTGAGCAAGCCCACTTGGATGCGCTCAGACAAGTCAGGCAATTCGTTAATCGCAAAGATGCCGCGGTTCGTGCGTGGAACAAGGCCGTAATGCAAGGTGAGTTCGTCACTGAGGTAACGACCTTCGGCCACCTTGATGGGGTCGACTTCACCAATGAGGTCAGAGATTGATGTGTCAGGTGTTGCCAACTTCTCACCTGAACGTTCGCTGCGATGCACCCACGTAATCGGTGTGTTGTCGCCTTCGGCTTCCACAAGATTCTTTGCATGACGAGACACCGGGTTGTACGGGTCATCGTTGATCTCGCTGCCCGTCACAATCGGCATCCATTCATCAAGAAGATCAGTGAGTGAACGAATCATGCGTGTCTTTGCTTGACCGCGTTCGCCGAGGAACACCACGTCGTGGCCGGCGAGAAGAGCGTTTTCGAGCTGCGGCATGACGGTGTCTTCATAGCCCATCACACCTTCAAAGAGTGGCTTGCCTTCAGAAATGTTGCGCACGGCATTGGTGCGCAACTCTTCTTTCACCGGCACCGACTTCCAGCCAGAGGCACGAAGCGCTCCGAGAGTGGTGGGCAGGGACGCTGGCACTTCAGGCTTTGTCATAGTGCGACAGTACCGCCCGCATCCTCAAGACCACCTAGCGAAACCTCAAAAGCAATCGTGAAAAACGAAAGGGCCGAGGCAAATGCCCCGGCCCTTTCATACTTCGTGGTGCAATTACTTGCGAGCGAGGTCCTTGCGGTTCGAGAACTTTGCCTTGCGGTAGTCCTTGTGCATGAGTGCAATGACGTCGATGCTGATTTCTTTCGGGCACGCAGCTTCACATTCACCGTGGTTGGTGCATGAGCCGAAGTAGTCGTCCATTGTCTCCACCATTGTCTCCACGCGGCTGAAGCGCTCTGCTTGGCCCTGTGGCAAACGATTGAGGTGAGCAACCTTTGCTGCGGTGAACAAGTTCGCTGCGCCATTAGGGCACGCAGCAACACATGCGCCGCAACCGATGCACTCCGCCGAGTCCATCGCTGCATCAGCGACAGTCTTCGCAATCGGAATCAGGTTCGCATCTGGTGCACCACCAGTTTCGGCAGTGATGTAACCACCAGACTCGATAATGCGGTCGAACGCTGAACGATCAACCATGAGGTCCTTGATGAGCGGGAATGCAGATGCACGCCATGGCTCAATCGTGATGACTGCGTTGTCCTGGAACTGACGCATGTGCAACTGACACGTTGCCGTGCCGCGCTGTGGGCCATGTGCCTGACCGTCGATCATCAGCGAGCAGGTTCCGCAAATTCCTTCACGGCAGTCATGGTCGAAGACGACAGCTTCTTTGCCAGCGTGCACCAAGTTGTCGTTCAAGATGTCGAGCATCTCAAGGAACGATGCCTCATCGGTAATCTCATCGATGACGTGTGTCTCGAAGTTGCCCTTTGCCTGTGGGCCGTCTTGGCGCCAGATCTTGAGCGTGATGTTCTTAAGGTTGTGACTCACTTGTAGCTCCTGGTTGCGAGGTGAACTTCTTCAAATTCAAGTTTTTCAACGTTGAGGTTTGGCTTCATCGGATCGCCACCCCACTGATATGCCGAAACGTGGCAGTAGTTCTCGTCGTCACGAAGTGCTTCGCCTTCTTCGGTCTGGTATTCCGAGCGGAAGTGTCCGCCACAGCTTTCTTCACGGTCAAGTGCGTCGCGGCACATGAGCATTCCGAGTTGGAAGAAGTCATCAACGCGACCAGCCTTCTCGAGCGTCTGGTTCATGCTTTCGCCGTTACCCGTGACGCACAGGTCAGTCTTGAATTCTTCATACAACGCTGGGAGATCAGAGAGTGCCTTGGTGAGGCCTTCTTTGGTGCGCTCCATGCCGCAGTAATCCCAAATGATCTTGCCGAGTTCACGGTGGAAGTGGTCAGGAGACTTTGTTCCACCAGTCGACAAGTAGCCGTTGAAGCGCAAACGAGCGGCTTCTTCAGCAGCCTTGAACTCTGGGTGATCAGTACCAGGGATGGACTTGTTCAGCATCGGAGCCAAGTAGTTACCGATTGTGTACGGCAACACGAAGTATCCGTCTGACAAACCTTGCATGAGCGCAGAAGCACCCAAGCGGTTCGCACCGTGGTCGGAGAAGTTCGCTTCACCTGCGGCGTACAAACCAGGGATGTTTGTCATGAGTTCGTAGTCCACCCAGAGACCGCCCATTGTGTAATGGCTTGCTGGGTAGATGCGCATGGGTTGTTCGTATGGGTTCTCGCCGGCGATGCGCTCGTACATCTCAAAGAGGTTTCCGTAACGCTCTTCCACAACATCGCGACCAAGACGGTTGATGGCATCTGCAAAGTCGAGGTACACACCATTCTTCTTCGGACCAACGCCCTGACCCTTGTCGACGAGACGCTTTGCAGCACGAGACGAAATGTCACGAGGTGCAAGGTTGCCGAACGATGGGTACAAACGCTCGAGGTAGTAGTCACGCTCGTTCTCTGGCACTTCGTGCGCAGGGCGTGTCTCGTTGGGGTTTGTTGGAACCCAGACACGACCGTCGTTACGAAGTGATTCAGACATGAGCGTGAGCTTTGACTGACTGTCATCGCTCTGCGGAATACATGTGGGGTGAATCTGTGTGTAGCAAGGGTTGGCGAACAATGCACCCTTGCGATGTGCACGCCATGCAGCAGTGACGTTACATGCCATTGCGTTTGTCGACAAGAAGAATGCGTTTCCGTATCCGCCTGTTGCAAGCACAACTGCGTGTGCAGCGTGTGACTGCAGTTCACCGGTTACCAGGTCGCGTACAACGATGCCTGATGCATGGCCGTCAATGACAACGATGTCGATCAACTCAGTGCGGTTGAACAAACGAATGCCACCGAGTCCGACTTGACGTGAGAACTGCTGGTACGCACCGAGCAACAGCTGCTGACCTGTTTGGCCACGTGCGTAGAACGTACGGCTGACTTGAGCACCACCGAAGGAACGGTTGTCCAAAAGACCACCGTATTCACGGGCGAATGGAACACCCTGGGCCACCATCTGGTCGATGATGTCAACACTGTTCTCGGCAAGACGGTGCACGTTTGCTTCGCGTGCGCGGAAGTCGCCGCCCTTGACGGTGTCGTAGAACAAACGATGGATGCTGTCACCATCACCCTTGTAGTTCTTCGCACCGTTGATGCCGCCCTGTGCAGCAATCGAGTGCGCGCGACGTGCAGAGTCATGGAAGGTGAATGCATCGACTTGATAGCCAAGTTCCGCCATTGTTGCTGCAGCAGATGCTCCAGCAAGTCCGGTTCCGACAACGATGACTTTGAACTTGCGTTTGTTGTTGGGGTTCACCAACTTCATGTTCTCTTTGTACGAAGTCCACTTCTCAGCCATTGGACCGGCGGGAATCTTGCTATCAAGTTGAACTGTGTTCTGCGTAAGCAGTTGATCTGTGAGGCTCATGAGTATTGCTTTCTACGATCAGGCGACAATGCCGGCCATGACGGCGATGGGGAATGACACGTTGCCGATGACAACGACTGCGGCAAAACCTGTCGCGAATGCGCGGCGCCACTTGTTGAAGCGAGGGTTGTTCCAGCCAAATGACTGGAAGATGCTCCATGCGCCGTGGAAAAGGTGCAGACCAAGCAACACGTTTGCCAAGACATAGAACAACGCAACCGGTGTGCGCTGGAAGCTGTAAACGATGCTGTCGTAGACAGCTTTCACAGATTCAGTGTCACCCTCGTGAACAACCATCTTGCCGGTTTCTGAGTTGACCACACCGAAGGTGAGGTCAAGAAGGTGCCAGATGAGGAAGGCGAGAATGACTAAACCTGACAGGCGCATCGTGCGGCTTGCGAAGTTGGCGATTTGGTAGTCGCGAGCACTCTGGTACTTCACAGGGCGAGCCTTGCGATTCAACATCGTGAGCGAGTAAGCGGCATGCAAGTGCAGTAACAACATGGTGATAAGACCACCGCGAAGGATCCACAACACGTAGCCCTTCGGCGCGATGGGATACAACAACGTCTGCAACCAGTGCGCGTAATGATCAAGGTCTGCTGCACCGAAGTACATCTTGAGGTTTCCGATCATGTGGAACAGGACAAAGCCCATCATTCCGATGCCAGTTGCTCCCATGACGTACTTCTTGCCCACCGCGGTGGAATAGAGGTCAATCAGGAAGGGACGACGCTTCTTTGATCGAGTGGCGGTTCCGGTGACCGGACCGCGCTGGCTCGTTACTACTTGTGCCATGTAAAGGGACTCCTTGCCGGCTGGGGCTTCCAGCGGTGCAATTGCGAAGGAAACGGTACCTCTAATGGCCCCCTCATGGGAAACCAAACCCGTCACAGGGGTAAATCAGACGATTCGCCACCCATGTGCCCACCTTCACTACTGTTTCCCTGTCCACTTAGCGGGCTCAGCCAAAAGGCGGGCCCCGTAACCTGCCAGGAGTTTTTCGGTGTCAGGAATATTTGCAGCTGAGGGCGGATACCAGGAGTTCGTGCTCAAGGGCGGAGAATGGTTGGTGTTGTGGCTTGCAGCCGCAGCAGCAGTTCTCGCTATCGCCGTTGGCCTTTTCTTGGTCCGCTCCGTAATGGCGGCCGACGAAGGTACGCCCAAGATGAAAGAGATTGCTCTCGCAATCCAGGAAGGCGCTCTCGCTTATCTCAAGCGTCAGTTCAAGACCATCGGACTCATTTTGATTCCGCTGGCCGTCATCGTTTTCATCACATCAACAAAGGTGCTGAAAAGCGACGGAGTCACTGTGGCCTTGTCACAGGCACAAGCCGGAATCTGGCGAACAGTTGCCTTCATTCTTGGTGGCGTGTTCTCCGGTTTGATCGGTTACATCGGTATGACCCTTGCAACTCGAGGCAACGTGCGTACCGCCGCTGCAGCTCTCACTGGCTCTATGCCAAAGGCACTTGACGTCGCATTCCGTACCGGTGGTGTTGCCGGCATGTTCACCGTGGGACTTGGTCTCATTGGTGCAACAGGCATCATCATGATCTTCCAAAACACCTCCAGCGTCATTCTCGTTGGTTTCGGTTTCGGTGGATCTTTGTTGGCGCTCTTCCTTCGCGTCGGCGGTGGCATTTTCACAAAGGCTGCTGACGTCGGTGCTGACCTCGTTGGAAAAGTCGAAGCTGGTATTCCCGAAGACGACCCACGCAACCCAGCAACCATTGCTGACAACGTGGGCGACAACGTGGGCGACTGCGCTGGTATGGCTGCCGACTTGTTCGAGAGCTATGAAGTCACATTGATTGCTTCAATCATTCTCGGTGTTGCTGCATTCAACTCCATTGGTTTGAACCCAGCACTCGGACTTGTGTTCCCTATTGCTGCTCAAGCAATTGGTGTTATCGCATCTATCGCTGGTGTCTTTGCTGTGAAGGCAAAGGAAGGCGAGATGGACGCATTGAAGCCGATCAACAAAGGCTTCCTTGTTGCAGGTCTCATCACTCTTGCGGGCACTCTCGCTCTCTCGTTGTTGTACGTGAAGAACGATGTGACATCGATGCCACTTGATCAGATCAAGGAAAAGGGTGTTGACGCAATGAGTGGCGCCGGTTGGCGCGTCTTTGGTGCCATCGCAATTGGTCTTGTTCTTGCTCAGCTCGTCAGTCGACTCACTGAGTACTACACCTCAACGCACTTCCGTCCTGTGAAGGAAATTGCAGAGTCGGCAGAGACTGGCCCAGCAACAGCAGTGCTTTCAGGCACTGCCTACGGACTTGAATCAAGCGTGTACGCAGTCATCGCCATTGCTATTGCAATCGGTGTTGCACTCGCACTTGGTGGCGGCAACCTCACGTTCTCGCTCTACCTCGTTGCTCTCACCGGTATGGGCATGTTGTCCACCACTGGTGTGATCGTGTCTGAAGACACCTTCGGACCCGTGTCTGACAACGCTGCAGGTATTGCAGAAATGTCCGGTGAGTTCCACGGTGAACCAGAAAAGATCATGGTCAGCCTTGACGCAGTCGGTAACACCACCAAGGCAGTTACCAAGGGCTTCGCAATTGGTTCAGCAGTGATTGCTGCAGTTGCATTGTTTGCATCATTCATCGAGACAGCCGGTGGCAACTTGAAGAACGCCAAGGGCGAACTTCTTGTCGACACCGTGACAAACCTCGCTGATGGTGTGTTCAAGCTTCCTGAGTTGGCAATTAACGTTGCTGATCCGAAGATCTTCATTGGTCTTCTTCTCGGTGGCGCTGTGCCATTCCTTTTCTCAGCTCTTGCTATTCGTGCCGTTGGCCGCACCGCTGGTGTGGTTGTGCAGGAAGTGCGTAACCAGTTCCGCGATGGCGGAATCATGGCCGGCACAAAGAAGCCTGAGTACGGCCCTGTTATTGACATCTGTACTGAAGCATCACTGCGCGAGTTGGCAACACCAGCACTTCTTGCAGTGCTCACACCGATCATCGTCGGATTCGGTATTGGTTGGCAGGCACTCGGTGGATTCCTCGCAGCAGGAATTCTCACTGGCCAGCTCATGGCGAACTACCTCAGCAATGCAGGTGGTGCATGGGACAACGCCAAGAAGTACATCGAAGACGGCCATCACGGCGGTAAGGGTTCCGACCCATACAAGGCAGCAGTTGTTGCCGACACTGTTGGTGACCCATTCAAGGACACTGCAGGCCCCGCACTCAACCCACTCATCAAGGTGATGAACTTGGTGTCGTTGTTGATGCTTCCTGCAATCATCACTAGCCAGGATGATGATGCAAAGCGTCTCCTCATTGCTGGCATTGCAACAGCGATTCTTGCTGGATCGGTATATCGATCCAGTCGTCAGAGCAACACCATTTCAGTGAACTAAACGCACTGTCGTTAAAGGGCCCGAGCAGCAATGCTCGGGCCCTTTGCTATTACCCCACTAGCGTTCTTCGAATGCTCGCTTTGTTAAACCCAGAAGACCTTCTTGCCAGCGGAGGAATTCTCTTACTCGGAGCAATTGTTTTTGCCGAGTCCGGATTACTCATCGGATTCTTCTTGCCCGGAGACTCGCTGCTTTTCATCGCTGGGTTCTTTTCAAGCAGCGCCGCAGCAGAGGTCTCTGACGTCAAGTTGTCTTTGCCACTTGTCATTCTTGTGTCGACGGCGATGGCAATTATCGGCGACCAAGTGGGATACGTCATTGGCAATAAGGCTGGACCAGCGATGTTCAATCGACCCAAGTCGCGATTGTTTGATCCTGCGCATGTCGTCAAAGCACAAAGCTTCTTCGACAAGTACGGAGCGCGCACCATCATCCTTGCGCGCTTCATCCCTATAGTTCGCACGTTCGCCCCTGTTGTCGCGGGTGTGGGCAACATGCACTACCGCACCTTTGTTCGCTACAACATCATCGGTGGCATTCTGTGGGGCACCGGATTGCCGCTGCTCGGCTACTTCCTTGGTCAATTCGAGATCGTCAAGAACAACATTGAAATTGCAGTTCTCGCCGTTGTCTTTATCTCGGTTCTTCCTGTCGTGATTGAACTCATCAACCACCGTCGTAAAAAATCACAGCATTCGGCAGACTGAATCATGCGCTATCTCAGCCTGGAATGGATCGAAGCGATGCAAGCACACGTTGCTGCGTCGGAGTCGTTGAAGCAACTTGCGTCAACGCATTCCATCGGAGTCACACAAGTCGTCACCGATGGGCCAGAGGGCACCATCGTGTATCACCTACAAGTAGGTGACGGGATTGCAGAATTCGCCGCTGGTCCTGCAGCCAATGAAAGTGTCCGCATGGAACAGACGTGGCAAACCTCTGTAGATGTTGCCACCGAAACTGTGCCAGCCCAAGAAGTCTTCATGAAGGGCCTCGTCAAAATCACGGGCGATCCTCAAAGCATCATGGACAACGTCGCAGTCTTCGCCGCGCTCGACACCGCATTTGCCGCAGTACGCGGCATCACCGACTACCGGTAATCAGTGGGCGCCAATCATGGCGCGTAACTCGTGGCACTGATTCACAAATGTCGGATCAGCACGCACTTCCGTGATTGGCTCTCGGGCGTGTGCGAATGGCAGTTCTTGGTCGTGAATCACACGACCTGGTCGAGGACTCATCACCAACACTCGGCTTCCTAACAGGACAGCCTCTTCGACACTGTGTGTCACGAACACAAATGTGCGACCAGTCTCTTGCCAGATACGACGAATTTCGGCTTGCAATGATTCACGTGTCAGCGCATCCAACGCTCCGAATGGCTCGTCAAGCAGTAGCACTTCGGGATCAACAGCCAGAGCGCGTGCAATCTGACAGCGCTGCTGCATACCCCCGGAAAGCTCTGTCACACGATGTTGCGCAAAGTCGGAGAGATGAACTCGTTCGAGTTCCTCTGCAATCCGTTTCTTTCTTTCGTCCTTCGGCATGCCGTTAATTCGTAAACCCAACGCAACATTGTCTTCAACAGAGAGCCACGGCAAAAGAGACGACGATTGCTGAAAGACCAGACCGCGATGACGAGATGGGCCGACGATGCGGGCATCTCCGATTGTGAGGATTCCCGAAGTCGGAATTCGCAACCCAGCGATTAACTCCAGAAGAGTGGACTTTCCACATCCTGATGGGCCAAGGAGAACTGTGAACTCCCCTCCAGGAATCTCAACATTGATTCCCTCAAGAGCGACGACCGGCCCCGCATCACTGATGTATTCATGAGTCACATCATGAACAGCAATGGCACGGCCGAGATGCCTCTCGACCGTGCCTTCATCGTGCTGTTGCGTCATTTACTTCGCCGCAGAGGCATATGTCGTCAAGATTGCAGCGTTATAAGCAGCTTCTTCCTTGACCGACTCAATCTTCCCGAGCTTCAAGTTGAACTCTGCTGCAGCAAAGAGATTGCGAGCAAGTCCACCGCCCAAGTACTCAGCTCCTGCCTGTTCTGAGGCGTTCAGGAAAATGAGTTCCGACAACTGCTTCTTTGCATCGGCTGCAGGAATGTTCAGTTCTGCAGCAATCGATGCTGCTGCACCATCAACGTCTTCGCGGATCTTTGTCACCGCTGCGTTCTGCTGGTTCAACCATGTCTGAAGCGCTGCGGGGTATTTCGTAGCAAACGACGTTGTCACGACCGCAAGGTCATACGTGGTCTTGCCCTTCTTCGACAGGTCTTCACTGGAAATGAGAACCTTGCCACCATCTGCAGTGAGCTTTGCCAAGACTGGATTCCAGACATATGCAGCGTCAATATCGCCTTGCTGCCATGCAGCGAGAATTGCATCTGGTTCGCTGTCAATGACCTTGACATCGCTCTCTGACAAACCGGCGTCTTCCAACGCAGCCAACAAGCTGTAGTGACTTGTCGATGCAAATGGAGTGGCAACAGTCTTGCCCTTGAGATCAGCAATTGAATTGATTCCACTCTTCGCTGCAAGTGCTTCGGCCTTACCGATGACATCGAAAATCCAAGGAATCTGATACTCGATACCGCTTGAGATTCCACGAGATGCAGGACTTGATCCAACAAGTCCGATGTCAATTGCTCCCGCAAGAATTGCTTCATTCACAGAGCCACCGGAATCGAACAACTTCCACTCAACTGAGACTGCATCACCAAATGCTTCCTCCAACAATCCGTCATGCTTCACCACAAGGTCGCCGTTCGGAATGTTCTGGTAGCCAATGACAATCTTTTCTGGCAAGCCCGTTGACTCACCGGCATTGGATGAATCATCGTTGCTTCCGCATGCTGCAGAGACGACTGCCAGCGCAGCGGCAGCTGTGAAGATGCCGATTTTTGCCAATGTTTTCTTCTTCATAGTTTTCTCTTTCGTTGTAGATGTATTGAGATCTGTATTCACCAGCGTCCGTACCAGCCGGCGTATTTCTTTTCGAATTGGCGAATGCCATAGTCAAGAAGAACTGCAGTAATGCCAATGACGATGACGCACAAAATGGCCACATCGCTTCGTAATTCTTTTTTGGTTGCCCATGCGAGGCCACCGATACCGGGAATGCCATTTGATGTTTCTGCAGCAACGATGGTTGTCCACGCAAAACCAACGGCGACGCGAAGTCCCGTAATGAGATCTGGAACCACTGATGGCAGCACGACGTAACGAACGACTTGCGCATTGTTGGCACCAAGAACAAGTGATGCATTAATGCGCTCGATGCGTGTTGATGCGACACCCGCAGCAACTGACAACGAGATCGGCGCGAACGCTGCGAGGAACAACAACCACACCTTCGAGGTGTCATCGATACCGAACCAAATAATCAACAAACTGAAATAGCCAAGTGGCGGCAGGCTGCGCAAGAACGACACGATGGGGCCAGCGAATCGTTCAAATGGACGCCACAGGCCGAGTGCAAGCCCCAGTGGTGCGCCCACAACAAGAGCCCAGGCCACACCACGAACAATGCGCCACAAGCTGGCCCACAAGTGTTCCCAGAGGTAATACCCGCTGAGTCCCGGCCGGCCATCGTGCTCGGTTACCGACTGTACGAAGGCATGCCAGACCTGGCTCGGCGACGGCAAGATCAACTCGCTCCAGATGCCCACTGCAGTGAGAGCCCACCAGAGGCCCACCACGGTGCCTGTCGCTGCCACGGGGTAGAACCAAGACGGAATGCTCCCCTTCGGGGCTTCCTGGCCCCTCTGGCGCGCGCTGACCCAAGACGGGGCTCGGCCATCGGTGGCCTGAGTTGTCTGAAGTGGTGGGGTCATGGGTCTGAGTATTCCTGATAATTCCGACTGGTTAAGTCAGGTATTCAATCAGGCAGGTCGGCTCCTTGGCAACTCGGGCCAGCAAAAAAGAAAAAGGGCCCACCGGGGTGACCCCAGCAGACCCTTTCTTTCGAAAGCGTGAGGCTTAGATCAGGCCAAGCTTCTTGACTTCATCGCGCTCTTCCACCAACTCAGCAGCAGATGCATCGATGCGTGCACGGCTGAAATCGTCAATGTCGAGACCTTGAACGATGCTGTACTTGCCGTCCTTACAGACGCATGGGAACGACGAGATGATGCCCTCTGGAACGCCATAGCTGCCATCGGATGGAATTGCCATGGAGACCCAGTCGCCTTCTGGTGTTCCGAGTACCCATGAATTCATGTGATCAATTGCTGCGTTCGCTGCAGATGCTGCAGATGACAAACCACGTGCCTTGATGATTGCTGCGCCACGCTTTGCAACGGTGGGGATGAAATCATTTTCGATCCATGCCTGATCGTTCACAAGTGCTGCTGCATTCTGACCATTCACTTCGCAATGGAAGAGGTCGGGATACTGCGTGCTCGAGTGGTTGCCCCAAATGGTCATCTTTTTGATGTCAGTGACGGACTTGCCAACCTTGGTTGCCAACTGTGTGAGTGCACGGTTGTGGTCAAGGCGTGTCATCGCTGTGAAGCGGCTGGGGTCAAGGCCTTTTGCGTTATTCATTGCAATGACTGCATTGGTGTTTGCTGGGTTACCAACAACAAGAACCTTGACGTCCTTCTTTGCGGCTGCACCAAGTGCTTGACCTTGTGGCTTAAAGATTCCGCCATTTGCACTGAGAAGATCTCCGCGCTCCATGCCGTCTTTACGTGGCATTGCACCAACGAGGAATGCTGCATCAGCATCACCAAATGCAGTCTCTGCATTATCGGTGCACACAACGCCAGCGAGAAGCGGGAATGCACAGTCATCAAGTTCCATACGCACACCTTCAAGTGCACCAAGTGCAGGCGTGATCTCAAGGAGCTGCAAGATGACGGGTGTGTTTGGACCAAACACGGCACCGGAAGCGATACGGAAAAGGAGGCTGTAGCCAATCTGGCCGGCTGCACCGGTGACGGCAATACGAACGGGAGTTGTCATGCCTTCAGCGTAGGCGCGCACGCAGTCCAATTCCGAATATCAGGGGCGAATTCGCCCGTGAAATCAGCGACCCAAGGCCTTCAGGATGAAACCGACGTAGTTGTCCTGGCCCACGGCATTCGGATGGATGCCATCAGAGGCAAACCAATCCTTTCGCCCCTTCGATAGGGCTTCCCAGTCGAGAATCGTGACGTTCGGATACTTCAGGGGTAACGCTGTGATGATCGCATTGTTCTTGTCTGAGTATTGGCTTCCAGGCACACGCACAGTGAGGACAATGACTCGTTGAACCTTCGACAATGGTTTCATCACCAAGTCGAATGTTGACTCCGTCGTACGGCCATTCGTGCCGAGGTGGATCACAACGTTGCTTCCTAATTCACCTGTCTTGTTGCGGTAGTCGAGCACTTGAGCGCCTGATGACACTTGACGATTCTTTGCGGCATCAACGGTGATGCCATACGACGTGAGTTTGCGTGCCGACCCCAACATCACAGAGTCACCTACTGCAAAGACATCAAACTTTGTTGTGGGAACAGTGGTGGGAGTGACAACGGGAACTGTGGTGGAACCCACAGGCACTGTTGTGGGTGGGATAGTGACGACGGCACCAGAGTTTTCATCGAGGTTGCCAGCGACTTCTTCAGGCATCACGCGCGCACCCGCCATGCTGACAATGGAGAACACGGGAACAATCGCAAGAGTTGCAAGCACAACTGGCAATGGGCCGCGCACTCCTCCATTGCGAGCTCGCCATGATCGATATGCAGCCAAGGCACGACCGGTTCGAATGGGTGTTTCAATGAATTGATACGACGCTTCCGTTATCACCACTGTGATTGCCATCAGTGCTACAAATTCGCGCGGCTCCAATGGCATGCCTGCACTCTTGCGATAAGCCTGGAAGACAACCCAGTGATACAGGTACAAACCGTAGGAACGCTTCCCTATCCACACCAACAACGGAGTACCGATGACGTACTTCCCAAGACGTGAACGTGGGTGAGTGACAGTGGCGATCACCAGAATCGTTGCGAGTGCGACAAGGACAAGACCACCGCGATATAACAGTGCATACCCTTCGGTTCCGGCTTCTGTTGAAACAGTTTCATGGAATTGCCAGCACATGTACCCCAGCGCTGCGAGACCCACGATGCCCAAGAGATCAAGGCCGTTTGCATTGGCTCCGGCACGTCCGCGTCGAATAGACCACGGACGCCAAGCAGTTGCAAGTGCTGCACCCAACAACAGTCCCGAAGCGCGTGACACCGTGCCCAAGTACAAGAAATCTGTACGCAGGACATCACGACCAAAGAACGACATGAACTGTTCTGGTGTCTTTTCAATTGTGTCAATAGGTCCAGTGCGGAAAACAACTGCCGTGTAGATAGCGATAGCAGCAGCAAGGACTGTAAAGAAAACACCGATCACGGGAAGTGTGCGTGAGCGCATATTACGCAAGAGCACAAACATCACCAGTGGCCAGATGATGTAGAACTGCTCCTCCACTGCAAGTGACCACAGATGGCGAAGCGGTGCAAACTCCGCAGAGCTTGTGTACGACGAACCGGTCCACACTTGGAACCAGTTAGAGACATAGAAAAATCCACCGACAACATCGCCACGCAAACGACCGAGGCGATCCCGTTCGAACATGGCGCAATACGTGATGGTGCCAATCAACAGTGTGAAAAGCGCTGGCAAAAGTCGGCGAGCTCGGCGCACCCAGAAATCAGTCAGTGATACGGACCCAGAGCGTTCACGTTCCGCGATGAGAAGCAACGTAATGAGATATCCCGAAATCACAAAGAACACTTCGACACCGAGGAAGCCCCCACCCAACCATTCGCGATTTGCGTGATAGGTGATGACTGCAATCACGGCAAGCGCACGAAGACCATCAAGTCCAGGCACATACGGAACGACCGGACCACGTCGTACTCCCGAAGACGGGGTGCCGCTCATGGGCGCAAAAGTATGTTCTGCATTACTCATAGCGAGAAAAGGTCAGACGACCGGAAGGCCCAGTTGGGCGTAGATCTCCAAAGTGGCTGTTGATTTATTCATTGTGTAGAAATGCAATCCCGGTGCACCTGCTTCTAACAACTGTGCGCTGAGTTCTGTCGCTGCCTCAACACCGATGCGACGAACATCTTCAGGCGAGGTGCCCGATTCCAATCGTTCACGCAACCATGCAGGGAATGCAGCGCCAGATAGTTCTGCCATTCGCTCAACCTGCGCAATGTTTGTAACGGGCATGATGCCCGGCACAACAGGCTTGGTGATGCCTAAATCTGCAAGGTCATTCACCAAGGACAAGTAGTGATCAAGGTCAAAAAAGAATTGCGTGGTTGCAAAATCTGCAGCGCGCAGTTTGTCGGCTAGATGCCGGCGATCCGTTGCCAAGTCTGGAGAACGCGGGTGGCCTTCAGGGTGAGCCGCAACTCCGATGCATAGATTGCCGATCTCTTTGAGATGTTCAATGAGATCAGTGGCGTAGACGTAGTCACTTGGACGAGCATCAGCAGGATCTTTAGGAGGATCACCGGCGAGGGCAAGAACATTCACGATGCCAGCATCTGTGTACGTCGAGATGATGTCAGCAATTTCCGCACGAGTGTGACCCACACATGTGAGGTGCGCCATTGGCGGAATGTTTGTCTCTTTGCGTACCCACAACACTGTGTCGCGAGTGTGTTCACGGGTGGAGCCGCCGGCTCCGTATGTCACGGAAACGAAGGACGGCGCAAGAGGTTCGAGTTCTGCAATGGTGCGACCCAAAGACAAAGAGCCCGCAGCAGATTTTGGCGGAGAGAACTCAAACGAGAACGTACGTCCCGTTGCAAGAAGGTCTCCGATTCGTGCCATTTGTTCAGTCTACGGGCTGGCTAGTGGCGGAAGTGGCGTGTTCCGGTGAGCACCATGGCAATGCCATGAGTGTTGGCCGCCGTGATGGATGCAGAATCCCGCACACTGCCACCGGGTTGGATAACGGCAGTGACGCCAGCGGCGGCCAACGCTTCGACCGTATCGCCGAATGGGAAAAACGCATCACTCGCAGCGACAGAACCTTTCGCAGATTGCCCTGCACGGCCGATTGCAATGCGTGCTGCATCGACTCGGTTTGGTTGCCCACCACCGACGCCAACAACAACATCACCATTCGCAAGAACGATTGCATTGCTCCATGTCGCTGCAACTGTTTGCCATGCAAGAAGGAGGCTCTGCCATTCTTCAGCAGTGGGAGCACGATCGGTAGCAATTGTGAAGTCATCGAGTGGCTCATCAACTTCGTCGACCGACTGCACAAGGAGACCACCGTCAATAGAGCGAACGTTGATTGCCATGGAATTGAATGGCGCAACAGCCTCTAACAACCGCAAGTTTTCCTTGCCACTGAGAATTTCCAATGCGTCAGCTGAGAAAGATGGTGCGATGACTACTTCAGTAAAGACCTTGGAAATCTCCAATGCAGTTTCAGCATTCACTTCACCATTGACTGCAATGATTCCACCAAATGCACTGATGGGATCTGCCTCGTGTGCACGCATATACGCCTGCAAGATGGTCTCACCCAGCGCAACACCACACGGGTTGGCATGCTTCACGACCACTGCTGCAGGACGATCAAATCGTGAGACCAATTGCCAAGCGGCTTCTGTATCGAACACATTGAGATACGACATCTCTTTGCCGTTTAACTGCTGTGCGGAGTCCCACCAGCTTTCAACACCTGGCAAGCGATAGCGCGCACCAGTCTGATGCGGGTTTTCTCCGTATCGAAGCACTTCGGCACGTTCCGCCACCATGGTGAGAATCGGCGGCACTGTTGCGCTTGCTCGGTCAGGACTCTCATCAGCAAGCCACGATGCAATCGCTGCGTCGTATGCACTGGTAATTCGAAACGCCTTCTGAGCGAGAATACGACGCGCACTGATACCGAAGTATCCGCCTTCAATCATTTCAAGAACATCGGCATAGTCGGCGGTATCAACTACAACACCGACGTGCGCAAAATTCTTTGCAGCTGCACGAACCATTGCGGGCCCGCCAACGTCAATCAGTTCAACACTGGGCTTGGAACCAAATGGGTACAAGTTGACAACGACGAGATCGATTTCTTCGATGCCGTGCTTCTCAAGTTCTTCGAGATGTTCTGGCTTGTCACGATCCGCCAAGATGCCACCGTGCACATTGGGGTGCAACGTGACAACGCGGTGATCAAGAATCGGATCAAGTCCAGTGAGTTCAGCGACATCAGTGACGTCGATGCCTGCATCAGTCAATGCCTTCGCAGTGCCTCCGCTTGAGAGAAGAGTCCACCCGAGAGCACGCAACGCCGAGGCGAACTCGACGATGCCAGTTTTGTCGTAAACGGAAAGTAGTGCGCGTGGCACTCAGCGAAGTCCAGCGACGATTTCTGCCATGAGCGAACCGGCTTCGGTTGGGTTTTGGCCCACCTTCACGCCGGCGTCACGCAATGCGTCCATCTTGCCCTGCGCTGTTCCCTTACCGCCAGAAACGATGGCGCCAGCATGGCCCATCTTCTTGCCTGCAGGTGCAGTCACACCAGCGATGTACGCCGACATTGGCTTTGTCACATTTGCCTTGATGAACTCAGCTGCTTCTTCTTCAGCTGAGCCACCAATTTCACCAATCATGATGATGGCGTGAGTCTCAGGATCATTCTGGAATTCACGCAAGCAATCGATGAACGATGTACCTGGCACTGGGTCTCCACCGATACCAACACATGTTGATACGCCGATGCCGCGCTGCTTGAGTTCATACAGTGCTTGGTACGTGAGTGTTCCGGAACGTGACACGATGCCCACGTTTGGACCACTTGCCGAAGGAAGCTCTGCAATTTCACCAGCAGTAATACCGATGTTGCACTTACCTGGGCTAATGATGCCTGGGCAGTTTGGACCGAGCAAACGCACCTTCGGGAAATCACGAACAAGCGTGTTGTAGGTGCGAGCTTCGTCCTGTGCAGGAATTCCTTCAGTAATGCACACGATGAAAGAAATGCCTGCAGCAGCTGCTTCCAAAATTGCAGCAGACGCTGCCTTTGGTGGAACAGTCACGAACGATGCTGTTGCACCAGTAGCTGCGACTGCTTCTGCAACGCTGTTGTACACGGGGATGCCTTCGACATCGGTGCCACCCTTGCCTGGTGTCACACCAGCTACAACTTGTGTGCCGTATGCCTTGTTACGAAGTCCGTGGTACTTGCCTTGGCCTCCGGTGAGACCTTGGACGATGACCTTGGTGTTTTGATCGACGAAAATTGCCATGACTGTGGTCCTTACTTCGCGAGTGCCACGGCGGCCTCTGCGGCCTCGAGCATTGTTGGCTTGCTGGTGAGCTTTGATTCGGGGATACCTGCATTGGCAAGGATCGAACGACCCTCTTCTGCATTGGTTCCGTCGAGTCGAATAACGATTGGTGCGCGCAGGTCGACGCGGCCGAGGGCTTCCACGATGCCCTTTGCCACTTCTTCACCACGAGTGATGCCACCGAAGATGTTGATGAAGATGCTCTTCACTGCTTTGTCAGAGTTGATCACTTCGAGTGCGCTCGCCATGAGGTCAGCGTTTGCTCCACCACCGATGTCGAGGAAGTTTGCAGCAGTGCCACCGACTTGGTTCACCACGTCGAGTGTGCTCATCGCAAGACCAGCACCGTTGGCAATGATGCCCACTGTGCCTTCGAGGCCGATGTACTGAAGACCTTTTTCGCGTGCAAGCTTTTCGCGTGCATCAAGTTCTTCTGTTGCCTTGAACTCTTCCCACTCTGGGTGACGGAAGTCTGCGTTTGCATCAAGGCTGACCTTGGCGTCAAGAGCGTGCACTTCGCCAGTTGGCTTCAAGATGAGTGGGTTGATTTCTGCGAGGTCGCAGTCACCTTCAACGAAGCAGCGATACAACTTCACCAGAATGTCTGCAACGCCTTGCTGTGCCTTCTCAGGAATCTTTGCGTCAACAGCAGCCTTCATGGCGCCAGCAGCGGAAAGACCATCAACCGGATCAATGTGCAACATGAGAATCGCAGCAGGATTCGTTGCAGCGACTTCTTCGATTTCAACGCCACCCTCTTTGGACAACATGAGAAGGTGCTTCTTTGCGCCACGGTCAAGAGTGAATGATGCGTAGTACTCCTCAGCAATATCGCTGGCGTTCTCTACCCATACGCGCTTGACGACATGGCCTTTGATGTCCATACCCAAGATGTTTCCGGCGTGTGTGCGCACTTCGTCAGCGTTGTTTGCCAACTTGATGCCGCCTGCTTTGCCGCGTCCACCAACTTGTACCTGTGCCTTCACAACAACTGGATATCCAGCTGCATCTGCTGCGGCAACAGCTTGATCAACAGTGACAGCAACGTCGCCCTTCGACACGGGGATGTCGTAGCGAGCGAAGTACTGCTTGCCCTGATATTCAAAAAGGTCCATGAGTTACTCCATGTCTTTCTATTCGCGGCCGTCGAGTGCCTCTTCAAGCCATTGTGCAATGGCCTTCAAAGAGGAACCTGGGCCAAAGATGTTTCCAACGCCCTGCTCGCGAAGTGCGCGTGCATCAGCATCGGGGATCACGCCACCGCCGAACACGAGCACGTCGCCCATGTCGCGGTTACGCAGTTCTTCCATTGTTCGCGGGAACAGTGTGTTGTGAGCGCCCGACAACAGCGAGAGACCCACTGCATCGGCATCTTCTTGCAGAACAGTTTCTGCAATCTGCTCTGGGGTCTGGTGCAGACCTGTATAAATCACTTCAAAACCATGGTCACGCAATGCACGTGTAATGGTTTTCGCGCCACGGTCATGGCCATCGAGACCAGGTTTGGCGACAACAACTCGGTAGGGGCGCTTCACAGAAAGGAAACCCTACGCTGAATAGGCGTTCCCGTACCAACCCGCCACAATGGGGGTATGCGTAAGCCCCGCCTCCGAACCCCCCTCGCCCGAGCCGTTGTGCCCGTCTTGGCGGGAATTGCCTTCTTTTGCGTCTTTTTTACAGGCCTGTGGGTCGCGGCCTCGGTCATCAATAGTCGCGCCACCCCTAGTTCGTCTGTGGCCAACAAGGTCTTCGAAGTAGGCAAAGTCGAGTCCATGGCCAAGGCCGTTGCTGAAGACGGGCCTCTCCTCTTCCCCGACCTCAAGAGCCCCGACGGGGTTCGCTCTATTGTTTTGGACCACACCGGAGCTGACCCAGCAAAGGGATGGCGTGTGTATTACGGCTACCCATCAGATCTCGGCCCCACCTGTCTTGTCACTCACACAAAAGGTGCACGCACATTCACTGACTGCAATCAACGCACTGTGACCGTCGATCAACTGGAGAAACCAGCCAATGTTCGACCCATTGTCGAGAACAAGAAGACCTTGTACATCGACTTACGAGACGCCAGCGCGACCGCAACAACACTTGCCCCATAACTACGGGGCGATGACTACTTGACTGTTGAGTCAGTCAGGCGAATTGCAAACTCTTCTGCATGTGCTGCGAGCTTGCTGCGATGAAGAGCGAGTCCACCGACGACTTCTGCACCGCGTGATTCCAGAGTGCGGGTCATCACATCGAGTGAGCCACCAGGATTGAGCGCAAAGGTGCAAAAAGCCGCAGCCTTCTTTCCGGCCATTGCTGGCAACGCACGAAGACGGTCGACAGCCCATGGCGCTTGACCGACAACAAACAGTCCGTGCACCCATGTGCCAACGATGACCATGTCTGCATCTTGGATGGACTTGTGATCAGGGTTTCGTACGGGCGAGAGACCGGTGATGGACCAGTTCTCTTGTTGCAGGTTGGCTGCGATGCGCTCGCCGGCCTTCCACGTGTTGCCAGTGAGACTCTCGATAAGGATGGCTGCCTTCATGTCTTTATTTCTACTACCCACGCGGGCGGAAACGAGATTTCTTAGAGCTTTTTGAGAGGTGCCCACGCCAAAGCAAGGTGTTTTGTTCCGCGTTCGCGGAAGCGCACAGCAACTTCAGCCTTATCACCCGTGCCCTTGATTTCAATCACGACACCTTCGCCGAACACTGCATGTTCGACGTCGTCGCCAACCTTGAGATCGACAAGATGGTCGGTGTTGCGTGGTTCGGATGGAGCACGCACAGCACGTTCAGCACGCTTGGCACCATACGTACGCCCTGAAGGTTCTTCATCACGACGGCGATACGACGGCAAGTCATCATCCCAACTGCTGGTTGATGACGAACGGCCATAGACACGAGAGTGATCGGTGCCAGAGTCGACATTGCCCTGTCGATCAAACAGTTCTTCAGGAATTTCTGACAAGAACCGCGATGGTGGGTTGTACGACGACTGACCAAACAACATGCGATGCCATGCGTGAGACACAAATAACTTCTCGCGCGCGCGAGTGAGCCCCACATAAGCAAGGCGACGTTCTTCTTCTAGTTCGTTCGGATCATTCAATGCTCGGCTGTGCGGGAAGATTCCTTCTTCACATCCAACCAAGAACACAACTGGGTACTCAAGACCCTTCGCCGAGTGCAATGTCATCAGAACAATGTGATTCTCGTTATCGAGATCATCGGTATCTGCAACCAATGCAACTTGTTCAAGGAACTCTTCCACCTGCGTGTATTCGGCAGCAGAACCAATGAGTTCTTCAATGTTTTCAAGACGCCCAGCGGCTTCGACAGAATCTTCATTCTCCAACTCATTGAGATAGCCACTGTTATTCATGGCGATTTCAATCAGAGCGGCGGGACCATCGGCCATTGCCACATGCATCATGTCGATGAGCGTGACGAAAGAGGTAATGCCTTTGCTTGCGGAACCGCTCACGCCCGCTTCACTAGCCCGACGCATTGCATCAACAAACGAAACGCCTTCGGCTGCAGCGAATGCATCGAGCTTGCCAATACTCGTGTCACCGATTCCACGCTTCGGCACATTCAGCACACGCTTAATGCTGATCTCATCAAGTGGGTTTACGCCAGCCTTGAGATACGCAATCGCATCTTTGATTTCACGGCGATCGTAAAACTTGGTGCCGCCCACAACCTTGTACGGAATGCTGTAGCGCATGAACGCTTCTTCCATCGCGCGGCTTTGCGCATTGGTGCGATACATGATGGCGATGTCGCCCCACGAGCGACCATCTTTTTCCTGTAACTCTTTTGCAGTCTTTGCAACCCACGATGATTCGTCGTATTCATCTTCTGCGAAGTAACGCACAATGCGATCGCCTTGCCCGGCTGAAGTCCAGAGATCTTTCGGCCGGCGACCAACGTTTTGCGAAATCACTGCATTCGCTGCGGAAAGAATTGTCTGCGTACTGCGATAGTTCTGCGCGAGCACGACAACCGTGGCTTCACCAAAGGCGCTTTCGAATGCATCAATGTTGCGAAGGTCCGCACCTCGGAATTTGTAGATGCTTTGATCGCTATCGCCCACCACACACACGTTCTTGTGCAGTTCACCAAGCAACAGAACAATACGATTCTGCGCTTGATTGGTGTCCTGGTATTCGTCAATCAAGATGTGCTTGAAACGGTCTTGATACATGCGCAAGATCTCAGGGTGTTCTTCGAACAACCGAACAACATTCACCAAGAGGTCATCAAAGTCCATTGCACCAGCGCGCTTCAGACGCGCCTGATACTCGGTGTAGATCTCTGCATGTCGACGCATGATGATGTGCTCGGCGCCATCGTGTGCACGGGCCGTTGTGACTAATTCGTTCTTCCACAAACTGATGCGAGATTGTGCAGCACCAGCTGGATATTTCTTGACATCAAGACCCATGTCACGAATGACATAGCCAATCAGACGCTTGGAATCTTGCGAGTCGTAAATCGTGAACTGCTTGGGGTACTCAATGAGCTCGGCATGTTGACGCAGAATGCGCACACACGTTTTGTGAAACGTGGTGACCCACATTGACTTCGCGACAGGGCCAACAAGATCTGCAACGCGATGTCGCATTTCTTCAGCGGCCTTATTCGTGAAGGTGATCGCCAAAAGTTCTTGCGGGTGAATGCCCTGGGAAATCAGCCATGCAATGCGCTGCGTGAGCACACGGGTTTTTCCTGAACCAGCACCGGCAACCACCAGCAACGGCCCACCAGGGTGATACACCGCCTCTTCTTGATCGGGGTTGAGCGGGATGCTGACCCCAGATGAGGCGTGTTCAAACTGAGACATGGCTCCGCCAGTGTAGATGCGGGTTGTGTCGTGGGCCGAAGGCCCGGTGATTATCCGCGAGCTTTGATTTTGAATGGCAAGTTGCGGGGACCGCGAACCTGGCCAGTGCTCCACGTGACTTGCTCGGTTGTGTCCAACTCAAAGTCAGGGAAGCGCTTGAGGAAGACCTCAATTGCAACATTCATTTCCAAGCGAGCAAGGTTGGAACCGATGCAACGGTGGATACCAAGACCGAAAGCCGCGTGACGGTTTTCTTCGCGCTCGATATCGACAACTGCTGGATTCGCAAACTGATTCTCGTCACGGTTTGCCGCAGGGAAAGGAAGAAGAACGCGGTCCTCTTTCTTCATCTGAACACCATGGAATTCCATGTCGTCAGTGACCATGCGAGCCATGGTGACAGGCGCATACGCACGAAGGAACTCTTCAACGGCCATTGGAATCTTGCCTGGGTTCTCGACGAGACGACGACGGTCAACAGGGTTCGACGCAAGGTGCCACAACGAGGAACCAATGCCACTCCATGTGGTGTCGATGCCAGCGATGATGAGCAACAAGATGGTGCCGAAGACGTGGCGAGGAGAAAGTTTCTCGCCAAAGATTTCAGCGTCCAACAAGTAGCTGGTCAAGTCATCCTGTGGATTCGCGATGTGCTCTTCGATGTGCTTGGTGAGGTATTCATCCATTGCCATGAATTGCGCCAAACGCTCTTCACTGCGCTCTGCACCGATACCGCCAAGAACCATGTCGACCCATCCGCGGAAACGGTCGGCATCGGACAATGGCAAGCCCACCATTTGTGCCACAACAAGAACAGGAATGTGCTGTGTGTACTGCACAGCAGCGTCGATTGCATCGACATCACCCATGTCATCAATGAGCTTGTTACAAATCTCTTCAACTTCTTTGCGCAGTGGGTCAATCACCTTTGGTGAGAACGCTGGCAACAAAAGACGACGCGCATCTGCGTGGAATGGGGGGTCAGAAGAAATTGGTGGCACTGGTCCAATTGGAGCGCCCAAAGCATCTGGATCTTCCAAGAGTGCTTCGCTTGGCTTCAACTGCTGCACAACAGGAGTAAGGCTGGAGAAACGTGTTGGATCGTATGCAATCTCTTTCACAAGATCGTGCGTGAGAGGCAACCACACACCGCCATAACGCTCTGTGTGCGCAATGGGGCAACCTGCAGCTTTGAGGTCATCCCAAATCTGGTGAATGTTGTTGTTGTATGCCGGTGAACCGTGGTCGAAGTCTGTCGCCCAATCAGTAACCGGACCGTAAATGGTTTCGCTCATGACTTAATCCTCAATCGTGATTGCGAACTCAGGACAGTTGGCAACTGCTAGGCGTGCCTTGTCTTCAAGACCAGATGGCACAATGCCATCGTTCAATTCGAAAGCGTTGCCGAGATCGTCAACGTCGAACAATTCTGGGGCCAACGCGTAGCAGCGGTTGTGGCCTTGGCACTTTGATGAATCTACGTGTACTCGCATATGCCTAGCGTAGAAGGAAGGAGAGGAAAATTCACCATGGGAGCAAGTTCATTTGTGGTCATGTTGCCGCCCTCCGAAGGCAAAGCGGAAGCCGGCACGACCAAGACGAAATATGCGAATGATTCGGGAGCATTCGGCGCCTCCCTGGGTCAATACCGCACGGACATCGCACGTACCCTCGCGGCTCAGTCCGGTGGCGACGCCAAACTGCTCGGGGTCAAGGGGGATCTACTGGCACGGGCCCAACTTGCGAACCGCACACTCATCGGTGCCCCTACATTGCCCGCCTGGCAGCGCTACACCGGGGTGGTCTGGGACCACCTCGACCTGGCTGGGCTTCCCGCATCCACTCGCACTGCTGTCACCAAACGCATCATTGTTCCCTCAGGGTTTGCCGGCCTCGTTCGTGCCGATGACCCACTGCCCGACTATCGCTTGAAGATGGGAGCTCGACTTGCTCCATTCGGTCTCTTGTCGACGTGGTGGCGAGATGACCTCACCGATGCACTGCTTGCACACACAAAGAAGTCACCCATCGTTGATTTGCTCCCGCAAGAGCATCGCGCCGCCATCGACTGGTCGCGAATCAGCACTCTGGTGCGCATTGACCTGGTGTCGAAATCGGGCGGCATCGTTGGTGGGCACAATGCAAAAGCCGCCAAGGGCCTCCTCGCACAACACTTGCTCTTGTCCAGCGGAACAGATTTTGAGCGTATGGTTTCCACATTCGCCCATCCTGATTACACAGCAAAGGTCAGTTCATGACATCAACAGATTTATTCTCGCTCGAAGGGAAAACTGCAATCATCACTGGCGGTAGCCGCGGGCTGGGCCGAGAAATGGCGCTGGCATTTGCTGAACACGGCGCAAACATTGTTGTGGCAAGTCGCAAAGTGGAGAACTGTGAATCAGTTGCCGAGGAAGTACGTGCCCTTGGTCGCCGAGCACTCGCTGTTGGGTATCACGCTGCATCGTGGGATGACGCAGGTCGATTAGCCAACGAATCAATCGCAGAGTTTGGTCGCATTGACATCCTCGTCAACAACGCTGGCATGTCGCCTCTGTATTCATCCCTTGTTGATGTCACAGAAGATTTGTATGACAAGGTTCTCGGCGTCAACCTCAAAGGACCATTTCGGTTGTCAACTCTTCTTGGCACACACATGACAACTCCTGACGCCGACAATGTGATTCATGGTGGGGCAATCATCAATGTCTCCTCCACTTCGAGTCAGCGCCCGTCACCGAACGAAGTGATTTACGGTGCCGCAAAAGCTGCCATCAACACGTTGACCATTGGTCTCGCACGAACATATGGGCCTCATGTGCGCGTGAACTGCATCGTGCCCGGACCATTCCTCACTGATATCTCTAAAGCGTGGGACATGGAACAGTTCAATGCGCGTGCAAAGACCGCATATTCAATGCAGCGTGGTGGCGAGCCCCACGAAATTGTCGGAGCTGCGTTGTATCTAGCAAGCAAGGCAAGCAGTTACACCACTGGCATGTTGTTGAACGTTGACGGCGGGCCGCGCTAAGCGCAGCTACAAAAGTTTCTCAGCAAAGAAGTCCAACACTCGTTGCACACTTGCTTCATCACGCTGTTCTGTCAACACGCTGTGATCTTTTGGTGATTGTGATGGCAACTCAATCGCAATGAATGCATCGCCGAGCAAGGTGCGGAGCGAATCAAAACGATTACCCACCAATTTGTCTTGCGTGAAACGAAGTCCCAGAACCTCGCATCCGTTTGCTGCACGTTGAGCAACGACAACCGCGTCATCGGGTGACAAATTGAGATCTGCACCACGAGCTTTCCCAACGGTGAATGGCATTGAAGGTTGCGATAACACCGGAGCAACCATGATGTCGTCAACCATCATGCCCAAGGCGAATCCACCAGAGAAACACATTCCCACGGCACCAACACCCTTGCCCCCCACTTCTTGATGAAGCGAGCGGGCCAATGCACGGAGCCACGCGATGATCGGCGAGGTTTTCTGTAAAGCCATATTGGTGAACTCTTTCGAGATACACACCTTCAACATGGATGATGCGATGTATTTGCCAGATACTTCTTGTCCTGGCGTACCGACCAAGTTCGGCATCACGACTGTGAAACCAGCGTTCACTACATCGTCTGCAAAACGTTCAACGGCAGGAGTAATGCCAGGAATCTCATGCACCACGATGACAACCGGCCCCGAACCTTTGCGATAGGTATCGCGAGTCAACGTCGCTGCCGTAAACGATCCTTTTACCCACGTCTCAAGAGCCATTGCAGTTACCCCTTAATCGCAACGAGTGCGGATTCAGCCAACGTTTCGACCGTGAGTTTCATTGGCTCAAGATCAATCTGTTGATCTCCCATTGCACCGTGTAGGTATCGCGCGTAGACGCCTTCGCAAATCACGGCAAGACGGAAACTTGCAAACGCTTTGTAATAACCAATGTTTGAACAATCTCGTCCCGTGCGTGTTGCATATCGCTCCACCAGATGCTCGAACGTTGGAAAACCTTCAATGCCTGAAGGGTCGGTGCCGCGCATGTTCGGCATTCCTGGGTCTGTCCAATAGATCCCGACATAACCAAGGTCTGCAAGAGGGTCACCCAAAGTGCACAACTCCCAATCGAGCACTGCTGCGATTCGACCGTTCTCAACATCGGTGAGACAGTTGCCGAATCGGTAATCCCCATGCGCAATCGAAACACCTTGCTGTGCAGGAATGTTGTTTCCGAGAAGCGCAGCAACTTCATCAATAGAGGGAAGATCGCGAGTCTTTGAGTTAGCCCATTGCGTCGACCAACGCTTTACTTGGCGTTCCACGTAACCATCGCGCTTTGCTAAATCACCAAGACCAACCTCATCAACATCAACTGCATGGAGATCAGCTAACACATCAATGAGATCCTCTGAAGCCTGCAGACGATGTTCAACTGACAAGAGAGTTCCCTTTTCAGGGCTATCAAGAACAACTCCGGGGACATATGCCATGACATAGAACGGGGCGCCATTCACTTCAACGTCTGTACACAGCCCCAGTGTGCGTGGCACGGGAACATTGGATTGCCCAACTGCCGAGATCAAACGATGCTCACGCGCCATGTCGTGGGCAGTTGCGAGAACGTGTCCCATCGGCGGGCGGCGCAAGACCATTTGCATGCCATTCGCATCAACGACTCGGAACGTGATGTTGCTACGACCACCAGCGATGAGGTGGTACGTATACGGACCCTGTGCCTCTTCAATGTTGGCAGTGAGCCATTTCTCTACGCGTTCTACATCGATGCCCTGCATGGACATTGACCGTAGTAGCAGTTAGCGAGGACGAACGACGCCGACGACTTTCCACCAACGGATTGGGCCCACTTTGACAACATCACCAGTCTGAGGAGCATGCACCATGGTGCCGTTGCCCAAGTAAATGCCCACGTGGTGAATGGGTGAACCCGTAAAAATCAGGTCCCCTGCCTGGGCCATCTGCTTTGGAATCTTGGGAAGAGCGTTGTACTGACGACGAGAGTTTCGAGGTAGTCCGACACCTGCTTTGCCCCACGCATAGGTGGTGAGTCCAGAGCAGTCGAATGCTTTGCCAGGAGAACTTTGACCGTAGCGATACGGCACACCCAGTTGAGTTAAGGCGGCACGTACTGCAGTTTGTGCACGAGCAGAGACTGAAGGAATATTCCCGTACTTCTTCTGAAGCGAGGAGTACTTGCTCTTGAAGCCCGCAGCCTCGCGTTGGGAATCAGCAAGTGCTTGAGCATCACGCCGTTGACGTTCTTCACGAAGCAAATCTGCGAGGTCTCCTTGCACCGATGACTGCAATTCCAAATATCGAGCAGAAAGGCTCTCAGCGGCACCTTGTCGACTCTTCACATCTTCGGCAAGTGACTCAGCTTGTTTGCGCTTCTTCTCCAGCACAACTTTCTTCTTACTTAATTCAATTGCTGTCGAATCAAGAGAGTCCGTCGTCAATGACCCTTGGTTCATCGCAATGGAAGTGAGCTGCCCACGCTGCAATGCATCTTGCACACCACCCGACGATGCAAAAAGATTCGTCAGAGTCGAGTTACGACCGCCATGCATGAACTGTGTGACGGCCGAGTTGTACAACGTGCCGCGCATCTCGGCTAGTTCGGCTTCGGCGGCGGCAACATCTGCTTGCGCCTGCTTAATCTCCACGGACAAATCTGCCTGGGTCTGCAGAGCCTCGGAGTAGTCCTCGCCCAACATGCCCATCTGCTCGGCCAGTTTTTCTAGCTGATCCGCGATGTTGGCGGCCTGGGCTCGCTTTTGGTCGATGGAGTCAGCCGAGACCTTCCCTGGCATCACCGCGGGGACCAATATGAGAGAGGTCATCAGAACGCCCCAGACAGCGGACCTCATGGGTCTACGGGGGCGCCGGGTCGAAAACATGACCCCTTCAGGGTAGTTGCATCACTGAAAAACGAGGGGTCGCACGGGCTGAAACCCCTGCTGTATAAGGGAAATAACCTCCCGAGAGGTCACAGCCCTACTCCCATTCAATGGTTCCGGGCGGCTTTGACGTCACGTCGTATACCACCCGATTGATACCCGGCACTTCGTTGATGATGCGGTTCGACATCTTCTCGAGCAGGTCATAGGGCAAACGAGCCCAGTCGGCCGTCATGGCATCGTCGCTGGTGACTGCACGAATGATGATGGGGCGGCCATAGGTGCGCTCGTCTCCCATCACGCCCACGCTGCGGATATCTGCCAACACTGCGAACGACTGCCAGATCTCGCGCTCGAGACCCGCGGCCTTGACCTCATGACGAACTATCTCATCTGCGTGCTGCAGGGTCGCGACCTTGTCTGGCGTCACCTCTCCAATGATTCGCACACCAAGACCTGGGCCTGGGAACGGCTGGCGCCACACGATGTCATCAGCCAATCCAAGTTCAATGCCCACTTTTCGCACCTCGTCTTTGAAGAGGGCGCGAAGTGGTTCACACAACTGCAGCTCCATGTCGTCGGGCAGTCCGCCAACATTGTGATGGCTCTTGATCACTGCAGCCGTGCCATCGTGTCCACCGCTCTCGACAATGTCTGGGTACAACGTTCCCTGCACCAAGAACTTTGCATCAGTGATGCCCCCAGTGTGCTCTTCAAAAATACGCACGAACAATTCACCGATTGCTTTGCGCTTTGCTTCTGGCTCAGTGATGCCCTGCAACTTCTCAAAGAAACGATCACCCGCATCAACATGAATCAATTCAATTCCCATGCTTCGGCGGAATGTTTCAACGACTTGTTCACTCTCACCGCGACGCATCAGACCTGTGTCGACATATACGCATGTGAGTTGTGAGCCAATCGCACGATGCACTAACGCTGCAGCGACAGATGAATCAACACCGCCCGACAGTCCACAGATTGCTCGTTCTGCTCCTACTTGTTCACGAATTGCAGCAATCTGGTCCTCAACAATGTTCGCCATTGTCCAGTCCTGACGGCATCCAGCAACTTCCACAAGGAAGCGCACAAGGAGATCTTGACCGTGCGTGGAATGAACGACTTCAGGGTGATGCTGCACGCCATAGATGCGACGGTCATTGTTTTCAATGATTGCATTTGGTGCATCAGGAGTTGATCCGGTGGCGACGAAGCCCTGTGGAACTTCGCTCACAAAATCAAAGTGGCTCATCCACACATCAAGCGTTGCAGGAGCATTGTCGGGCAAGAGCGAAGACTGTCCATCGCGCGTCAATGTTGCACGGCCATATTCACCGCGACCACCTCGATCAACAACGCCACCCAATTGCTGAGCTACTAACTGGCAGCCGTAACAAATTCCGAGAATGGGTATGCCCATGTCATAAATGGCAGGGTCAAGAATGGGGGCGCCATCGACATGCACACTCTTGGGACCGCCCGACAAAATGATGGCCTTGGGAGCCTTGGCGCGCACCTCGTCAGCTGTGATGCGATGCGGGACTATTTCCGAATAAACCAAAGCCTCACGCACTCGACGAGCGATGAGCTGCGCATATTGAGCCCCAAAATCCACAACAAGGACGACATCGTGCTGACCTGAGGAGTTATTTGCGCTCATGATTTGTTCCACCCTAGTTGGCGTGTGACGATGTCTCTATGCCCCGTTTTGCCCCACTCGCTTGTGCCGTTCTTCTCACCGTTGCACCATTCGGAGCATCTGCCGTTCACGCTGCTGATTCTGTTGATACGACGATTCCGACATCGCCTGATTCAACCTTTGTATACGACCTAGAAAAGGAACCTTCTGATTGCATTGGGTTTCTTCCCAAGCCCGGATGTGGGAAAAAACCGGAACAATCTGGGGACCGCGGCGGATCTCTTCAGTACCTCACATTCCTCGTGATGATTGCTGGAGTCGGCACCATTGCAACTGTTTTGATTCGCAATGTGATGAAACGAGACCGCGCGATAGCAGCGAAGATGGCGAAGGACGAAAACGCTTCCGATTAGCGTTTGCCTATGGGCATCATCTTCATTCTCATCAGTGGTGCCGCATTTGGGTTACTGCCATGGTTTGCTCGCACGGCATATGACCATGGAACAGAACCGTTAGGCATGCTCGCTGTTCGCTTCACCTTTGCATCAATTCTTCTCCTCGCCGTTCACAGTTTTCGCAAGAAAGAAATCTCTCTTCCATCAAAAAAACTGAGCATTCAACTGTTTCTCCTTGGTGCAGTTGGCTACGCACCTCAGGCCACCTTTTTCTTCTTCGGCGTTGAACGGATAGACACCAGTCTTGCCACCGTGATTTTCTATACGTACCCAGCGTTCGTTGTGCTCGCTAGTTGGGTTGTGTTTCGACACACGCCCAGTGTGCGTATGGCTGTGTGCCTCATCGTGGCGGTGCTGGGAACCGCATTGACTGCAGGTCAGATTTCAACAGGCTCTGGGCTCGGAGTAGCACTGATGTTTGGTGCATCTATCTGGTACACCGGCTACATCCTGATCAGCAGCAAGATCACTGGACAATCAGGAGCTTTTGTCTCACTTACCTATGTGATGGTCGGAGCTGCAGTCAGCCACTTATTGCTTCTGGCCCTTTTGCGCCCGTCGCTTCCACAAGACACAACTGGGTGGCTTGCTGTGTTCGCGGCAGCAATCATCTCCACTGTTGTTGCAATGGGATTCTTCTTTGCCGGCGTGTCACGCATTGGACCCGGAGAAGCGGCCGTTTTCAGCACCATAGAACCCGTTGTCTCTATCGCAGTCGGGGTGTATGCCCTTGACGAAAATCTCACCACGACGCGCATTATCGGCGCTTTGTGTGTTCTCGTCAGCGTTGCTGTGCTGGCTCAGTTATCGCGAGCAGATACGAAATAGAACTCAAGCGCAGAGAGCATTTCTGCATACGTTGCTTCTGTGCGCTCAGCACGAGAGGTTTCCCACCACGTGATGCGCATTGCCAGAACCGTAAGAAAGGCAAGAACTGCGGCGTCGGTGAGTGCAACGTGGCCTAATGACCACACTTCAGCGAAGGATTCACCAGGGTTTGTTTGCCAGAACCACAAGAAGTTGGCACTGGCCTGCTGATTTTGCAAGTACAAAGCAAATGGTCCAATCACTTGGGACAATGCCAGCCATGTGAGAAGAATCGGCAAGAACAATGCACCAGCACGAATCACTAACAACAGACGTGGTGTCTCTGAACGAAAGGGAAGAATTTGCTCAACGTTGACTTTGGACCACTCACGTTGATTGCGATTGCTCCGTAGATCATCCACAAATACACGTGCGCTCGCACCAAGTGTTTCCGTTTGCTTTGAGATGGTTAACCACTTATCGACAGCATCAACAGCGTCAGAGTGGGCGGCAGCGGACATTGACATGGGGACTCCTAACGAGTGCAGTCTTCTTGAAGTTGTGGACCGCTGAACAACAAATATGTGACCATGAGATACGAGCCTGCGCCACCAACCGTGGTTGCAACGCCATTCACACGAACAGAACGCGCTCCGGCTGTGCGCATCTCAACTTGCTGCAACAACGGAGTGCTTGCGCGAAGTTGCGAGAGAATTCCTTGCGCGCGATTATCGCCTGCGCCAGGTGATTCGGAACCGCTAAAGCCACCCATGACAATGACAAGACCCGGCTTTGAAGAGTCAGGTGACCAGCCACGCTTGGCGATCTCAGCTGCCACCGCGCTTTCAATGGCTACACCACCTGCGCGGATGTTCCCTGGCACACGGACAGCGAACTCAGCGCAACTCAATTGAAAAGTTTTCTGAGCTGCTGGCGACCCAGACGCAGGAGATGTTGTAACTGCAGCAGAACCGAGGCCCACAATCATGAGCGCAAGGAACAAGTCGGCATAGATCCAGCCTGCGCCTTCTTCGCCTGAGTTCGATTTACGGCGAAAGCCAAAGCCCCTAGCCACGTGCCGTTTTCTTACGGCGACGAAGAGTTGTCGGAATCACGAGTCCCATGATAATCGCCAATGCGATTGGGAGGGCAATCAAGAGCTTCCCAGTTGTTGAAAGCCCCGAGGATTCATACCCAACAATGATGCCAAGTGCGACAAGAGCATCGGCTCCGGCTGCACTCGTGCCATCAACCACGAATCGATGATTGCCTTCCTCGAGCATGGACGACAACTTGATGTTCTCAACAACTTTTCCGTTGGAGTCAGCCTTCACAGTTGCAAGCAGTTGCGGTGTGGAGAACATCCACACTTCAACATCTTGATTTGAGGCAAAACCAGTACCTTCGATCGATACAGAATTGCCACCGGTCAGTCGAAGATTTCCTTCGGAGTCCAATGGAACAATCGTTCCGTCCTGCGCAATGCCATTGAACGTCACGCTGACCCCGGCCGCACCTACCGTGACGCGATTATTTGTCCGTGTCACAGATGCAGTTGTTTCTTTGCCGTCAATCACAAGGACGCCTGCACCTGGGTTGGCTGTCGGTGCATCTGGTGCAGGGATTGTTGTAGTGGTTGTAGTCGTTGTTGAAACTCTGGAAGGCACCGTCGTTGCAGTGGCCATAGTTGAAACTTTGGGAGGAACAGTCGTCGTGCTCCCCGTAGTTCCGCCTGACGATGCATCTGCAGTACCTCCACCGGTTACCAGACCGTTCGAATCTGCAGGAACCGTTGTCGTGGTTGTTGTTGCATCTTGTGCACGACCACTAGCGGTAGCACTCGATGCTCGGAAGCCACTACGTGCAGATGTAATCGTCACTGTCGATGTGCCGGAAGCAGAAAGTCCAGTCACCGTCACTTCTCCAGCCGAGTGCGTTGCAATTGCCCCATTCGTTGCGCTCACTGAATAGGTGTAGCTGTTCGAAAAATTCGTAATCGAGAATGTAAATCCAACGACAGTTGAAGTCGTCGAAGAGAATGTCGGTGTCGGCGCATCGGGTGGATCTGACACAGTGAGAGAGAAGGTGTCAGAAGAAGACCCTCCCACATTTGTTGCTGTAATTGTGTAGGTCGTTGTTGCACGGACTGCAGTAGGCGTGCCCGTTATCAAACCAGTGGATGTTGAAAAACTCAAACCTGCCGCCAGCGTTGATGGGCTAATCGAATATGACGTTGGTGTGCCACCAGTGTTTGAGATGGAATACAAACCGCTGACGGCATTATCGACATTCGCTGTTGCGGAAGAACGCGATAGCGATATCGACGGAGCCTCCACACGAGTCGCCATCACAATGGTGCGTCCTACCGAGGTATTGGGGGTCGTAGACGGATAAGTCAACGATGAAATGTTTCCATCACTCAATCGGATGATGCTGACGCCACTACCAGTGACTGCGTAGAGATAATCACCATCTGGAGTCAGAGCTATGCCACCTTCACCACATCCCACGGCATACGTATCGAGAACGGTTCCGTCCGAGACGCGAACTTTCTTAATGTTTGACCCGTTCGATAGATACAAGAAATTCCCGTCCGCGCTTACCGCAGCTGGTGCTGCGGCACCCACTGGAATCAATCGTGTGTATGTATCGGTTGAGGAGTCGATAATGGCAATGCCATTGTTTGTTCCAACAAAGATGTTGGTTCCCACGGGAGATGCAACTGTCCATGATGGAGAACTCCATGCAGCGTTACTAATTTCAGTAATGGTGCTACCTGTTGCAGCGTCTAAGACCCCGACGTTTTGGAACCTATCTTGCATTGGTACGTAGATCTTTGAATCATCTTGCGACAAAGCGAATGCAGACTGCGTCGCGTAGGGACGATAACCCGGTGACAACACTTGCCACACGATGGAGTTATCGGACAATTTGTACTTGACTCGGTAGTAACCCATCACTACGTACATGTACTGATCGTCTTGACTCACTTTCATGGCTGTTCCACCAAAAGGAAGAAGAGAGAAAGTCCCTGTTGCTGTGTCAATTGCAGCAGCATTGCCCTGGCAAGATGCAGCGTTGTACACCTTTGTGCCAGCGTTGTTCACCGTGTTTGTCATTCGATTGCAACGCCAGTTGTTCTGCGACGGCTGGAAATCGCCGACTGATGTACCCCACGACTGCGTCGATGTGTTCACAACATGCGAAAAGTGACCATTCTCCGACGAGAGATAGGCATAGGTCGGTGGGGCGACAGCATCTGCAGGGCTGGACTTAATGGCAACTGGGACGGCGGCGGCAAGCGCGCTGACTCCTACCACTGTCGCGGCTAGGAAGATTCGACGTAAGCCTAAGAAAACTGACATAAGTATGAACATAACAGTCCTAGGCTCTTAACTAACAGTCATCGTCTCTTGTTTATCTTTGATAGGTATTGTCTTCCCAGGTACAGTCAGGGTCTCAACTTATGGTCAAGTCAACGACTCCTCAAAAAACAAAACGTCGCTCACCCATTACGCGGGCCGAAGGTGAACGCCGTCTCATCGAGGCGGCGTATCAGTTGGTTCATGAACGCCCATTCTCAGAGGTAGGAGTGCGCGACATTGCAGCACTTGCCGATGTCAACCACGGATTTGTTCACACATGGTTTGGATCAAAGAATGACCTCCTCCTGGCTGTTGTCCGCCGCCAATTTCTTGAATTGGCAGAGACTGTTCAGCGAGCAGAGCCTGGCCAACCAGCAATCAATTTCTTTGACCCGAACGTCGTTATTGTTGTTCGGCTGGTGCTGTGGCTCAACCTTGAGGGTGTCGACACGAGCGGACTCTTCAACGACATGCCCATTCTGGATGCTCTCACCGTGCGATACATCGACGTCGAGAAAATTGATCCGGCGATTGCCCGACAAACAGCAATCCAAGCAATCTCGATTGGTCTCGGTGCCGGAACATTTGCCCCCATCCTTGGCATGGAAACTCCAGCCGATGTTTTGCCGATTATGGACCTCTGGCGCCACGTCATCGGGTTGTTGGGCAAGTATCCACCCGCATAGCCTGAACTCGTTCAGTTTCGGCTGGGCAGTACATATTCAAAACACCCCTTGCAGGGTCGGGTGAAAGTCCCAACCGGCGGTACAGCCCGCGAACCCCACCACTTCGGTGATGGGGCCGACTCAGTGAAATTCTGAGGCCGACGGTCAGAGTCCGGATGGGAGCAAGGACACAACATGACCAACCACGAGGCGCTTATGCGCCGTGCCATGCATATGGCTGAGACAGCGCGCCTTCACGCGCGTCCCAATCCGTGGGTCGGTGCTGTCCTTGTTTGTGCAGATGGTGCAGTACACGAAGGCTCCACGCAATCCCCTGGCAATGCACACGCTGAAATTATTGCGTTACAGTCCGCAGCCACTGCTGGTGATTCCACAGTTGGCGCCACTTTGTACACCACGCTCGAACCGTGCTCGCACACAGGCCGTACTGGTCCATGTACCGAAGCGATCATTGCCGCAGGAATCACACACGTGGTCAGTGCCATTACAGATCCAGATGTAAAAGTTACCGGCACCGGTTTCACTGCACTGCGCGCAGCTGGTGTTGAAGTCACTGTGGGCGTGTTGGCTGAAGACGTCACCCGCCAACTACAGCCGTACCTGCATCACCGTCGCACTGGTCGTCCGTTCGTCATGGTGAAGATGGCAACAACACTCGATGCACGAACATCAATTCCCAACGGTCCTCGTTGGTTAACCGGAGATGCTGCACGCACACGAGTTCACCAATTGCGCGCTGAAAGCGACGCCATTGTTGTCGGTGCCGGAACAGTCCGTACTGACGACCCCGAGCTCACCGTGCGCCATGTAGATGGTCCGTCGCCACGGCGCATTGTGTTGTCGCACAACCCGATTCCAGTAAATGCGAAAGTCCACCCATGCACCGTGTGGTCATCTGACCTTGATCAACTACTCGACACTCTCGGCGCAGAAGGTGTCATTCAATTAATGGTGGAAGGCGGCCCGACAGTGGCAACCGCATTTCATGAACAAGGCCTCGTTCATCAATACGTCTTTCATGTCGCGCCAATTGTTTCTGGCAACGATGAAGCACCTGGCGTCTTCGTTGGTGATGTACAGCAAGAACTCTCGCACTTTCAAGTGGTCTCGACCACAGCGTTGGGCGATGACGTAGAAATCGTTTTAGAACCTCTTAAAGAGAAAGTTGGAGCATCATGAGCGAATCAGGTCTTGATCCCATTGAAGATGTCATTGCCGCAATGGCTCGTGGCGAAATCATTGTCATGGTTGACGATGAAGACCGCGAGAACGAAGGCGACTTCATCATGGCTGCCGAACATGCAACGCCTGAAAAGCTTGCCTTCATCGTTCGCTACTCCACTGGAGTCATCTGTGCGCCGCTGACTCGCGAGCGCTCTGAGGAACTTCGTCTTCCGCTCATGGTGGAGCAGAACACGGAGAGCCAGCGGACCGCATACACCATCACTGTTGACCTCATCGAGGGAACAACAACGGGCATTAGCGCTGCTGATCGTGCCGCAACAGTGCGCGGCATCGCGGACCCCAATGTTGACTACAAAGCATTCGCTCGCCCTGGACACATCTTTCCGTTACGCGCCCGTACGGGCGGCGTGCTGAAGCGTGCAGGCCACACCGAGGCAGCCGTTGACCTTGCGCGACTTGCTGGTTGCGAGCCCGTCGGCGTTATCTGTGAAATTCAAAACGACGACGGCACCATGATGCGCTTGCCAGAACTACGTAAGTTCTGCAAAGAGCATGGTTTGTTGTTGTCTTCTATCGAACAACTCATTGAGTACCGCCGACACAATGAACGCCTGGTGGAGCGCATGGGCGAAGCAGTTGTGCCAACGGAATACGGCTCGTTCAAGTGTGTGGCATACCGCAGCACGATTGATGGCATTGAACACCTTGCGTTTGTCAAGGGCGATGTCACCGGAACTGAGCCAGTCCTCGTCCGCGTGCACAGCGAGTGTCTTACTGGCGATGTATTCAGTTCACGTCGCTGCGACTGCGGTCCACAGTTAGCTGCTGCAATGAGCATCGTCGACAATGCAGGAAGCGGAGTCATCGTGTATCTGCGTGGTCATGAAGGTCGCGGCATCGGAATCGGTCACAAGATTCGTGCGTACTCTTTGCAAGATCAAGGCCGTGACACCGTTGATGCCAATACAGAACTCGGCCTGCCTGTTGACAGCCGCGAATACGGCATCGGTGCACAAATTCTTGCGGACCTCGGCGTGCGCGATATTCGCCTCATGACCAATAACCCAGCAAAGTACGGCGGTCTCGGTGGCTATGGTCTCAGCGTGGTCGAACGTGTTCCGCTGAACACTGTGCCCACACCAGAGAACGAGGCCTACCTTCGCACCAAGCGCGAGCGTATGGGTCACCTCATCGAATTCGACAACGGAAACGGAGCAACAAAATGACACGAGCAGGATCAAGCAGTGCAATTCCTGACCTTGACGGAAAGGGTCTGCGCATTGCCATCATCGGTGCGCGCTTCAATGACCACATCGTGACCAACTTGCGTGACGGCGCCCTTCGCGGACTTGAACGCCTCGGTGTCGCTGATAACGACATCATGGAGTCATGGGTACCAGGCGCATTTGAACTTCCGTTGGCAGCCAAAGTGCTCGCAGAGACTGGCAAAGTCGATGCCATCATCTGCCTCGGAACTGTCATCAAGGGCGACACGCCGCATTTCGATTATGTCTGTGGTGAAGCAGCACGAGGCATTCAAGATGCGCAACTTGCCACTGGCATCCCCGTGATGTTTGGCGTTCTCACTGTCAACACAGAGCAGCAGGCGATTGATCGCAGTGGACCTGGTATCGACAACAAGGGCGACGAAGCTGCCGTGGGTGCAGTCGAGATGGCTCTTCTTGTGAAGTGCCTCACCGCATAACTTCACAAATCATTGCCATGCGGCACACTTCGCGCACACTTGGTTATGTCCAGGAGGTGTGCATGACAGTTCTTTGCACTCTTTTCGCCACCGCATGTTTGTCGGTGTCCGCTTCCCCTATTCCCCCTGCGCACGCTGTTGCCGAATCGCTTGTCTTCAAAAAGTCTCTGACATCGTTTATCTCCTCCGCCGATAATCCGAAAAGGGACGAACGACTGAACTGGACAACCGATGGATGTTCAGCTCCGATCATCGGAAGTAGTGGAAGAACATTCAACTTCTACGATGCATGTCGCCGTCATGACTTTGCGTATCGCAACTTCTTGAGACTTGATAATGGCAAGTGGTGGAATGAATCATTTCGAGCCCGCGTTGATGCAGTCTTCAAAAGAGATATGACGTCAGATTGCGTGAAGCGAACTGCAATTGACAAAAGATCATGCATGGCCTGGGTCAGAATCTTTTACGAAACGGTTCGCGCCTATTCCGGCAAATAGCCACACAGAGAGAGATGTTGTGAAAGCCCGCGACTAGGCAGTGACAACATCAATGAGTTGACGAAGAATCCGTCCGGTTGCACCCCACACGGTTTCATCATCCAATTCAAAAAAATGAATGTTGATGTCACCTTGTGGACGTGCCCACCACTCATTTCTGTACGTGTCTTCTCGGGCAAGATCATGCAGTGGGGTCATGAATACCCGCGCAACTTCAGCTTCTTCAAGAACGAAATCTGGAATGCCGTCGACACGAGCAACAACAGGAATAATCAGGCTGTTGCTGACAAAAGTTGTCAGCGGATCTAACTCTCCGATGATGTGCACACGTTCAGGCTGCAGCCCAATCTCTTCGTGTGCTTCACGAATCGCAGCTTCATGAACTGATTCAGATTCTTCAACACGTCCACCAGGAAACGAGATTTGGCCTGGATGATTGCGAAGGTGATCTGTGCGACGAGTGAGAATCACACTGGGGCCTTCGGGAGTATCCACGATTGTCACTAAGACAGCAGACACGCGCGCGGTGATGACCCATTCTTGTGACATTTCGACGCTGTCTTCATTGCGTTCAACAACGTGAGAGGACAACGCCTTCAGGACATGAGCGTGATCACGTAATTGTGGATTGCTTGACGACAGCCATGAAGGGGCTTCGCCTTCACGCCATTGTGTAGGACGCGGAATGACTTGATTGCCACCGCGTCGACGAATCACTGTGCTGTGGGTGTCCAGCCCGATGCCTTCAACTCAGCAAGAATCTCTGCAAGACCAGCGGTCTTCAGGTTGGCAAGAACACGGCCGGGCATTTCTTCGCCCTTTTCCCATGCTTCCCATGCGGTAATCAGTTTGTTGAGATCAGGTGCTGGTCGCTCAAATGCCATGCCCGAAGCGTACCGAGACGAAGCCCTGAGTACCCGCTAGACCAATCAACATTGCACGAGTCGCAACATCGACATCAATCACAACGGCAGCAACCATCGCTAACAGCGCCAGACCAATGCCAAGAATTTGATGAACACGTCCGTTTGTTAAACGAAAAGCTGATAGCGGTGCCTTGACCGATGCGGCATTGAGGATGACAAGGCCGGCGAATACAGCGGGGACCATCGGTGTGCTGGACTGCGCAGCTGCGCTAGCCAGTGCAAAACCGATGATGTATTCAAGCGTTTGGCTGATCCACAGATGACGAGCCTTTGGTGCCTTCTCCGGTGAATTCATGGAGTCAACCGTAGGCGGAAATGATTAATGGCCCGGACCATACGGTCCGGGCCATTAACGGGAGGCTCTATGTACAACCGACCGAAATCGGCTGTTATTCCCAGGGGTTGATTTACATCATCCCCATGCCACCAGGCATGCCGCCGCCCATGCCACCGCCGGCGCCGCCGGCTCCTGGCTTGTCGGCAACAAGGCACTCAGTGGTGAGAACCAAAGCTGCAATAGATGCTGCGTTCTGGAGTGCTGCACGTGTGACCTTTGCTGGGTCAATGATGCCCGCAGCGAGGAGGTCGACATACTCGCCCGTGGCTGCATTGAGACCAATGCCGCCCTTCTCGGACTCAACACGCTGCACAACAACGGAGCCCTCAAGGCCAGCGTTGTCTGCGATGTGCTTCGCCGGAGCGATCAGTGCGTCATACACGGTGCGAGCGCCAGTTGCTTCGTCGCCAGTGAGTGACTCAACAACCTTGAGAACTGCTGGACGGCTACGCAAGAGAGCGGTACCGCCACCGGCGACAACGCCTTCTTCGATTGCTGCGCGAGTTGCCGAAATGGCGTCCTCGATGCGGTGCTTCTTTTCCTTCAGTTCAACTTCGGTTGCTGCGCCCACCTTGATGAGTGCAACGCCACCGGCGAGCTTTGCAAGACGCTCTTGGAGCTTCTCGCGGTCCCAGTCGGAATCGGTGTTGTCGATTTCAGTCTTGATCTGGCTGATACGTCCATTGACTTCGTCCTTATCGCCAGCACCATCAACGATTGTTGTTTCGTCTTTGGTGATGATGACACGCTTTGCGCGACCCAAGAGGTCAAGCGTGACGTTCTCAAGCTTGAGGCCAACTTCTTCGCTGATGACCTGGCCACCAGTAAGAACTGCCATGTCTTGCAACATTGCCTTACGACGATCGCCGAAACCTGGAGCCTTCACTGCTGTTGAGTTGAAGGTGCCACGAATCTTGTTCACCACGAGAGTTGCAAGCGCTTCGCCTTCAACATCTTCAGCGATGATGAGAAGCGGGCGGCCTGTCTTCATGACGGACTCGAGTGATGGAAGAAGTGACTGCACCGAAGAAATCTTCGATGAGTAGAACAAGATGTATGGCTCATCGATGATGGCCTCTTGACGCTCTTGGTCTGTCACGAAGTATGGAGACAAGTAACCCTTGTCGAACTGCATTCCTTCAGTGAAATCAAGCTCGATTCCGAAAGTATTGCTTTCTTCAACTGTTACAACGCCGTCTTTACCGACCTTGTCAATTGCGTCTGCAATAACCTTGCCGATGCTGGCATCTGCAGCAGAGATTGTTGCAACGCTTGCGATATCGCTCTTGTCGTCAACATCTTTTGCCTGGCCCTTGATGGACTCAACAGCAGCTGCAACAGCCTTCTCGATACCACGCTTCAATCCCATTGGGTTTGCACCAGCTGCGACGTTGCGCATGCCCTGGTGAACGATTGCCTGTGCGAGCACAGTTGCTGTTGTGGTTCCGTCACCGGCGACATCATTTGTCTTGGTAGCGACTTCCTTCACGAGCTGTGCACCCATGTTCTCGAATGGATCGTCGAGTTCGACTTCCTTCGCGATGGAAACACCGTCATTAGTGATGGTTGGTGCGCCGAACTTCTTATCGAGAACGACATTGCGTCCCTTAGGTCCGAGCGTGACCTTCACTGCATCGGCCAGCTTGTTCACGCCAGCCTCGAGAGCGCGACGCGCCTCGTCATTGAATTTCAATTGCTTTGCCATGTGTTGACCTACTTGGTAACAACTGCGAGAACGTCACGGCTGGTGAGGATCAAAAGATCCTGTCCGCCATGCGAGATTTCGGTGCCGCCGTACTTGCTGTACAAAACGACGTCGCCGACTTTGATGTCAAGTGCGAAGTGCTGACCTTCGTCATCGCTCCAGCGTCCGGGGCCGACTGCAAGAACGGTGCCTTGCTGTGGCTTTTCCTTTGCGGTGTCGGGGATGACGAGACCCGATGCAGTGGTCTGCTCGGCTTCGCTGGGCTGAACGACAATGCGGTCGTCGAGTGGCTTCAGGTTCATGGTTTCCTCCGATGAATCGGCATTTCGAAAATGGACTCCGTCCTGGCGAGCCAGTCCGGCGTTAGCACTCGAGGAGTGCGACTGCTAATGATACGGACGGGGCAGGCGCCTAGCAACCGAGACCGAGAAGACGGGCAGTTTCTTGGAGGGGCAGCCCGATGATGTTGCTCATCGACCCCCTCGTCGAGGCCACCAAAGTGCCCCCGAGACCCTGAATGGCGTAGGAACCGGCCTTGCCCTGCCATTCCCCCGTGCCGATGTACCAGTCCAGGAGGGCATCCGTGACCGGCTCAAAGGTGACCATCGATGTCACGACGAGGGATTCGGACCTTTCCGGCCCGATGACGGCCACCCCCGTGTGCACCCGATGGGTACGGGCACTGAGAGCTTTCAACATGCGACGCGCTTCCGTTTCATCAACGGGCTGTCCAAAGATGACGCCGTCGAGATCCACCGTCGTGTCTGCACCCAACACAAGTGCATCAGTTGCTAATCGCTCTTGCACTGCTCGGGCTTTCGACGAAGCAAGACGCTTCACGTACTGCGCAGGTTCTTCACCCGTGAGTGGTGTTTCGTCAATGTCGGCAGGAACAACATCTGCAGTGATTCCTAATTGTGCAATGAGTTCAATCCGACGCGGTGAGCGTGATGCCAACACCACATGAAGATTCTGTTGATCAGCCACCACTGACGGCAGTCTCGTGTGCATCGTCAGGCAATGTCATGTCATCACGATTCTCTAAGTAGCCCTCGGGAAGAACCACTTTGATTGGGCCATTGGTGTGGCCGCGTGCAAGACGTTCGCCACCAGGCACGAGTCTCATAGAGCGATCTAGTCGTGCACCGATTGCTTGCAGTTCTGCAAGTGACGCAACTGTTGCAAATGAACGACGTACTTCAGACCCCACGGGGAAACCGGTGAGATACCAACCACAGTGCTTGCGGAAATTACGGATACCAAACTCGGGCCCCATGATTGCCATCAGACCTTGTGCATGCTCCACCATCACATCGAGAACAAAACCCAAGTCGGGCGATTGTTGAATCTCGTTCCCAGAAAATGCATCAATAAGATCACGGAACAACCATGGCTTGCCTAAGCAACCACGTCCGACGACAACTCCATCGCAACCGGTTTCATCCATCATGCGCAATGCATCGGTTGCTTCCCAAATGTCTCCGTTACCAAGAACAGGAATACTGGTGACTGCCTGCTTGAGTTCTGCGATGTACTCCCAATGCGCATTGCCGCCATAGTGCTGCTCTGCTGTGCGCGCGTGAAGAGCAATCATGGCAATGCCTTCGTCTTCTGCGGCCTTGCCCGTGTCGAGGAACGTTGTGATGTCGTCATTGATACCAATGCGGAACTTGCAGGTGATGGGAACACCAAATGGCTTTGCAGCATCGACTGCTGCTCGCATGATGGCGCGAGTCAAATTGCGCTTCACAGGAACAGCAGCACCACCACCTTTCCGAGTGACCTTGTTCGCTGGGCAACCAAAGTTCATATCGATGTGATCAGCAATGTCTTGTTCACACAACGCACGTACTGCACGACCCACAAAATCAGGGTCGCTTCCGTAAATCTGCAAACTGCGGAAGTCTTCATCGGGGCCGAATGCCACCATTTTCTTGGTCTTTTCGTTACCGTGCACCAACGCAGCAGCCATCACCATTTCGCTGACATACACAAGTCCGGGACCAAACGTACGACATTGTGCACGGAACGGAATGTTGGTGACTCCGGCCATTGGTGCCAAGACAACAGGAATCGGGAACTCGCGACCACGAAGGACAAGAGGCATGCGTGTCATCGCGGCACCTCTGCCAACTTCAAGTTCGGATATGCGCCGCAATCCAATTCACGAGGCCCATCCGACTTCAGGCGATGCCATGCAGCAGCTGCGATCATTGCAGCGTTGTCTGTACACATGGCACGGCTGGGCAGCGCCACCTTGAATCCGGCTTCTCCCCCACGACGACTCATTTCATAACGCAAGAAAGAGTTGGCGGATACCCCTCCACCGAGCACGATCCCCTGCGCACCCACTTGCTGCGCAGCCTTAATTGTTTTTGCGCACAGCACATCGACCACTGCCGCTTGAAATGATGCAGCAATATCAACATTAGACATCTCAGGATTTTTACGAACGTGATTAATCACTGATGTCTTTAGTCCAGAGAAAGAAACGTCAAGGCCATCGTGCATCATCGCTCGTGGGAATTCCACAGCATGCGGATTGCCTTCTGAAGCGATGCGATCAATCACTGGACCGCCGGGGTAACCAAGATCGAGATAGCGCGCGACCTTGTCGTAGGCCTCGCCTGCAGCATCATCAATGGTGCGACCAAGAACTGTGTAGTCACCATGACCCTTCATGTGGATGATCATGGTGTGACCACCCGAGACAAGCAGGACAACGAGCGGGAACTCCAAGGTTGGGTCATCAAGAAGCCCGGCATACAAGTGAGCTTCCAAGTGGTTCACACCAATAAATGGTTTATCCCATACCAAAGCCAGTGACTTTGCAGCCGAGACCCCAACAAGAAGTGCACCAATCAAACCAGGCCCAGCCGTTGCTGCAACGGCATCAATTCGAGAAGGCAAAATGCCTGCTTCTGCAATCGCCGCATCAATCACAGAAACGATTGATTCCAAGTGTGCGCGGCTCGCAACCTCTGGCACAACACCACCAAAACGAGCATGAATGTCGATTTGGCTAGAGACAATTGACGACAACACATCGTTGCCACCCATCACAATTGATGCAGCGGTCTCATCACAGCTTGTTTCAATGGCCAGTACAACCGTTGACTCAGTGACTTCGAAACTCATGAACGCCTCGATTCAATCAATGCAATTCGTTCCATGAACTCTGGCGTATCAACACCATGCGCCCACATGATGATCGCATCATCAGTGTTCTCGTAGTACTTCTTGCGAATTCCCGCAGGAACAAAACCAAAACGGCGATAAAGATTCTGCGCAGCAGTGTTGGTGTGGCGCACTTCAAGAGTCATCGCAGTACACCCACGATCATGAGCCAGGATTGCAAGGTCCAACATCATCTCTGTTGCAACACCTCGACCCTGCCACTCAGGGTCCACGGCGATGTTCGTGACATGCGCATCGTCTCCGGCAAACATCAAGCCGCCGTAGCCCACCATGGTGTCGCCAACATAAGCAACGAGGTAGTAACGAGATCCCGCACGCATCTGCTGCAGTTCACTCACGAATGTCCGATGAGTCCATGGTCGAGGATAAATCTGTTCCTCAATGTCCATCACCCGGCGGAGATGCCGACGACGCAATGTCTCTGTTGTCAAAGCGTCAATGGAACGCTCGCGCATGAAACTCATCGTGATCCCTGACGAGTCTTCCAATTGATTTCCGCATCAGGTGCGCGCAAATACATTGGCTGCAATTGCATTGCGGTCACGGTTTCATCAGCCATCACCCGATGGCCGCCCAAAGTGACAACAGAAGTCGCAGATGGGAACAAGGCATCACGACCCACTAGTTGCGTCCATGGGGAGGCCTCGAATAGTTCTGCGTGTCGATCGAATCCAGAACCAACACAGATGGTGTCTTCAGCACGATCCGCAAGATGCACTGCCAAATCCTCAGGAGAAGAAACGACTGGCTCCGTCAAGCGCTGTGGCTCCATGCCAACACCACGCATGCGGTACAAGGACCAGTACACCTCTCCACGTCGTGCATCAAGAGCTGCTGCAACGGTGAGTTCGCTCATCTCGGCGTTCATTGCTAGGGCATCAAGACTGCACACTGGCACCAAAGGAATTTCTAATGCCCATGCCATTGATTGTGCCGTTGCCATCCCAACACGCATTCCCGTGAAGAGTCCAGGACCAACATCAACTGCAATTGCTGACAAGTCGGTCATCTCAATGCCCGCTTGTTGCATTGCAAATCGAATCATCGGTGTGAGTGACTCAGCATGTCGACGATCACTTGCCACCATTGTGTGAGCACGAATACCACGATGGTCTCCGAGAGCGACTTCGACATGCTCGACGGCAGTTTCAATTCCGAGAATCATCAGTGGACACTCCATTGACGTAATGATTCTCGCAATTTGTCCCAACGAGTGTCCCACCCATGACCTTCGACGGAAATGACAATGTCACGCGCATCATCATCGTCTTCGTCATGGGACAATTCGATGGTCAACGAATCTCCGATGACATCTGCGGCGACGTCTCCCCACTCCACAAGAGCAACTGCACCGAGATCGACTTGTTCGCGCAATCCAAGGTCAGCAACTTCGCCCATACTGTTCAGGCGATACAGGTCGGCATGTAGAACTGGAATGCGACCACTGTTATACGAATGCACCAGTGTGAATGTGGGCGAGGACACCTGATCCTCTTCACTCACGCCAAGTGCACGAGTGAAACCAACCGTAAATGCAGTCTTTCCTGCACCCATGTCCCCTGCGAGAACAATGATGTCTCGAGGTCGCACGAGGCCAGCAATCACTCCTGCAATCGCATGAGTTGTCGCAACAGAATCGGAACGGAGATCAATCATTGATATCTCCGAAAAACACGCTCTCCGATTCCGCAGACAATTTCGTATCCGATTGTTCCGAGCGCATCAGCCCAGTTGTCGGCTGTCACTACATGCTCGCCTTGACGACCAATCAACACGACTTCATCACCCACGGTGACATCAAAGTCATTTCCGCAATCCAGCATCAATTGATCCATCGTGATGGTGCCTGCGAGCGAACGAGGAACGCCATTGACGAGAACCTGAATATCTGAATCGATCAACGAACGCGGTACACCATCGGCATAACCAATGGGAACTGTCGCAATCAAAGACGTTGTAGCTAGTGGGCGGCGAAGACCGTAGGAAACTGCTTCGCCCTTCTCTACTAAGCGCACAGCAGACACTCTGCCCTTTAATGACAGAGCGGGGATGAGACCTTGGCATTGTTCCGCGACACCTGGCCCTGGGAGCAATCCATACATTGCGATGCCCAGTCGCACCATCGAGAAACGCGCATCTGGGTTGACTAACGCAGCCGCACTGTTCGCAGCATGCACCATTGGTGGTTCGATACCGGCCGCTGCACATTGCGCCAGCACATCATTGAACAAAGAGAGTTGTTTCTCATTGGCTGGATGACTCGGTTCATCTGCAACTGCAAAGTGCGTGTAGATGCCTTCAATTGCCAGCGACTCAAACGACTGGATGTATCGCGCAAGATTCAAAGCTTCCGAGGGCGCCACACCCACGCGATGCATGCCGGTGTCGATTTTGATGTGAACAGGAACTTTGCGATCTGCAGCTTCTGCTGCACGTGCAACGACAGCCGCACCGCGTGTTGATGCAATTGTCGGCGTGAGTCCGTACCCCACCAGAAACTCTGTCATCTCGGCAGGCTGTTCACTCAACACGAGAATGGGTGCGGTGATTCCTGCACGACGAAGTGCAACACCTTCATCAGTGATTGCGACACATAAACCTGTTGCTCCCGCAGCGAGTGCTGCCTGTGCCACTGGGATAGCACCGTGTCCGTAGGCATTTGCCTTCACAACAGCCCATACCTGAGCGGGAGCCACGCGTTGAGCAACGATTGCAACATTGTGCTGGATGAGCCCCATGTGTACGTCGGCCCACGCCCAGCGACCAGAAAAATCAATTGACATGATGAGCCACCTCGGTGAGAACTTCCGAAATTAGTGCAACAACATCACGAGCAATGGCACCTTCATGAGAGCACGATGATCCTGCCATGCCATGAACAAACGAGGCCGCAGCTGCTGCTTCATGTGCGGACAGTCCCCGCGCAAGGAACGCACCGATAATGCCTGACAACACATCCCCGCTTCCAGCCGTCGCTAAGCGCTCATCGCCTGTGGCAACCAAGTACACAGCGCCATCTGGATCAGCGACAACTGTGGTGGGACCCTTACGGAGAATGGTGCAATTGGTCCGTGCAGCAAGTTCTCGAGTTGCAGCAATGCGATCGGTATTGGCAACATCACCACCTAGTGCAGCGAACTCTCCATCGTGTGGCGTCAGAATCGTTGCTGACGTACGAGCAAGTAACACCGAATGACCGGCGCCGGGATCAACGGATGCGCCAATGCCATCGCCATCAATCACGACAGGTACATCGCATGACGACAACACAGCGCGTACTTCAGTTCCGATGTCATCGCCGCGACCTAATCCGGGACCAATCACCAAAGCTGCAAAACGATTGATATCTGCTGCTATGTCAACTGCCCAGTTCTGAACAGGCAGCGCACGTCCCACCACTTCTGTCGGCGGTGTCACAGCATTCATATCGCCGCGCCATGACAAGTGCACCATTCCAGCACCAGCACGCATTGCTGCTGCACTCACTAATGATGCAGCGCCAGCCATGCCGACGCTTCCTGCAATGACTCGTACAGCGTGATCCCACTTGTGCGCACGACGGTCTCGCGGAGGCAACCAGGTTGCAACATCAGAAGACTCAACTAGAAACGTGCTCACATCATCAATGGGGTCAATGCCAACATCAACAACATCAATCTCGCCGCACAATGAAGGGCCGTCACCGAACAACATCCCGGTCTTTACGGCAGCAAAGGTGACAGTGCGATCCGCAACGAGAACGCCGCCTTCGACAGTTCCATCGAGTGCATTGAGTCCACTAGGGATGTCGACTGCGAGAACGGGAACATCAAGAACATATGGTGGCGACCAAGTGCCGCGAAAACCAATCCCGTATGCAGCATCAATCACCAGGTCTGTGACGAGTGAATCAATGATGTGGCCCGCAACCTCGGAGGCGTCAAGAATCTGCACACTGGCACCCCATTCGGTTAACCACTCTGCGGCGACTCGTCCATCGTCCCCGTTATGGCCCTTGCCTGCGATGACAAGAACACGACGACCGTAGGTGCCTCCCAACATGGTGCGAGCAACACGAGCAACCGCATGACCAGCACGTCTGATGAAAACATCTCCGCCACCCACAGACTCCAATGCAGCGGAGTCGGCAGCACGCATCTGCTCAGGGGTGAGGACAGGAATCACCCTGTCAGCGTATGAGGGAAATGGCCTAGAGGGCGGCGACGACAGCCATCGCGACTGTGTCGGTATGGGTGATGGAGACGTGCCAACCGCCCACGCCTTGAGAATCAGCCAATTGCTGAGCCCGACCGGTCACCTGTAATCCAGGCGCACCCGATGGAAGCTTTTCAACCGATACGTCATGGAAGTCAAAAGCTCCGAGACCCACACCCAATGCCTTCATGGTTGCTTCTCTCACAGCAAACCGTGCAGCGAGAGACGGTGCGTCATCTGAACGCTCTGCCAATGAAGCGAGTTCTTCAGCAGTGAAGAGACGAGTGCGCAAGTTGGGACGACGCGACAAGAGATCACGGAATCGTGCAATGTCGACTGCATCAATTCCGATTCCACGCATTGCGTCTACGCCTCGGTGCGCCACAGGTTGGCGCTCTCAGAAACAGGAAGAATCAACAAGTCTTCAATCGAGACTTCTCCAAGGCGTTCTTCGCGGAAGGAACCCTCTGTCTCAGTGACCCAGTCAACAAGACGGTCATACCTGCGGTCGTAGCCCTGCAGCACCTGGCGCACTGCCGACGGTGACATCTGTGCGCGGAACTGTACGTGCAACAAAGTGATTCCTACTGTGACTGCACCGTGTACCTCGGGGACAAAAATGACAGTGCGAGAGTCCTTGCGGCCACGGGCAACAAGAAGTTCTTGTTCAGCGGCAACACGACGCTTTGTTCCGACCAATGTTGGGTTTGTCTCCACGCGAGATGACAACGTGAGAGCAAGACCACCACGATCAAGAATCTCAATAGTGGATGTTGATGATTGCGGATCACCAATCACTGCATAACGAGTAAACCCGGTGACAGATTCCACTGCGGCATCAAGCGATGCAAGAACTTTGAGAATTTCGTACGGAACATGTTCGCGTGCAGAACCTGCATCAAGCACTGCGCGAACAAGCGTGCGGTCCAGAAGGCCTTCCTCGCTTCGTGAAATACCTACGGTGACAGTCTTGGCTTGATGCTTGATTGCATCAATTGGCCGAGTCAATTCATCAATTGCATGCGTGAGGGCATTAATCAGATCTTCGAGCAATGTTGCAGGAGAAGCTGCTTTCCCGGTTTCACGTTGATATGCCTGCAAAGGCTGTGGCCCCGTGATGACACGCAGTAACGACACCACTGCAACAGCTGTTGATGCCTCAAGATTTCCGTTGTACTGACCCGTCTGAAGAGCAGCGAAGAATCCACGCGCTGTTGCGACGATTTCACGCTCAACACGAAGCAATGCATCATCTCCATCGCCGCCACGTTCCACAACATGGTCAATCACTTCACGAAGCGCACGTAATGGACGTGCCAATTCATCAATCGCCAATGCAGCTTCGTACCCGAATAGGTGACCCACCATTGAGGAAAGAACAAAGGCAATCGCTGGGTCAGAGACAGGAACAGTGATCACTGCAGAAGCGGCATCAAAACGAGTCTCGCCCTCTGTTGCAATCACAATCGGTTCTGCTTTGTGCGCTTTAAAGATGGCAACTTCTTTGGCAACGTCAGTGGCAGTTCCCTCTGAAAGACCCGCAGCACACACAAGAATCATTGGCTCACAAGAAAGGTCAATGTGCTTTTTGTCTTCGGTGACATCACACGAGATTGACTTGTAACACAGCTCTGACAACTTGATTCGTACTTCATGGGCAGCAACGGTGTTCGGTCCACTGCCAACAACAGCCCAATAGCGACGAGATGGAGCAAATGCGCGAGCGACAACACCAATCTCTGCACGCTTTGCAATCACTGCTTCCATCGAAGCTGGCATCTGCACCAGAGAGTCAAGGATGCGGTGCATGCGATCATTGTCGGCAAGTCCCGTTGCACGAGCAATGGCGCACGACAGAACTGCACCTGCAGCTACCTGGGCATAGAACGCCTTCGTACTCGCAACACTCATCTCAACGTCGCGACCATCGCTGGTGTAGTACACACCGTGCGCTTTGCTCGCGAGTTCACTGCCGCGGCGGTTCACAATCGCGAGTACTGCAGCACCGCGTGATGCAACAAGATCAACCGTGCGATTTGTATCGGTGGTCGTACCGCTTTGGCTCACTGCAATGACCAACATGTCGGACATGTCTTGATGCATGCCAAAGCCAGAAAGCTCAGTTGCAGTTAATGCCTCAACATGTACTGAAGAATCAAGCAACGAGTTGAGAACAGGAACCAAAGAAGTGCCGGCAACTGCCGCCGTGCCTTGACCAATCACTCGAATACGCGTGATGCTGCGATTCGACAGTCGTTCAATGATGGAAGCAGGCAAAGTGAACTCATCAAGGTCAGGGACCAACTTGCCATTGACCAAAGATGTGCGACCACGAATTGTCTTTCGGAAGCTTCGCGGTGCTTCTCCAATTTCCTTCAGAAGGAAATGCGGAGAGTCTCCTCGGTCGATGTCGCGCGTCGTGACTTCTGCAGTCTGGACACTCTTGTCCGTCAAAGAAATTTCAGTGCCGTCATAGGCGTACATGGAAACGCCGGCGAGACTGCCCGCACCCGATGCCGACAGGCGCATGACTTGTCCGCGAGATGACGGCTGATCCGCATGAATGGGTGTTTCGCCGTCGAGACGCACATACTGCAATGTTTCTTCAACGGTGCCGTATGGCTCGCTGGCCACAATGAATCGATCTTCTGCGAGACCGACATAGAGCCCCTGGCCACTGCCGTGCAATGCCAAGTAAAAATCGTCAGGTTCATCTGCATTGCTGTACCCAATCGCAACAGAACCCTCGAACTGAGTGACTGCATTGAGAAACGCATCAAGCGTTGACATGCCATTGGCGCGGCCTCGATCAACAAGGGCTGGAATGACCTTTGCGTCAGTGGTGATCGGATCTGCAAAGCGCAGGTTGTGGCGAGTCTTTAACTCAGCATGGTTATCAACGTCGCCATTCAATACAGCAACAGATACAGCTGTGTTGTCTCCTGTTATCTCTTCGCCATTGACAGGGTGAGCATTTGGTTCCGAGATGATGCCCACACTTGCCCAGCGAGTGTGGCCCAACACCGATGTCCGCGACCCTTCCACAGCAAGTGCACGACGAAGGAGGTCATCAGATGCAAGAGCCTCACGCATGTGGCGAGTGTTGTCTCCCAGTTCACCAATTTCTGCAGCGGCTTTGTACACAAAAACAAGAGTGCTTCCAGAATGACGAACGCTCTTGTTCGTAAACAACGGATCACTTGTTCGTTGCGCAAGTGCATCAGCCATCTCTGCAGGCAGATTCTTGAAGACCGGTGATGACACAATCACACTGATGCCAGCGGAATCTCGACCACGCACTTCCATGCGGTCAATTGCCGACAGAGATTGTTGGATGCTCAGGTATCCGGCAAGCGAGGAAACTGATGCTGCCTCTCCAGCAAGTGCGTGCACTGCATCTGCTGTGCGGAGGCGATCACGACGGATTGCCCAGGAGGCATCACGAACGCGAGACAAGCGGAGTGCTTCAGCATCCAAGGTGACCGTATCGACGTGCAGCGCATCAATCCGTGCTTCTTCGTTGTCGGCCATGGCATCGAGAACATCGAGACGAGACAAAATCTCACGAATCAGAGTCACGTTGCCGGCGAGGGTTTGCATTCCGGCATCACCGCGCAGCAATTGATCCGCCGCCATCAAGGCATCAGCGACAGCCGCCATGTCGGTCCCGGCCGCAAGAGCGGAATCAAGAAGAACAAGGACTTCAGAGGGCGCAGGCGCAGTTCGCGTGCATGGTCGGGGAAGGATTCCGATAATGCCGCACATCAGAGCAGTTTACTGAGAACCCAAGGGGTGCTCAGTGAGCGCCCTCCACGGCGCCACCATGTTGTGCAATTACAGCATTTGCGAGGGTCAAAGCACTCGATAATGCCAGCGATTCAGTTTGAGCTTCCACCATCACACGCACCAATGGCTCTGTGCCGGACGCACGAACGAGAACTCGGCCATCAGACCCTAAAGATTCTTCTACAGCGTGAATTGCTTCAGCGATGTCACTCACAGGATCAAAGACACGCTCAGTTGTGCGCACGTTGATCAGCATTTGTGGATACGACTGCATCACCGTGATTGCTTGATCAAGAGAAACATGAGAGCGAGCAAGAGATTCAATGAGAACGAGTGCTGCAAGCAAGCCATCACCCGTTGTGGCGAGAGCGCGATGAATAATGTGACCGCTCTGTTCACCGCCCAGAACAAAGTCGTATTCCTCAAGAGCGGCAAGAACGCTGCGGTCACCAACTGGTGTCACAACAACATCCACACCAAGTTCAGACATCGCACGATGGAACCCAAGATTCGTCATCACTGTGACAGCAACACCTTTGTTACGCAACAAACCTCGCTGAGCAAGATCAGCTGCTGCAATCGCCATGACGTAGTCGCCATCAACAACAACACCGCTGCCAGTGACTGCCATCAAACGATCGCCATCACCGTCAAATGCAATACCGATGTCTGCACCTTCAGCAATCACTCGGGCTACTAAGCCCGAAGTCGATGTTGCTCCGCACTTGTCGTTGATGTTGCGGCCATTCGGCTCTGCATTCATCACCACAACATCGGCATCCGTGGAGGTAAACAACGCGGGTGCTGCAGAACTCATTGCACCATTGGCACAATCAAGAACAATTCGCATGCCAGCAAATGCGCTGCCAACTGTGTTCAAACGGTGCTGCACGTATTCATCAACAATGTGCGAAGCATCGTGCACAGTGCCCAGCGCAACAGGGGCTGGTTCGGCAACAAGCGCGTGCCACTGTCGTTCGATATCAATTTGTTCGCTGTCAGAAAGTTTTGACCCACCGGCAGCAAACACTTTGATGCCGTTGTCAGTCCATGGATTATGCGATGCAGTGATTGCAATCGCGACCCACTGATGATGCTCTGCAGCGAATGCAATTGCCGGTGTAGGCGCTACACCCATCTGGTGCACCGTGACACCTTCAGCAGCACATCCGTCAATGATTGCTTGCTCTAATGCAGGGCCGCTCTCACGCGTGTCTCTTCCCACCACAACAGCAGTGGGTTGAAGAACGCGTGCGACTGCGCGTGCAAGGTCACGAGCAAGAGCAGGAGTGAGCTCGTCGATCGCGACGCCACGGACACCGTCGGTACCGAAGTGAAGCATTGGATGTGTTCCCTAAAAAGCCGTGCAACGCACGACGCGCCAGATGATCAGCGCTTGGTGAATTGAGGAGCCTTACGGGCCTTCTTGAGACCGTACTTCTTGCTTTCCTTACGACGTGAGTCGCGAGTAAGAAGGCCAGCCTTCTTCAAAGCAGGACGTGTCTCAGGATCAATCTCAATGAGCGAGCGTGCGATCGCCATGCGCAATGCGCCGGCTTGACCGTTGACACCGCCACCAAAGATGTTTGCGTTGACGTCGAAAGATTCTTCGCGCTCAACAACGCGCAATGCTTCGGTGACAACCATGCGCTGCGTTGCTGTTGTGAAGTACGCCTCGATGGGCTTTCCGTTCACAACGATCTTGCCGCTGCCATGACGAACAACGGCGCGTGCA
>WLHL01000050.1 GCA_009702755.1 Actinomycetota bacterium
GCAAGAAAAGGATCGCCGGGGAGACTTGTCATACCTATTGGTTACTTGCGATGTACCCGTCCGCGCAAAGCGGTGAAGGCCAAAGTGAAAGAAATCGCACCAACGACGGCGGATGCAAGGAAAGCCTGACCCAGTGCGGAGGCATCCCATCCCTCCAGAATCAGGCTTCTCATGCCTGCAAGTAGGTAGGTCACGGGGTTGTAATCGGCTGCGGTGGAAAGCCAGCCCGTCATCTGTTCCTGAGGAACATAAGCAGTAGTGAGGAATGCAAACGGGAAGAAGAGGAGAAAAGCATTGTTTACGGCAATGGGGTTTCCTGTCTTCAGTGCGATGGCGTAGGGGAAACCAGTGAACGCCAGACCCCATGCAACGGCCAAGGCGATGAACATGATCATGCCGAGAATGCCCGTTTGAAATGAGATACCGATGAGGAGTCCCAAGATGAGTACGGGAATGGCGAGGAGGGCAACCACTGCAAAGTCGGCGATCATGCAACCCAAGAGCAGGGTTGCGCGATTAACAGGCGTCAACAGCAAACGGTCGAGATAACCGTCTTGAATGTCGATGACGAGAGAACCGGCGCGTGAAATACCAGTCACCGCAAAAATGATCGCAACGGGCAACTGAAAGCCCTTGAAGTCAAAACCTGATGGAAGGTTCACTTCAACAAGTGTCTGCAGAGATCCGATGTTGACGATGAGAAAGAAGAGAGGGACCATGAGTCCCGGGATGATTGCTTCTTTATCTCGAAGAGAAAGTCGAAGTGCGCGACGTGCGACTGACATGAGGTCGTGAAGAAATCCGGCGCGACGTGCGAGAGCAGGTGTTGATGCGTTCATTGTGTGGCCTCTTCTTGCATGCGTGTTCCGGTGGTTTCAAGAAACACATCATCGAGTGTCGGTGTGCGCATAGTGAGCTCATTCACATTGATTCCTGCACTGCTCAGTGCAACAGCAACCGGGCTTAATGCAGAGCCACCATTCGTCACGCCAATGACAATGCTGTCACCTTTCGCTTCAATGTGATCGAGACCAGGAACACTTTGCAATGCCTGAGCAGCACGTGCAGCATCTTCTGTCGACACTTTCGCAATGATGACGTCGGCTCCGATGGAGCGTTTGAGTTCTGTTGGTGTTCCCTCTGCAACGATGCGACCCTTTGCGATGATTCCCACGCGATCTGCAAGTTCATCTGCTTCTTCGAGATATTGCGTGGTGAGGAAAATGGTCATTCCCATCTCGGTATTCAGTTTGCGAACTTCTGCCCACACGGCTGCGCGACTCACGGGGTCCAGACCTGTTGTTGGTTCATCCAAGAACAACACTTCGGGTTGGTGCACGAGTGATGCGGCGAGATCAAGTCGACGCTTCATGCCGCCTGAGTATGTGGACACCATGTCATCGATGGCGTCACCGATGTCGACGAGACCCAAGAGGTGATCAATACGCATTTTGCGTTGTGTTGTAGTGAGGCCATACAGACGGCCTTGCATGTCAAGAATTTCACGTCCTGTTTGCTTGAGGTCGAGAGCTGCGTTCTGCAAAGCAACGCCAATGCGAAGGCGAACATTCTCGGTGTCGGCGACAATGTCGTACCCGGCAACTGTGGCGGACCCTGAAGTGGGGTTCAGGAGGGTGGTGAGCATGCGCACGGTGGTGGATTTGCCCGCGCCATTAGGCCCGAGGAATCCGTAGATCTCGCCGGTTTTGATGGCGAGGTCGACCCCATTGACTGCAAGATTGTCACCGAAGGCGCGAGCGAGATTGTTCGCGGTAATGGCGTAGGTCATCTAGCAAACGCTATCGGGGTCGGCCCTTAGGGTTCCTTCGAAGTTGAGCATCGATTCGTGCAATACGGGTACGAGCAGGAGGGTGGGCGGTGACAAGCCTGTCTCGCCAGTGTGCTGCACGCTCACCATTGCCCGACTGGACCACAATTCGGAGGGCATCGCGTAGTTCGTTACCGAATCCCATTGCAACAACTGTTTCATCTGCCTTGAACTCAGCACCTTTGCCCACTGCGTTACCAATGAGCTGAGAAACGGTGATCATCGAGAGAAAAAGCCACGAGATGATGGTGAGTATTCCCGCGATCGTGCGTCCTGCAAATGAAACGGCGTTATCGCGTGTCGCAAATGTGTCGGTTGCTGCATGTGCGATGTTCTGCAAAAAGAAACCGATGCGGGCAAGAAGGATGATGGGGATAGTGAGCCATTGTCCAACGGTGAGAGCAAGCGTATGCATACCGAGGTGATGACTTAACTCATGTGCAAGTACACCGCACAGTTTTTCATGCGACACATTTGCGATTGCCCAACTTGAGACAACGACAAGGTGGCCTCCTGATGCAAAAGCGTTGAGATCTTCAGAATCAGAGACTGCCAAGACAAAGTCACCAGGGGAGATGTGATTTGCCTGTGCCACGACATTCCATGCGCGGTGAAGAGCTTCGTGTTCAGCGCGATTGGGGGTGCGCGCCCCGAGAAGTCGTTGCAGCACAATGCGTTGCACAGGACGAACAAACAAGAGAGCTCCAGAAAAGAACATCACAAGAGCAAAGAGAAAGAAATTGAGTGTGATGAATAACTGCAAGACCCACCACACAGCGGCGATGGCAACTAGCCATGCAGGGAAAAGAGCGATGACCGGAGCGATAGCTGCGATTGCATATCCATCCACCTTGCGCTGACGTTGAAGGCGAGATGAGGATGGCATAAGCCCCCCTAGTCCACCAGTAAAGAGGTGGGGGGTCAATGACCATGCTGAGTTGGCCCGCTGCGTCTCAGCATGGAGGCCACCTCACATACACTCAGAAAGTCTCTTACATGACTGCACACAAGGAGCATTGACATGACTGCACCAACGATTCCAGGCGCTGAGCCTCTTTCCGTCGTCGGATCCCGGGACGCGGGTGTCCTCGTACTGCATGGCTTCACAGGCAACCCAGGTTCGATGCGTGGACTTGCTGAGGCATGTGCTGCAGACGGGTTTCACGTTGAAATGCCTCAACTTGCCGGCCATGGCACGGCGATGGAGGACATGATTCCCACACGCTGGGCCGACTGGAGTGCAGACGCTGAGGCTGCATACCAGGCTCTCGCGAAGCGGGTATCACAGGTTGTGGTGATGGGTCTCTCGATGGGTGGTGCACTCACGTTGTGGGTCGGAGCAGAGCACCCAGAGGTCAAAGGTTTGGTCTGCGTGAATCCAGCGACACAGCCACAAGCGCCTGAAGTGATGGAAATGTTGAAGGGCATGATCGACAGTGGTGCAGAAGTGATGGATGGCATCGGTTCGGATATCGCTGAGCCAGGCGTGGTTGAAACGGCTTACCCCGGCACACCACTCGCTGCGCTGTACTCATTCCAATTAGATGGTTTGACTCCACTGGCGAAGCGTTATGCATCAACGAAGATGCCGTTGCTTTTGTTCTCTTCAGTGCAAGACCATGTCGTGAGTCCAACTGACGGTGATGCATTGATGGCTGAATACGGCGGACCCAAAGAACGTGTCATGTTGGAGCGCAGCTTCCATGTGGCGACACAGGATTATGACAAGGGAATCATCTTTGAAGGTGCAGTTGCCTTTGCACGACGTGTGACCTCATGATTTTTTCGACAACGTTGCTCGCATCAATCCCCAGCCCATCGAGTGGATCAATTGAGTTAGGTCCACTTCGCTTAAATGCATATGGGTTGATGATTGCCCTCGGTGTCATCGTTGCTGTTCGCATTGCAGGTCGCCGAGCAGAGGCTCGCGGCGTAGGAACAGTGGAGGATTTCTCTTCCATCGCAATGTGGGCTGTTCCTGCGGGTGTCATCGGCGGTCGTGCGTATCACGTGATCACAGACATGCAACGTTTCAGAGGTAACTGGGCTGAGGCATTCATGATCTGGCACGGTGGCTTAGGCATCTGGGGCGGCGTTGCTCTCGGCGTTGCTGTTGGGTTTTGGCGTGCACGCGTCAGAGGTCTTAATGCATGGGCGATTCTTTCTTGTGCTGCACCAGCAATTGCGATTGCACAAGCGATTGGGCGATGGGGCAACTGGTGGAACCAGGAGCTCTTTGGCAGCCCCACAACATTGCCGTGGGCACTTCGTGTTTCGGACTCTGTTGCGATGAAGGCGGGAGAAACTGCGGGAACAACGTTTCATCCCACCTTCTTGTACGAGTCCATCGGGTGCGTTGTTCTTGCGGGACTCTTGATCCTGATTGAACGACGGTTGGACCCGGCACCGGGGCGCCTTCTTGCCTGGTACGCGGCGGGCTACACGGCACTTCGCTTCTTCATCGAAGGTCTTCGGATCGACCCGGCGCATTCCGCGGGCGGATTACGCCTGAATCAGTGGGTATCGCTGGTCGTCTTTGCTCTTTCCGTTGGGTTCCTGATTTTTGATGCTCGGCGTTCTCGGGAGGCCTCTGCACCGTCTACGGTCACTGAACATGAGTGAAGTTCTGTACAACGTTGTTGAGCCCGGCATCGCCGTTATCACCCTGAATCGACCTGAGCGTTTGAACGCATGGACAGGTCGCATGGGTGTCGAATACTTCGATGCTATTGATCGTGCAGTTGCTGATTCGTCCGTACGCGTCATTGTCGTAACTGGAGCAGGCAAGGGATATTGCGCAGGTGCAGACATGGGCACTCTGCAGGGCATTCCTACAACGTCGAGTGACGACGGCAAGGAAGACAGCAACATTCTTGAAGGTCGCATGCAAGATGAGATCACTCGCATCTCAAAGCCGGTGATTGCTGCCGTGAACGGTGCGGCAGCTGGTCTTGGTTTAGTGCAAGCGTTGATGTGCGACATGCGCTTTGCTGCTGACACTGCAAAATTCACGTGCGCATTCTCAAAGCGCGGCCTCATCGCTGAATACGGCATCTCGTGGGTGCTGCCTCGTCTCGTTGGTCAAGCGAATGCATTGGACCTCTTGATGTCGAGTCGTGTTGTGATGGCAGCAGAAGCACAAGAGTTGGGCATGGTGAACAAGGTTGTGCCTGCCGACCAGCTGATGGATGTTGTGATGGCCTACGCCGCTGACCTTGCAATGAATGTGTCTCCGTCGTCAATGTCGGTGATGAAGCGTCAGGTGTACGGCGACTACGACAAGGATGTCTCCACCGCCAGCCTCGATGCTCTGAAACTGATGGGTCAGTCGTTTACTCGGCCCGACTTCAAAGAGGGCGTTGTGAGTTATCTGCAGAAGCGACAGGCACAATTCCCGCCTGTTGACCCCTTGGCCTAAGCGAACAAGGCATTGGGCGGGGGTGTCCTCGCGCATGGCTCGTAGGCTTGAGAACTGTGACGCAGTCAGGTAGCCCCATTTCCGCAGCCGACGTAGCCAAAGTGGCTCACCTCGCGCGACTCGATATTGATGACGCCCAGGTGGTGCACTTCACCGAGCAACTGGCCAAGGTGATGGGCCACTTCGGCGACATCGACGCCCTTGATCTCTCTGGCGTCGAGCCAATGACGCAGCCATACCCATTGGTGAATGTGATGCGCGAGGACGTGGAAATGCCCACGCTCAACACAGATGAAGTCTTGGCCTCGGCTCCGGCAACAGAGGAGCGCCGTTTCCGTGTTCCTCCCATCGTGGGAACAGAAGGCTGATCATGGCAACAATTCCGACCACAGCATCAGAGATTGCAGCAGCAGTTGCATCGGGCGCACTGACGGCCCGAGAAGTCCTCGAAGCACATCTCGCACGTATTCAGGAACGCGAAGCAGACATTCACGCCTTCAACTTGGTGACAGCAGATGCAGCACGTGCGCAAGCTGATGCAATTGACGCCGACATCGCTGCAGGTCGCCCCGTAGGTCCTCTTGCAGGCGTTCCCATTGCGATCAAAGACAACATGTGCACACATGGAATTGAAACCACGTGCTCGTCGAAGATTCTTGAAGGCTGGAAGCCGCCGTACGACGCAACTGTGGTGACACGTTTGCGCGCTGCTGGTGCAGTGATGGTGGGCAAGACAAATCTTGATGAGTTTGCAATGGGCTCAAGTACCGAGAACTCTGCATTCGGTGCAACACGTAACCCGCTCGACACTTCTCGCGTTCCTGGTGGTTCCAGTGGTGGCAGTGCTGCTGCAGTTGCTGCCGGTTTCTCACCTGTCAGTCTTGGTTCCGACACTGGTGGCAGTATTCGCCAGCCCGCAGCTCTTTGTGGTGTTGTCGGCGTCAAGCCCACGTACGGACTCGTGAGTCGATACGGCCTTGTTGCCTACGCGAGTTCGCTTGATCAGATTGGTCCGTTTGCAACAACGGTTGCTGATGCTGCTTTGATTACCGAGGTCATCGCCGGCCATGACGTCATGGATTCAACTTCAATTCCGCAAGACGCACCGTCATTGGTGGGCGCAGTGTCTCAAGGTGTCACAGGCATGCGCATTGGTCGCGTTGTAGATCTTCCAGGTGGTGCAGAGCCTGAAGTGTCAGCACGATTGGATGCTGCGTTTGAAGCACTCGCTGCTGCGGGAGCAACCATTGTCGATGTCACTCTTCCCAGTCTTGGGTATGCACTCACTGCGTATTACCTCATCGCACCAGCAGAAGCCAGCAGCAACCTTGCTCGTTTTGACGGTGTGCGATACGGATTGCGCGTGAACGCAGTTGACACCAACGCAATGTATGGCGCAACCCGTGCAGCAGGTTTTGGTGATGAAGTAAAGCGACGCATCATGTTGGGAACATATGCATTGTCAGCTGGCTACTACGACGCGTACTACGGCAAAGCGTTGAAAGTGCGCCGTCTCATCGCGCAAGATTTCGACAAGGCCTACGAATCAGTTGACACGATCTTGATGCCGACGTCGCCATTGGTTGCATTCAAGTTTGGTGAAAAAGCTGATGACCCAATGTCGATGTACTTGTGCGATATCTACACAATCCCAACCAACCTTGCGGGTCACCCTGCAATGAGTGTTCCATTCGGAACCGGTGCACATGGTTTGCCAGTCGGCATTCAGGTGTTGGCACCAGCGCTAGGTGAAGCAGCAATGTTCCGCGTTGGCGGAGCACTCGAGGCAGCAGCAGGAGGCGCGCAATGAGCGACAGTCCACTTAGTTCCATCGTCGCCACGCCAGAGCAGATGCTGCCCGGCGGTTGGGAGATGGTTGTTGGCCTTGAGGTGCACGTTGAACTTGCAACAGCGACAAAGTTGTTTAGTGGTTCACCGAACCGTTTTGGTGACGAGCCCAATATCAACATTGACCCTGTCACGCTTGGTTTGCCTGGTGCATTGCCAGTGTTGAACAAGAAAGCAGTTGAGCTTGCGATGCGAATTGGTCTCGCGCTCAATTGCCGTATTCAGCGCTGCATCTTCCACCGCAAGAACTACTTCTATCCCGATCAGCCAAAGGCGTATCAAATCAGTCAGTACGACTTGCCTCTGAATGCAGACGGACACTTGGAACTGCCAAGCGGTGTTGTTATTGGTGTCGAGCGTGCGCATCTTGAAGAAGACACCGGCAAGAGCACACACGTCGGTGGAGCAACAGGTCGTATTCACGGCAGTGATTACTCATTAATGGATTTCAATCGCGCAGGTGTTCCTTTGGTAGAGATCGTGTCGCGTCCTGATATTCGCACCAGCGAACAAGCACGTGAATACGTTTCAGAGCTTCGTTCAATTCTCGAAGCTATTGGTGCATCAGATGCGAAAATGGAAGAAGGCTCGATGCGTTGCGATGCAAACGTGTCGGTACACAAACCAGGTACTCCTTTCGGAACGCGCTGTGAAATCAAGAACGTGAACTCCATTCGTGCGCTGGGGCGGGCGATTGATTATGAGGCACGCCGTCAGATAGACATCATCGATTCAGGTGGAGTGATTCGCCAAGAGACACGTCACTGGGATGATGCAGAAGGTCGTACGCACACATTGCGCACGAAAGAAGACGCTGACGATTACAGATACTTCCCCGAGCCAGACCTTGTGACGGTTGATCCGTCACAAGAATGGATTGAAGAAGTGCGCGCAGCACTGCCACCATTGCCAGCAGCTCGTCGTGCCATGTTGCACGAACTCACCGGGTACGACATTCGCAGTGAAGCAGTCGTTGTTGCCGTTGAGCGTGGTCAGCATGAGTACGTCAAGGCTGTCGTTGATGCAGGTGGTGACCCCGTGAAGGCTCTCATCTATGTCACGCAGGCATTTGCTGAAGCAGGTGCATCGCCGGCTGTTCCAGCGGCAGATATTGCTGCTCTCACAATTCTCGAGCGCGACAACAAGTTGTCGGCGACTCAGGCAAAGACAGTGCTTGCGGAGATTGTTGCAAACGGTGGTGGCGATGCCGCTGCGATTGCCGCAGCCAAGGGCTTTGAAGCGATGGATACATCTGCTGTTGAAACCATGGTGGATGAAGCCATTGCTGCAGATCCTGATGCGTGGGCGAAATACTGCGCTGGGGAAGAAAAAGCTGCCGGCGCCATCGTGGGCCGCATCATGAAAGCCAGCAAGGGCAAGGCGGACGGCAAAGTCGTGTCTGCCATCATGCAATCCCGTCGGGGGTAAATCGACATAATGCTAGATGTACCTACGGTACAATTAGCATTATGCATATGCCTAAGGCCCTGATTGCTCGAATCGCCCAAGGAATCGTGGTCCTCGGATTTGGTCTGGCAGTCTTCGCACAAGTTGTGGAAGCGAAGGCGCCAGTCCTTTCCATCACAACCACTGTTGAGCGCGGAAACTTTGTTTCGATTAATGCTGGCACGAAATGGAAGTCGAAACCCGTTGTTGTCGAAGTGGGTGTGAAGTCAAAGAAGACTTGGAAATGGTCGCGCGTTGCTTCTGGTAGGACTGACAAGTCGGGTAAGACAACAATGTGCTCGGCAAGAACATTGAATACCAGCACACAGCTTCGTGTGAAGAGTGGCGCAAAGGTGATTTCGACGATCAAGATTTCGAGAGCCATTGCGCTATCGGGCTGTGGGTATATCCCACCGACCGCACCAGCTTCAACTGTTGCTCCATCGGGTGTTGCTGCAACTCCTTCGGCACCAGTCGCTACAACGCCACCACAACCAGTGATCACGACTGTTCCGCCAACGACCACAGTTCCGCCAACGACCACAGTTCCGCCAACGACTGTGCCGCCAACGACCACAGTTCCGCCAACGACTGTGCCGCCAACGACCACAGTGCCGCCAACCACCACAACCACGCTTCCTCCGCCTACGCCAGCACCGACAGCATTAGCGCTCTCAGTTGAAACAGACACTGGTGATTCACAGAGTGATGGAATCACTAAAGCAACAAACCTTGTTGTGATTGGTTCTGCAGAAGCAAACTCAAGTGTTCAGGTGTACGTCAACGGAGCTAGTTCTGGGTCCGCTTGCATTGCAGATGGATCAGGCGTTTTTTCGTGTTCATTGGGAACGGTTACTGAGGGCACAAAGTCAGTGACCGCAAAGGCGACCGGGACAAATGGTGAATCAATTGCATCTCAAGCATTGACAATTGTAGTGGACCGCACAAAACCAACTGTGTCGTGGTCACCTAACGGGAACATATGGGGTGGAGCAAATGAAGATTTCCCATTTACATTCACAGTCTCAGAACTGACGACAACACTGAGTTTCCAAGATGTGCGACTCTGGTGCTCAGTTGTCGGCTTATGCGAAATAGGTAGTTTTTCGGGCAGTGGAATCAATTATTCGGTGACATTCTCAACAATTGACAATTTTGCAAACGGTGGAGCCATTGGGCTTACTGCTGATTCATTCGCTGATGTTGCGGGCAACACAAACAACGCAAGTAGCGGCGCAACAATCATGTTCGACACGTCTGGCCCTCAGGCCACTTTGTCGTACGTTGATGGATATATGCACATTACGTTTAGTGAAATTCCGATTGGATTCAATGTAGGAAAACTTGAATTCATTCAGATGTTAAATGGCCAGAGGTTTTATGGTCTCGGTTCGGGGAGCGGTTTCTCGAACTTTGGTGCTGTTGGCACGAGTGGCAGAGTGTGGCGATTCATCCCTTTGTATTCCGACACAGTGTCGGAAGGCTATGGCTACCAGATTGAAGTGAACTCGCTTGCGGATGTTGATGGCAATAATTCCTCTCCGGCTTTGCTGGATTGGCCGTAATTGTTTAGTTCCTCGTTTCGGTGATTAAGTCTTCTCGGACAGGGCGTACTGTTCGCATATGGACTTCGCCGTACCGCAAGAGATTCAGGACACCCTCAACAAGATTGATGCGTTCATCGATGCAGAAATCAAGCCATTGCAGGCTCAGGACGACAACGAGCGATTCTTTGATCATCGTCGGGAATGGTCACGAACCGATTTTGAGAATGACGGCGTTCCCACGGCTGATTGGGAAGCGTTGTTGCGCGAGATGCGTGCACGTGCAGACAAAGCTGGTTGGTTACGTCTCGCATTGCCAGAAGAGTTCGGTGGCAAGAGTGCAAGCAATCTCACGATGGCAATCATTCGCGAACATCTCGCGAGCAAAGGTCTTGGACTTCATAACGACTTGCAAAATGAGAGCAGCATTGTGGGTAATTTCCCGACAGTTCTGATGATGCGTGATTTCGGTACGGAAGAACAGAAGAAAGAATGGATGCCCGGGTTCCTCGAAGGAACAAAGCGTTTGGCATTCGGTCTCACCGAACCGAACCATGGCAGTGATGCGACATATCTCGAGACCACGGCGTATCGCGATGGCGACGAATGGGTCATCAACGGCATGAAGCGATGGAACAGTGGCTTGCACCACGCCACACACGACATCATTTTTGCTCGCACCAGTGGAAACACCGGCGACGCAAAGGGAATCACTGCATTTCTCGTGCCCACTGATGCACCTGGGTTCAAAGTGGAGTTCTTCTGGTGGACATTCAACATGCCCACTGATCACGCAGAGGTCAGCCTGACTGATGTTCGTGTTGGCGCCGATGCAGTGTTCGGACCACTTGAAGAAGGTTTAGCTCTTGCACAACATTTCGTTCATGAAAACCGCATTCGCCAAGCAGCGAGTTCATTAGGCGCAGCGCAGTTTTGCATTGATGAAGCAGTGCGGTATTCCAATGAGCGCATCACGTGGGGAAAGAAGCTCAGTACTAATCAGGGA
>WLHL01000051.1 GCA_009702755.1 Actinomycetota bacterium
AACATCGACATCTTCGGCTGGATGGGTTACCCCATGCAGATCAAGGTCGACTTCCTCTGCCGTGACAGCATCCTTGCTGCACCTCTTGCACTTGACCTCATTCTCTACTCCGACCTTGCACAACGTGCAGGCCTCGGCGGCATCCAGGAATGGTTGTCGTTCTATTACAAGAGCCCACAAGTTGCACCTGGTCTTCATGCAGAACACGACTTGTTCGTTCAACTCGAGAAGTTGCACAACACGCTTCGCTGGATCATGAACGAAGACCAGATCACGCATCTTGGTCGTGAGTACTACGACGACCCAGCCTGATTCAGCCATGAATCGCGTTGCGCTTCGCAGTCTCGCTTTTGACTGGGTGTGCGTGTTGGCCATGGCCATCATCGGCACCAATAATCACGAAACAGATAACGGAATCTCCGGCGTTCTGTTTGTTGCTGCACCTTTTCTCATCGCCACGACACTCTCGCGAGTGTTGATGCGTGCGACAAAAAAAGACGAAACAACAGTCGCCGATGGTGTCACAGTTGTTCTGTTTACTGTGGCAATCGGCATGATCTTGCGACGCTTCGCATTTGATCGCGGAACTGCCACTGCGTTTGTGATTGTTGCAACTGTTTTCTTGGGAATAACGATGCTCGGTTGGCGTGGCCTGATGGCTCGCCGTTCAACAACGAAGTAAATCACTTCGCTGCCGTCAGGCAGCCATCGCCATCAGGTCACAGACTTGTATGCGTTACCCAGCGAATAACGGCAAGAAGGTGTGCACGTCCTTGCACTGAGCCAACGCTTTTGTGAACGTCGACATGTGCGCTGTCATGTTGGTGATTCCCTCAGCCGGGAACTCCACGACAAGACGCACCTCACCATCGCGCAAGGACACACGAGCACCCACCAAAGCGTCATTGAGCTTGTTGATTTCGCCATAGACCCCCAGAGATTCTGGAACATCGTCCGACAAGATTGCCGTCAGACGCACAGTCACCGACAAATCATCTAACTCATGCAGTGAGACGTAGCACAGGTCGCTCTGATTGAGAGTGAAAGTCATAAACGATGGAATTTGCTGTGACTTCCAGTTGTCTACGTCAACGCCGACGTTCTTGAGCTCGCGTACCACTTTGTGGTTCCAACGTGCCAAATACTCAGCATCCAACAAAATACGAATGCCCCAATCGTCACCGACGAAGTACGCGTATTCTGCATTTTCTCCATCAATGAAAATGTGAGCGTCACCATCACGATCTTTGGTGAGTAACACCGCAGCCATCTGGTACGGATAAAACGTGGCAGTAATTGCTCCCACTGTGTTTGCAGGTACTGAGCCCGTGAAGCGATACGAATCTTGACGACGCCAATCCATTGTCCACGCCAAGGTGTCCTTGTCCAGTGCCATCGCCACAAACGGCATCACATCATTGGGCGGCCAATCGACACCACTAGGAAACTTGAACAGAAACTTCGCAAATTGAACGATGTCGAGCATCCCGACTGTTGCAATCGCAGGACCGTTGTGCTCACGGTCAGGGTTACCGAGATATGGGAGATCTTGACGCTTGAACTCCACGTTCTGTGGATGATCAATGGACAGATACGAACCATTATCCGAGCGCGCCACGATGGTGCCTTCCACCTCATTGCAGAACAAGTCGATTCCATCTCCTCCTGCAATCATCTCCATGAGCTGCTCAATGAAAAGCTCTGGAATGGGAAGTGCAAACGTGGGATCAGTTGATTCGCCATCAGCTGTCACCCAGGAAAGAATCGAGCGATCGCGGATAATCCACAAGCGCTTTCCGTTCTCTCCTTTTGTCACCCACACCACATGGTTGGGACGCATCTTCTGATTGATCGCGCTGAGAGTGAGATGCACTTCCAAGATTTCACGCAGTGAAATACGGATGCGCCAGTCGGAACAATTTGCTTCAAAATCCGGGATCATTACTTGCGCACCACACGAACATGAGTAGACGGTACGAAACGCAATGACGCTGCATCGCCAACAATGCTCGGCCCGAGGTCGGGCTGATACTGGCTCGATGATGGAGCTGCGACATCAATGTCATCAAGGATGCGATAGACATCGAGGAAACGGTTGGACAACTTCATTCCAGACTTGATGGAGACCTGCTCGAAGCCGATCACGAACTCGCCTAACTCTGTGCGAGCCAAATACGCCCAGTTACCGGTCTCGTTCTCAGGACAAGCACCGAGCACATCAATCATGTGACGGTTCAGATCGCGGATCTTTGGTTCGAGGTCGAGAACTACTTTCTCGATTTCCTCGATGCTCTGAGAAGGGTCGAACGGTTCGAAACCGTCGCCAAATGGGGAAGATGAATGGGACATGCAGATGCTCCTTGTGTAGGGAAATCGGTTTATTGGATGAAGAAAGTCCGAAAACTGAATCTCGGATAAGTCAGGCCGAGGCTTAGTTTTTGGACATTCGTCTGTACCGATCTATTGACATCTGCTCTCCTTTCAGGACGGTCGTATTTGGGGGGACTTAACTATAACAGGTGATTAGGGACTCATTGACCTTATTAAGGAAAGGTCAGCCAAAATATCTGAAGACTTTTTCTCTAGACGATTGCTAGAGAAAAACACCGACAACCTCCGCAACAACTTTTGATTTCATCACCAGGTCGATGACAGCTTCCGGTGTGAGTTGCATTTCTTCTGCGACTACATCACGAATTGCAACAAGGTCAGTTTCATGACGAACCAACTTCACGTTTGTCCATTGGTTGTTCCAACCATTGATCTCTGATGCAATCTCCAAGTTCCACGGGGAGCCTGGAAGAACGACCGTGGACAAACGGAAGTAATCCTGCTGTCCATCGAGGCCCTTCACAATCTCCACCGCAACATCGGAACCCTCGAAATGACAATTCACGGTCGGGCTCCAGCCGATGCGCTCGTCTTGGTCCACATCGATCTCGTTTTCAGACAGGGTGTGCACCAATGCACTGCGATATTGATGCACGGTTTCATTACCCAATTCGATGCGGATGCCCCAGGAAATGCCATCGAGAAAGGCAATGTTCGGAGTCTCTTCAGAGAAACACAACTTCACTGACTCATTCCCATAGGTGTCTGAAAAAAGAAGTTCACGTGGCAACGCACTGGGGTATGAAGAGAAAGTTCTCGGAGTTGCACCTTCTGCAGTGATCGAGACCGAGATTGTGGGACCCCCAAAGCTTGTCCAATCGCGCTTTGCAATCAGTAATCCGTTTGAAAAGGAAAAGTCAACGAATGGAAGGGGCTCTTCTTGGTGATCAAAATCAATTGTCACGGGAAACATCAGATGGGCATGACCCAACTGTTGAAGCTCGGCGACATCAACCGTGATGTAGGAAATTGCCGCAAATGAAAGATCGATTGGGGCGATGTCTTGCTCTGGCAGATCTAATTCAACATTGAGCAGACCATTAACAAGTTCGATTTTCCCGTTCTTGAAATCAACGCGGACAATTGTGGGGAAAACATCGGGGAAAACATTGGTTGCGAATTCCAACACGTTGATGGGAAGAGTGAGATATCCCTCAACTGGGCCACCATCTCGATCGAATTCACGAAACCCTGTGATGTTCTGCTCACGCATCACCCACCGACGAGTTGTTTCACCGAACTGCAACTGGAATCGAAATCCCATCCATGGGTCTGGTGCATAGCGAACCGCCAACTCCAAAATGCTCTTTGCCTCCTCATGGGACATCTCGAAAGTGAACTTCTCTGGAAGCCCAGCGGGATTATTGACAGCAGTAATGGAGGAAGGATCAGACATTGGATTCGCATCTTGACAAAGGGGTGCAACAGGGTTTGAAACCCCTACCTGGCTTGGATTCCGCCGTTCTAGAAGCGTCGGCGGTCAACCACAATCTTGACGATTCCGAGGATGACCAACACCACTGCCAGGAAGATCAGGGTCTCTGTGTACGCACCGGTTTGCGGCAAGGCACCACCGGAGTCTGGAGTGGTCGTTGTTGCCCCCGGCACCACGGTTGTTCTTCCTGGTGCGACAGTTGTTCGCCCAGGTGCCACCGTTGTTCGTGCAGGCGCAACAGTTGTCGCACCAACTGCGGGCGTTGATGTTGTCACCGCTGCAGTACACGCATTGTTTCGAATGGTGTTGTTGTCGAGCGTGACCGCTCCGTTGCGCGCAAGCAACTGACCCGTGATTGATGCACCTGTATTCGCAGTGATACTCGTGAGCGCGTAGACATGCCCAATAAATGTGGAGTTCACGCCGATGGTCGCAGAGCTTCCCACTCGCCAATACACATTGCATGCCTGCGCACCATTTGCCAGTGTCATCGTGCTGCCTACTGAAGTAATCGCCGTTGATGCAGCTTGAAACACGAAGACTGCAGTGGGGTCGCCCTGTGCATCAAGAATGACATTGCCTGAGTTGGCCAAAGTACCCGCCGTGGCGGCATACGTGCCCGCCAACAATGTGCGCCCCGCAAGATCAGGTGAACTCAGAATTGTGGGCGAAGGAACGCCGAGATCGTTGTAAGCAGTAACCAAATCTGTTTGCGCGATAGATGCCGCACTATCCGTGATGTGATTTGTTCCAGAAATTGTGACACTGCCACTGCCTGTGTAGGACGTACCCGGAAACAAACCGACATCTCCGCCAGCTGTGCCCGAAATTGTTGTTGCACCAGTATTCGTAATCGTGCTTCCCGCCAAGATGCCATAGGTAGTGGTGGTTCCCGGGCGAATCGTTGGGCCTGCCGCAGAAGTCATCACGGGCGCAAAAAACAGATGTGCAGCAATCGCTGCAAGTGGGATGCCCCACAACAATCGAGATGCGTTGCGCGAAAAATTCTTCTTCATAAACGCAGGGTATGCACGACACACATGCCGAGATTTGCGTATTGAGATTATTGGGAGGGATGTCCCCTCATTTTCTCAGAAAAAGTATTTATGCAGACGGGTTTGTAATGGCGCCCTTGTCGGCACCTTGCACCAGCATCGCGAACTTTGCGAGTACTCCGGTTGTGTAACGCGGTGGGTTTGGCTTCCAGCCAACCTTGCGCTTTTCCAACTCAGCAGCATCAACAAGAAGGTCAAGAGACTTCGTGGGCACATCGATGCGGATGATGTCGCCTTCGTTCACGAACGCAATCGGTCCACCATCAACAGCTTCTGGAGCAACGTGACCAATGCAGAAGCCCCACGTACCGCCCGAGAATCGACCGTCAGTGATGAGAGCAACGGTGGCACCCAAGCCTGCACCCTTCAATGCAGCAGTGACTGCCAACATCTCACGCATGCCAGGGCCGCCCTTCGGGCCTTCATATCGAATCACAATCACATCACCGTGCTTGATCTCGCCGGTCATGATTGCGTCCATGGCGCCGTCTTCACCATCAAAGACCCGTGCAGGACCTTCGAACTGCATCTGATCTTTTGTGAGGCCAGCAACTTTGACAACACTTCCATTTGGTGCAAGTGAACCAGTGAGGATGTTGATGCCACCTTCGGTGTGAATCGGATTGCTGAGCGGATGCACCACATCACCGTCTGGCTGGGGTGGATTGATGTCGGCCAAATTCTCAGCCATGGTCTTGCCGGTGCATGTCATGACGTCGCCGTGCAAAAGACCTGCATCAAGAAGGTGCTTCAACACAACAGGAACTCCACCAATGCGGTGAATGTCTGTCATGTGGTACTTACCGCCTGGCTTTGTGTCTGCAATGTGCGGCACTTTGTCAGCGATGCGGTTGAAGTCTTCCAACTCCAAATCGACACCTGCTTCATGCGCAATCGCCAGCAAGTGGAGCACTGCGTTTGTGCTTCCGCCGAGTGCACTCAAGATTGCAATCGCATTCTCAAATGCTTTTTTCGTCATGATGTCGCGCGGACGAATACCAAGGCGCAACAAGTTGACAACAGCCGCACCAGCGCGACGCGCATCATCTTCTCTTGATTTATCAACTGCAGGCGCAGACGCCGAACCAGGAAGACTCATGCCGAGTGCTTCAGCGATTGACGACATCGTGTTCGCTGTGAACATGCCACCACATGCACCTTCGCCAGGGCATGCAGACTTTTCAATCTCCGTCAGCTCTTCTTGAGTCATTGTTCCAGCAGCAACTGCGCCAATTGCCTCAAAGACTGTGGTGATGTCAATGTTTGCCCCATCGTGATGACCAGGCATTGTTGATCCGTTATACACAAAAACACTCGAGAGGTTGAGACGAGCAGCTGCCATCAACATGGCCGGAATGCTCTTGTCGCATCCCGCGAAACCAATGAATCCGTCGAAGCGTTCGCCGTGAATCACTGTTTCAACAGAGTCAGTAATCACTTCGCGAGAAACGAGAGAAGCACGCATTCCTTCGTGTCCCATACTGATGCCGTCCGAAACGGTGATGGTCCCAAATTCCAGCGCAATGCCACCAGCCGCACGGACACCTTCCTTGGCTTTATCCGCAAGTCGACGCAACGTCATGTTGCATGGCGTCACTTCATTCCAGGCGTTTGCCAAACCGATCTGCGGCTTTTGCCAGTCATCATCAGTGAGGCCCACTGCTCGCAGCATTGCTCGGGCTGCGGCCTTCTGGTTGCCGTCAGTGACGTCGCGGCTGCGGGGTTTGATGTCGATGGGGGTGCCGTCAGAAAAGGACATAAGAGCAACGGTACTCCCGAGGTCAAGTCGCCCATGGAGAATCGGGGGTTGCAATCGTTGTTAGGCGCACCTATCATCAAGGTTGTTAGGAAGACCTAACACATGGAGGCACTCATGAAATCTCTTCAAAAGAAAATCGCAGCGGTCGCAGCGCTCATTCTTGTTGTATCAGCCTGTGGCAGTTCCAGTTCAAGTTCAGACACCACTGAACAGGCGGCCGATACCAAGCTCACCGTTTACTCCGGTCGTAGTGAAGAGCTTGTGAAAGACCTCTTCACCGCTTTCACGACCGAGACTGGCATCACGGTCGATGCTCGTTATGGCGACAGCGGCGAGATGGCAGCTCTCTTGATGACTGAGGGTTCGTCCAGTCCTGCCGATGTCTTCTACTCACAAGATGCAGGTGCACTCGGCGCAGTGGAAGGCATGTTTGCTGCACTTCCCGAGCAGACACTGTCCATTGTTGATTCGCAATACTCCGCAAAGAGCGGCAAGTGGGTCGGGATCACCGGACGTGTCCGTGTTGTTGTCTACAACCCATCACTCGCTCCGACTCCACCCAACACCATTGACGGACTTCTTGATCCGCAGTGGTCGGGCAAGATCGGATTCGCCCCCACGAATGCCTCATGGCAATCGTTCGTAACTGCACTGCGAGTTATTCGCGGTGAAGAAGCAGCAGAGAAGTGGCTGACAGCATTCGCGAAAAACAAGCCAGTGGCATTTGAGAAGAACAGTGCTGTGCGAGATGCAGTCAATGATGGCGAAGTCAGCCTTGGACTAGTCAACCATTACTACTTGCTCGAAAAGATCGCTGCCGAAGGTGCCTCTGCCGTGAAGGCAAAGAACCAGTACATGGCAGCTGGCGATGTTGGCGGTTTGGTGAACATCTCAGGTGCAGGGATCCTTTCCTCAGCAAAGCACTCAGGTGCTGCTCAGAAGTTCATTGACTTCTTGCAGAGCGAAACAGCCGCTGAGTACTTCAGAACAAAAACATGGGAATACATCTTGACCAAGGGAGCAACCCAGGCTGAAGGTATTCCTGCATTTGCAGATCTCAAAGCACCCTCCATTGATCTCTCTGACTTGAAGTCAGTCGATATCACTCAAGAGTTGCTGCAAAAGGTTGGCTTGCTCACGAAGTGAGTAGCCAAAACGAATACGAAACATGCGACAGACGCGAGCTTCACTGATCCCTTTGGGTCTCGCTTTTGTCGCTGCTTTCATTTCTCTTGTCCCGCTCTGGTACCTCGTCACGCAATCGCTCTCTCAGGGTTTGCAACCATTTCTCAATGAGGTCTTTCAAGAGCGAACACTTACTCTGATCATTCGCAGCACCGTTCTTGTCACTGCCGTAACAGTGATGAGTGCCATCATCGGAACCTTTACCGCATGGGTAATCACGTTGTCCGGTGTTCGAGGGCGACTAATTCTCACGATCGTTTTCTCACTTCCACTCGCAATCCCCTCCTACCTGTCTGCCTTTGCATGGATTTCCTGGAAGCCAGAGATTTCGGGCTTCATTGGTTCATTTATCGTTCTGACGTTTGCGTGTTACCCGTATGTCATGCTCCCCGTGTCTGCAGCAATGAGCAGACTCGACCCAGTCCATGAAGACATTGCCCGCACGATGGGACGTTCTTCGTTTCAGATTTTTGGTGAAGTGGTGTTGCCACAACTACGTCGCTCCATTACGTCGGGATCACTCCTCGTTGCCCTCTATGCCTTTAGCGACTTTGGTGCAGTCGCCGCAATGCGCCACGAAGTATTCACATGGGTGATTTATGGGGCATACCGTGCGGGCTTTAACCCAACGCGCGCAGCATCACTTTCCATCGTTTTGATCCTCGCTGCACTTGCATTGACGTATGCCGAATCCATCTCACGCGGACGCGATGATTCCGTAAAGAAAGCAACAACGGCTCGACGTCGTCGTCGAAATACTTCATGGCCAATTGCACTGCTCACATCAGTAGGAACACTCGCCATCGTTATCCCTGGCGTAGTCATTCCTGTTGCCAACATTGCTTCGTGGCTCGGACGCAGTTCGACGCGTTCCATTGACTGGGGTTCAGTATGGAGCGCAACAGGACAGTCCTTCTTGAATGGCAGCGTCACTGCAATTGTGACGTTGCTGTTGGCCATTCCTGTTGCCTGGAGTGCAGTTCGCCTCACTGGGCGTCTCGCCAGTATGCCTGAACGATTGACCTACATCACTCATGCACTTCCCGGAATCGTTGTTGCGATCTCGGTTGTGTACGTGGGCATTCGAGTTGCACGGCCGTGGTATCAGGAATTTCCACTTCTTATCTTTGGCCAAGTCATCATCTTCTTGCCCGTGATGGTTGCTTCCCTCCGTGCCGCCTTTGAAAAGACTCCCGTTTCACTTGAAGAAGTCGCACACAGTTTGGGAGTAGGCAAGATCTCTACATTGCTCCGCGTTGCGCTTCCCATTGCACTGCCAGGGATCCTCGCCGGCTCTGCACTTTCCATGCTGGCTGCAGTGAAAGAACTGCCCGTCACACTCCTCTTGCGACCTACTGGCATGGACACACTCTCCACCAAGATCTGGGACTTCAGCACCATCTCCGACTATGCCGCAGTAGGTCCCTACGCAATCGCAATGCTGATACTTGCCGCACTTCCCACTGCACTTCTTGGCACACTGTCCGTTATGAAAGATGCGTCTTCATGAGTACTTCGCCAGCTCTTGAACTGAACAATGTCTCTCATTACTTCGGAGATACTCGCGTGTTGCACGACATCAATCTGCAGGTGCAACACGGAAGCATCACAGCACTGCTCGGACCTTCTGGTGGAGGCAAGACCACACTCCTTCGCATCATTGCTGGACTAGAACGTCCTCAGCACGGCACAGTACGTATCGATGATGTTGTCGTTGCCGACGAAAAGACATGGGTTCCGGCCCATGAGCGAGGTGTCGCACTTGTTCCTCAAGAAGGCGCGCTCTTTCCTCATCTCACCGTTGCAGAAAACGTGGCATTTGGACTGAAGAAGCGACGCTCTCCTGCTGTGAAGAATCGCGTTGCAGAGATGCTTGAACTCGTGGGGCTCCCACAATCTGGCAACGTCCGACCTTCTGAGTTATCAGGCGGCATGCAACAACGCGTTGCACTTGCACGTGCTCTAGCGACACAGCCCACTTTGGTTCTTCTCGATGAACCCTTCTCCGCACTCGACGCGGGACTTCGTGAGTCATTGCGAGATCAAGTCGTCGACATTCTTCGAGCCGCTTCGGCAACCGCTATCTGGGTGACCCACGACCAAGACGAGGCACTCTCCATTGCCGACTCTGTTGCGGTTCTTCTCAATGGCCGCATCGCCCAAAAATCAGATCCTGTCAGTGTGTATCGAACTCCGCATACGCCTGAGGTTGCGCATTTCATTGGCGAGACTGTTCCCTTCGAAGGGTCGGTCTTGGGAGACAGCGAATCCGTTCAGACACGATTTGGACACATTGGGTTGCTGCAGCCACACCAACCAGGACCAGCGACAATTCTGATTCGTCCTGAGCAGTTTGAGATTGTTGCCGCAGATAGTGCCGAAGCAACTGTTGTCGGCGAAGTGACTGCAACTCGTTACTTCGGCCATGACGGCACAGTTGAAGTTCAGTTCTCTGATGGAGTTGTCGCAACAGTTCGACTACACGCACGGCTTCTTCCCGACGTGGGATCAACAGTCGGAGTCATCGTGAACGGACGCGTTCTCGCTTTCCAGCCGTCGTAGACCTACCGGCGGTCTTTCGACCCACCGAAACCAAAGAGATTGCTCGCAACTTTGCGCATCTGAATCTCCTCTGAACCCTCGGTGATGCGATAACGACGATGGTGTCGGTAGATGTGCTCAAACGGCATATGGCGGCTATACCCCACACCACCGCATGTTTGCATCGCGCGGTCAGCTGCGTCACATGCAAGACGATTGGCTCGGTAATTACACATGGCAACGAGATGCGTGACCTCCATGTGATGTTTGTGGTCGAGCATCCACGCGGTGTATCGAATCATCTGTCGCAACATTGCGGCTTCTGTATGTAGTTCGACCAACGGAAACTGAACTCCCTGATTAGTACTGAGCTTCTTTCCCCACGTGATGCGCTCATTGGAATACCGCACTGCTTCATCAATGCAAAACTGCGCTGCGCCTAATGAACTCGCTGCTTGGCGAATGCGGTTTTCATGAACGAAATGTTGTGCAAGAGCTAAAC
>WLHL01000052.1 GCA_009702755.1 Actinomycetota bacterium
ATGGCAGGAATGAAGCACAACGCGATTGTGTGCAACATTGGCCACTTCGACAATGAAATCGACATGGCCGGCCTTGCACGCAGTGGTGCAACTCGTGATGAACTCAAGCCAGGAACAGACCTGTGGTCATTCCCTGACGGTCACTCAGTCATTGTTCTTGCAGAAGGACGCTTGGTCAACCTCGGTTGCGCAACTGGTCACCCATCATTCGTGATGAGCTGCTCTTTCAGCAACCAAGTCATTGCCCAGATCGAATTGTTCAACAACCTCGAGAAGTACCCATTGGGTGTGTATGTGTTGCCAAAGCATCTTGACGAGAAGGTTGCTCGTGCGCACCTTGACGCACTTGGTGTGAAGCTCACGCAACTCACTGATCAACAGGCCGAGTACATGGACATGGACCCTGCTGGCCCATTCAAGCCAGAGCATTACCGCTACTAAGAACTAGCTGTTTACAACAAAAGGCCCGGATGACTCAGTCATCCGGGCCTTTTGTATTTCTTCGTTACTGCTCGATTGCTTCGCCTTCTGCAGCGATGACTTGTGCGTTCGACATACGGAAAAGTTTCAATGTGATTTGTACAAGCGGCCCAATTCCGAAGGCAAACACAAACGTGCCAAGCCCAATCTTTCCGCCAAGAAAGATGCCGATGATCATCACAGTGACTTCAACGAGAGTGCGAGCGAGTCGCACGCTGATGCCAAAACGCATGTTGAGTCCAAGCATCAGGCCATCGCGAGGGCCAGAGCCCAATTCCGCACCGATATAAAAGCCAGAACCGGCTGCAATACAAATCATGCCGGTTGCCATGAAGGCGAAACGAACAACCATGTTGGAAGTATCTGGCAAGAGACCTTCTGCGATGTTCTCAACGAGGCCAATCTGCACGGCGTTCAATACTGTGCCGATACCGGGTCGCAACCGCAAGGGAATCCACAGAAGCAGCACGGCGAACGCAACGATGATGAGCACCGTGCCGAGGCCGAGGCCTGTGTGCTCGGAGATACCTGAGTGGAAAACGTCCCATGGAGGAACTCCCAGACCTGATTTCACAAAAAACGCAATTCCGATGCCGAAACATGCAAGGCCAGTCACACATCGCAGAAGGCGTTCTGCGGTCCGCTCACGAAGTGGACGCGGCGTAACAGTGTGAGACGAGGACATGGAGATACACCGTACAGAAATCTTGCAAGCACGTGATGGTTCATTATCGATTGTCCACTATGTGGGCTTGTTTGAACATGTGGGCAAAGTGCGTCAGGCGATTCTGCAACTCAAATATCAAGAGAAGAAGCATCTGGCGAATGACTTGGCGTCATTGATGGTGGACGAATTGGATGGCCAGCACAGATGTGATGTTGTGACGTGGGCGCCGACAACAATGCATCGACGACACAAGCGTGGTTTCGATCAGTCAGAACTCATCGCGCGTCATCTTGCTGCACATATAGGAGCTCGACATGCACGACTACTGCGTCGTGATAATGAGGGGCGTCAAACGGGGAGTAGTCGAACGGAACGGTTGTCGCGTCCATCGTTTGTCTCGCGGCCAGGGTTGCACGGCAAGTGCATCTGGGTGATTGATGATGTCATGACGACGGGGGCAACACTGCGTGCATGTGCAGAAGCGTTGGTGAGTGGCGGTGCAACTCAGGTGGTGTGTATCGCAGTGAGTTGGGTGAAGTAGCTACAGCAATCCGCTGAGAGCGCGAGCTGCTGCAATGGCGCCACTGGCATCTTCTTCGACCCACACTCCGTGCATGCCAAGTGCAGAAGCTGCATCAACGTTTGCGCGAAGGTCATCGAGGAATGCGGTGCGATTGGGAGTGGCGCCAATGCGATTCATGGTCAAGTGGTAGATGTCGGGGTTTGGCTTGCGCATCTTGACTTCGTGGCTGTCGACAATGGTGTCGAAGACGGTTTCAAAATCCATCAGGGGCCACCACATCTCGCGGAACTCCCTCACGTTGTTCGTCAAAATGGCAATGGGGAGTCCGGCTGATTTCAGGTCATGGATGAATGCAACCATCTCGTCATTGAGCTGAAAATTGAACGCACCGCCACTAGTGGTAGGTGCGGGTGCGGTGGCAACGATGCCGGCGGCGTCGAGCATGTCTTTTGTGAGAGCGCGGCACTCGGCCATGGTGATCTCGCCGCGTTCTAGTCGATGCCATTGGTGATCGGTATCGAGATGGTGTGGGCCCATCACAATCTCGGCAACAACAGCAGGGTCATGGTCGGGGTAGCGCCGTGTGAAGTCTCGGGGCCCTCCGTTCTTCATAATGACCCCACCAAGGTCAAAGATCACGGCATCGACGGTTCTCTGGCTCATAATTGGCAGTCTTACCGTCTTCTTATGCTTCCTGCGAACTGGCTCAGAGGGGTCCACAGATAGGCTTAGCGGTCACATGAAAGTTCTCGACCGCGTCCTTAGGGCTGGCGATGGCAAGCGGGTCAAGGCCCTGCAGAGCCTCGTTCCCGAAATCAATGCTCTTGCTCCCGCCATGGAGGCTCTCTCAGATGACGCCCTCAAAGGCAAGACCGTTGAGTTCCGCGAGCGTTTAGCCAAAGGCGAGACCCTTGACGACATCTTGGTGGAAGCGTTCGCCGTTGTCCGCGAAGCCTCTTTCCGTGTTATCGGTCAGCGCCATTTCGATGTGCAGCTGATGGGTGGTGCCGCCCTGCATTTTGGTTGGGTCGCAGAAATGAAGACCGGTGAAGGAAAGACCCTTGTGTCGACACTTCCGGCGTACCTGAATGGTCTCTCGGGCAATGGCGTTCACGTGATCACGGTGAACGACTACCTCGCACGTTTCCATGCCGAATGGATGGGACGCATTCACCAGTGGCTGGGTCTCAGTGTCGGCTTGGTCATTCCAGGACTTCGCGAGGACGCCGCTCAGAAGCGTGAAGATTACGCATGTGACATCACATACGGAACCAATAACGAATTTGGTTTTGATTACCTTCGCGACAACATGGCTGGCAATCTCGATGAGAAGGTGCAGCGCGGACATCATTTTGCGATTGTTGACGAAGTCGACAGCATTCTGATTGACGAGGCACGTACGCCGCTCATCATCTCTGGTCGATTGGCAGATGCTGCTGCGAATTACTACAAGTTCGCAGCAATTGTGCGCATGTTGGACAGAGACATTGACTACGAAGTCGATGAATCAAAGCGCATTGTGTTCCCCACTGAGTCGGGCGTTGAGAAGGTTGAAAAAGAGCTTGGGCTCGACAACTTGTATGACTCCATTCAGCAGAACCTCGTGCACCAACTTGCCGTTGCGCTGAAAGCAAAAGAGTTGTATCGCCGAGACAAGGATTACATCGTTGATGCAGGCGAAGTAAAGATCGTTGACGAGTTCACGGGCCGTGTGCTTGAGGGTCGTCGCTGGAGTGAAGGTATTCACCAGGCTGTTGAAGCGAAAGAGAATCTTCGAATCAACGAAGAGAACCAAACTCTCGCCACCATCACCTTGCAGAACTATTTCCGCATGTACGACAAGTTGGCCGGCATGACAGGTACGGCTCAGACCGAAGCAGCAGAGCTTGTGAACACCTATGACTTGCAGGTGGTGCCCATTCCGACAAACCGCGCAATGTTGCGCGTTGATGAGCCAGACCTCATCTATAAGTCTGAGGTGGCAAAGTTTGGCGCCGTTGTCGAAGACATTGTGCAGCGTCACGCTCTTGGCCAGCCCATCTTGGTCGGAACAATCAGCGTTGAGAAGAGCGAGTACTTGTCTCGCGAACTCACCAAGCGTGGAATTCGCCACGAAGTGTTAAATGCCAAGCAGCACACTCGTGAAGCACAAATTGTTGCTCAGGCTGGTCGTATCGGAGCAGTCACTGTTGCGACCAACATGGCCGGTCGAGGTGTTGACATTCTTCTTGGTGGCAACCCCGAACTGCTTGCTCGTCAACAAGTGCTTGCAGAAGGTGTCGACCCCAGCGTGTTGGTTGACGAGTTCGCATTGCCCGCGCCTCTCGAGAATTTGCATGAAGATTTCCAAGCTGCTCGTCGTGCTGCGTTAGCGCGCTACGAGGAATTGTTGCCGATTCATAAGCAGCAATGCGCAGAAGAAGGCGCCAAAATTCGTGCGCTTGGTGGTCTCTACGTGCTCGGTACCGAGCGTCACGACAGCCGTCGTATTGACAACCAGTTGCGTGGTCGTGCCGGACGTCAGGGTGATCCAGGCGCAAGCCGTTTCTATTTGTCTCTTGATGATGAACTCATGCGTTTGTTTGCAACGGGTGCATTGTCGTGGGTGATGGGTCGCACCTTGCCAGACGATGAAGCCATTGAAGCGAAAATGGTGACAAAGGCGATTGAGCGTGCACAGTCAACAGTCGAGCAGCGCAATGGAGAAATCCGCAAGAACGTTCTGAAGTACGACGAAGTGATGAACGAGCAGCGCAAGGTGATCTACATGCGCCGCGACCAGATTCTTTCTGGTGCCGACTTGAATGCAGCTGCAATGGAGTACTTGGCTGAAGCAGTTGATTCGCTCATTGAGACATATTGCGTGTCTGAGGCATCCGATGAATGGGATGTTGAGGGCTTAGCGCAAGAACTACGCACGTACTGGCCAGCAGCTATCTCTGAAGCACAGATTGCTCAGAGCCTCAGCACCAACGCCGTGTATGACCTCGTGATGGCTGATGCGAATCGCCATTACAAGCAGCGAGAAGAAGAACTCGGTTCTGAGACTCTTCGTCAGATTGAACGTCAAGTGATGCTCAGCATCATTGATCAGCGTTGGCGTGAACATCTCGAAGAGATGGATTACCTCCAAGAGGGAATCAACCTTCGTGCCATGGGTCAGAAAGATCCACTCACAGAATGGCAGCGTGAAGGCTTCGAAATGTTCGGTGAGATGATGACCGGAATCGCACAAGATTTCGTTCGCTATGTCATGCACGTCCAAGTCATCAATGAAGATCAGCCAGCAGTGCAGGTGCAAAACCTCACAGAGTTCAGCAGTGACGACGTGGAGTCCGATGGTTTCGTCTCGGCTGCTCTTGCTAGTGGGGATGTAGACCCAGCGCTCTTAGCCCCAGAGGAAGACGCTCCGCGTAAGCCTGTGGTGAACGATGTGAACGATTGGTCGAACACTCCTCGTAACGCGACCTGCCCATGTGGTTCTGGTCGTAAGTACAAAGTGTGTCACGGCTCTGCCGCCTGACACTTCTCTGTAGGAACTTCCAGCATGCGTGACTTTACGACCGACCTCCGAGAACTTGTTCGCCGACTTGGCGAGGCAGAGGAGTATCTCAAGATTGCTGCTTCTCGCGCACGTCTCAGTGAGTTGGAGATTGAGATCTCACGTCCTGACTTGTGGGATGACCAGGAGCTTGCAAAGAAGATCAATAGCGAATACGCCAACGTGAAATCCGATGTTGATGAGTACGACACTTTGCGATCAATCGTTGATGATCTTGAAGTTCTTCATGAGATGGCTCGCGAGATTGATGACGAGTCTCAAGAACCGGAAATTGCAGCGGGAATTTCAAAAGTGGCTTCTGGTCTTGGTGTTCTGGAGATGCGCAGTCTCTTCACTGGCGAGCATGATGCGGTTGATGTCATTGTGCAGATCAATGCCAAAGATGGTGGCGTTGATGCGCAGGACTGGGCGGAGCTTTTAATGCGCATGTACACGCGTTGGGCAGAGCGTCGCGGATTCGTTGTTGACGTTGATGACATCAGCCCTGGTGCAGAGGCAGGCATCATGTCTGCAGAGTTCACCATTAAGGGTCGTTATGCATATGGCTTGATGACTTCCGAACGTGGAACGCACCGCCTCGTTCGCATCAGCCCGTTTGATAACCAAGGTCGTCGTCAGACAAGCTTTGCAACAGTTCAGGTATGGCCGGTGATGGATGCACCTGATCTTGAAGTCAACGAGTCTGAAATTCGCATGGAAGTATTCCGTGCTTCGGGTGCTGGTGGTCAGCACGTGAACAAGACATCATCTGCAGTCCGCCTCATTCACGAGCCCACGGGTGCTGTGGCAACTAGCCAAGAAGAGCGCAGCCAGTTGCAGAACCGTGAGAAGGCGATGACACGCCTGAAGGCGATGATTGCCGCCAAGATCGAGGAAGAGCATCAGGCAGAAAAAGACCGCATCGCAGGGAAGTCGGCGATGGTGGGCTGGGGAAGCCAGATTCGCTCTTATGTGCTTCAGCCGTACCAAATGGTCAAGGATGTGCGAACCGAGGTCGAGTCCGGCAACGTCGCGAACGTCCTCGATGGGGACTTAGACGGCTTCATGGAGGGCTACCTCCGTTGGCGTCGAGGGCAGGCAGAGTAAGCCCCATAAGGGTTTTAGGGGCGCCCCGCCCATTCCAGCCCTCGTTGCTAGGTTGGTGTACTTCATGATTCGCCTTGAGAATGTTTCCAAGATGTACGGCTCTGAATTGCCGGCCGTGCGCGACGCTTCCTTCGATGTCCCGAAGGGTGAATTTGTGTTCCTTGTGGGGCCCTCGGGCTCGGGCAAATCAACCCTCTTGCGCCTCATGAATCGCCAAGAACGCCCCGAGCGAGGCAATGTCTGGGTGGCCGGGCGCAACATCAATGAGATGGCAAACAGCCAGATCCCTCATCTGCGCCGCACCATGGGCAACGTCTTTCAGGACTACAAGCTTCTGCCCAACAAGACCGTGTTTGAGAACGTTGCCTTTGCGTTAGAGGTCATCGGCAAGCCGAAGCATGTCATCGGTCAGCAGGTGCCTCAGGTGCTCGACCTCGTGGGTTTGTCGGGCAAAGAAGATCGCTTCCCGCACCAGTTATCAGGCGGAGAGCAGCAACGCGTATCTATTGCGCGCGCATTCGTGAATCGTCCTCTCATCTTGTTGGCAGACGAGCCCACTGGAAACCTTGACCCTGCAACAGGCGAGGGAATCATGGGCTTGCTTGATGCCATCAATCGCACGGGCACGACCATCGTGATGGCAACACACGACCATCGTGTGGTGAACGCAATGCGTCGTCGAGTGATTCAGCTTGATCGCGGCGTTATTGTGCGTGACCAGGAACGTGGTGTGTACGAATGATTCAGCGTCTCTCTTATGCATTCCGCGAGACCATCGCGAGCTTCCGCCGCAACATGACATTGTCAGTGGCTGCAGTCATCACCTCTGCGGTGTCGCTGTTGCTGGTCGGTACCACTTTCCTGATCCAGCGCGCTTTCGACAATCTGTTGACTCAGTGGCGCGGCGATGTCGGCATGATCGTTTTCGTTCGTCCCGATGTGACGCCTGAAGCTCTTGGTTTCATCAAACAGAATCTTGAATCACAGCCGAATGTGATTGATGTGAAGAAGTTGGAATACCTCGACAAGACACAAAGTTTTGCCGAAGCACAACGTGTCTTTGCTGGGGACCCCACCACGTTGAGTTTGCTGTCGATTGAAACGATTCCGTCGCAATTCAAAGTTGTGCCAAAAACAACAGACCCTGAATTGGTTCGAAGTTTGGCAAATCAGTACAGAACTCTGCCGGGTGTGGCAGGTGTGTCGTTGGCGGAAGACGAGTTTGATGTGATCTCAACTCTGTCGGGCTTTGTTCGTACTGTCACCATCGGTATGTCTCTGGTGCTGTTGGCGGTTGCCGTCATTCTCATCTGGAACACAATTCGAACCGCAATCTTTGCGAGACGTCGCGAGATTGAAGTGATGAAACTTGTTGGTGCAACCGACTGGTTCATTCGTGTCCCGTTCATTCTTGAAGGTCTCATCCAGGGCCTTGCCGGAGCATTGGTGTCTTGTGCAGGTCTGTGGGGCCTCAACAGTGCATGGACCTCTGGTGTTGCTGGCTTCAAGTCAGGCACTGGTGTCAGTGCACTGGTCGTCCCGGGTTCGTATGTCAATGGCGTCATGATTGCGTTGCTTGTCATTGGCGCTGTTGCCGGCGGCGTGGGCTCTGGCGTTGCCTCCAGCAAGTTCCTCGACGTCTAGCCCAATCTCTCCTGCGTGACCTCTCATCGCTAGGGTCATCTCATGGATTTTCAGGACATCATCTATGACGTGAGTGAAGGCATTGCCACAATCACGTTGAATCGCCCCGACAAAATGAATGCGTTCACGGGTCGCATGATGTACGAGATCATCTCGGCTCTTGATCTCACTGATGCCGATGACAATGTCAAAGCGGTGATCTTTACTGGTGCAGGGCGAGCCTTCTGTGCTGGCGCCGACTTGTCTTCTGGTGGTGCAACTTTCTCAAAGGGCGGCAGCGACATTCAGACAAAGCAAGGCGTGCCGCGAGATGGCGGTGGCATGGTGTCTCTGCGCATCTTCAACAGTGTGAAGCCCGTGATTGGTGCAATCAACGGCGCAGCCGTAGGTGTTGGTGTCACGATGACGCTTCCGATGGACATTCGTGTTGCAAGTGATAGTGCAAAGTTTGGTTTTGTTTTCGCCAAACGCGGGATTCTCCCCGAAGCATGTTCGTCGTATTTCTTGCCTCGTTTAGTGGGCATCCAGCAGGCCACAGAATGGGTGTTCACCGGTCGAGTGTTCAGTGCAGAGGAAGCAGCAAATGGTCGTCTGATTCGCAGTGTTCACTCAGGTGATGAACTCTTGAATGTCGCACGCGGTATCGCTCGCGAGATTGCAGAGAACACCGCACCTGTGTCGGTGGCATTGTCTCGTCAGATGTTGTGGAGAATGATGGGCGCATCACATCCAATGGACGCACATGCAGTTGAGTCACGTGGTATCAGCGCTCGAGGCCGAAGCGCTGACTCGAAAGAAGGCGTCACCAGCTTTCTCGAAAAGCGCGCAGCGGTGTATCCGGATCGCGTCAGCGATGGGTTGCCCGACATCTTTCCTCGCTGGGAAGACCCAGAGTTTTACTAAGTCATGCCCTCTGAAGCCGAAGGACGCAGTGTCTTTGAAATCTGTGGGGCTGACTTCTTTGTGAAGTTGGTGGATGCCTTCTACGACGGTGTTGAACAAGACCATGTCTTGATTCCGATGTATCCCGAAGGTAGTGACACCGTGGGTGCACGCAAGAGGCTCGCAATGTTCCTTGCGCAGTATTGGGGCGGGCCACATGACTACATGGAACAACGAGGCCATCCGATGTTGCGCTTGCGCCACGGGGGATTCGCAATTGGTGCCATCGAGCGTGATCATTGGTTGATGCATATGGCCACTGCTATTGAACAGACGTTGCCATTAGTGGCCGAAGCAGACCGCGAGCATGTGACAGAGCAATTAGCGAACTACATGGTGAACGCTGCGGAGCATCTACGAAATAGTTGAACCTAGGGCGTACATTGCGAGCGCTGCAGCGACACCCACGTTGAGTGAGTCAACTCCCGCATGCATCGGAATTCGCACCAGAGTGTGCACGGATTGCATTGTGCTCTCATCAAGTCCGTCCCGTTCGCTGCCTAACAACAGTGCAATTCGTGGGGCAGAGGGACGCACTGTGGCGATGTCGACTGCGTCGGAACTGGGAGTCAGCCCATAAGAGGTGCATTCATGTCGGTTGAGTAAGGCCCCAATGGAATCATCGGCGGAGAGTCGGGCAAAGGGGAGCGTTAGTCCGCTCCCCATCGAGACTCGTAGAGCCCGACGAGCAAGCGGGTCTGCGCTTCCGGCAGTCAGAATGAGTGCATCCCAACCAAGCGCCGCAGCACTTCGGGTGATGGCACCAAGGTTTGTGGGGTTATCCACTGCTTCGGCGACGAGAATGCGATGTGACTGAGCAACAAGAGTGTCAGGGTCTGTGAGCGGCGGACGCTGAAACAAGCCTGTTGCTCTCAATGGCACACCAAGACCTGTGACATCTTGTCGCAATTGTTCGTGACCGATAAAAATTTCGACATTCTCTGGCACGCGGACGGAGAAGTGCTGCGCCATCGACTCGTCGCATAACAATGCAATTGCCGTACAGCCTGCATCAATTGCTCGACCAACAACGAGGTCGCCCTCTGCGACGAAAAGACCAGCGCCCACCGATTCAAGGCGGTCTGCCTTGCTTGCTAGCTGTCGATCTCGCCAGCGAAATGCATCGAGACGTGCATCACTTGCTTCGTGGACAACAGAAATCATGCGTCGAACAGTATGAGCGAATTAGTAGTACCAGGGGAAGGGCGACCAGTCGGGGTCACGCTTCTCAAGGAAGGACTCACGGCCTTCCGCGGCTTCATCGGTGCCGTAGGCAAGACGAGTCGCTTCACCAGCGAAGACCTGCTGGCCAACGAGTCCGTCGTCAACAAGGTTGAACGCAAACTTCAACATGCGCTGAGCAGTGGGGCTCTTGCCATTGATTTCCTTCGCCCATTCCAATGCAACCTTCTCGAGATCTGCATGAGGAATCGATGCATTGACCGCACCCATGGCAACCATGTCATCTGCTGAATACTCGCGACCAAGGAAGAAGATTTCGCGAGCGAACTTCTGACCAACCATCTTTGCGAGATAAGCAGATCCGTATCCGCCATCAAATGATGCAACATCGGCATCTGTTTGCTTGAAGCGTGCGTGTTCTTTGCTCGCAAGAGTGAGGTCGGAAACGACATGCAAACTGTGGCCACCACCAGC
>WLHL01000053.1 GCA_009702755.1 Actinomycetota bacterium
GAGGCTCCCCACTTTGCGGCGCAACCACCGCACGATGTCCACTCGGTCAGTTTGATGGATGCGTTGTTAGGCATGGTTCGCAAACTACTAGGTTGACCACGTGACGACTCCAGCGACACATCCACCTTCCGTTGACTCACTTGCTCGTCACCTGTCTCACACGAGTTCTCTTCCGCACTCTCTTTTAGTGGACTGTGCACGTCGGGCCATTGCGCAATCGCCGACACAGGCCACGACGACTGCAGAACAATTCGCTCACGAACTCTCTACTGCTCTTTTGACGGATGTTGTCAATGCAACAGGCGTGTTGTTGCACACCAACCTTGGCCGTGCACCACTCGCCCACACCACTACTGCTCGCCCGAGCAACATTGAATTCAATCTCGCCACTGGCGAACGTGGCTCGCGACAAACAGCAGTATCAGCCCTCGTGTCATCTCTGATTGGCGCAGAGGCAGCCATCGTGGTGAACAACAACGCTGCAGCCGTCATGTTGGTTCTTGCATCTCTCGCACAGGGCCGAGATGTTGCGGTATCACGAGGCGAAAGTGTTGAGATTGGCGGCGGGTTCCGCATCCCCGACGTGATGGAGCAATCAGGTGCACGACTTGTTGATGTCGGCACTACGAATCGAACACGTCTGCGCGACTATGCCAAAGCCATTGACAGCAAGCGCAATGACATTGCACTTGTCATGAAAATTCACCCGTCGAACTTCTCCATCGAAGGCTTTACCGAAGACACGTCCGTGCAAGAACTTGCAACACTGTCCGTTCCCGTCGTTGCAGATATTGGTTCAGGACTTCTTGACAACACCGCACCATGGCTGCAAGGACACACACCAACAGTCCCGTCGTGGCTAGTGAACGAACCAGCAGCAAAACAAGCTCTTGCAGATGGCGCATCACTTGTCACGTTTAGCGGCGACAAACTTTTGGGTGGACCACAGTGCGGCATCATCGCAGGGCGTGCAGATCTTGTTGCCCAATGTGCAGCACACCCTCTCATGCGTGCACTTCGCCCCGGCAGCCACACAATGATCTTGCTGCAACAGGTGTTGCTGTCATACGCCTCTCGCACTGTGTGCACTGATGTTCCTTTCTGGCGCATGGTTGCAACACCGGAGCCTGAATTGCGCACACGTGCCGAAAGCATCGTGGCTACTGCAGGCATGGGTTCAGTTGTTGACGTTGATTCTTTGGTTGGTGCTGGCTCAGCACCTGGCAGCACGATTGCATCAATCGGCATCGCTCTCACTGGTGATCAACGTGCCACATTGCGAGCTCACACCACACCCGTGATTGCACGCACGATCGGCAACACCACGTATCTCGACATGCGCAGCATTGCCCCCGCCGACGACCATGTCGTGGTTGAGGCAATGTCTCGTCTGCACTAGCCATGACCGTCATCGCCACTGCTGGCCATGTTGATCACGGTAAGTCTTCTTTAGTTCTGGCTCTGACTGGCACAGACCCTGACCGTTTGGCAGAAGAGAAACGTCGCGGCATGACAATTGACCTCGGCTTTGCTCACACCGATTCTCTGAGTTTCGTTGATGTACCGGGCCACATTGACTTTCTCAACACCATGGTTGCTGGTGTGCACGGCGTTGACATTGCGCTCCTTGTCATCGACATAGGGGAAGGCTGGAAACCACAGACAGTGGAACACCTCGACATTCTCATGTTGATGCAGGTGCGACACATCGTGGTGGCCCTTACGAAAGCCGATGCAAGTACACACGATGCAACGAATGCGCTAGTCGCTCGCACTGAATCAGAGTTTGCATCTCGTGGACGGACGCCCAGCAACATCATCATTACTTCTGCACATACTGGCTTGGGGCTTGAAGAACTGCGTGACACACTCGCTGTGCTCACCCATGACGTTTCCGCTGCATCCACAACATCACCTGCACGATTGTTTGTTGATCGCGTCTTCACCATTGCAGGTTCTGGAACAGTTGTCACTGGAACGCTCAGTGGCGCCGCACTTCATGAAGGTGATGAACTCATCGTTGCGCGCACACAGCAAGCCACCAAAATTCGCAGTATCCAACAACACGGTGCCGTCAGTAGCAGTGCGCTTCCACGCACTCGCTGCGCACTTAATCTCACTCATCTCAGCACCGATGACATTCATCGTGGTGATGTTCTTCTCTTTAATGACTCTTGCTACACCACTGAGGTTTTTGATGGGTCAGTTGAGATGGCCTTCGGCACGAGCAGACAGGGAACGACGGTCTCGCCAGTTCGCAATGGTGGTGGCTACACCCTGCATATTGGAACCGCACGCCGAGCAGCATCACTTCGTTTTCTTGGCACAGACCACAGCAACGTGCGCATTCGGTTTACTGGCGCTTTGCCTCTCATCCCCGGAGACAGATTTCTTTTGCGCCGCACTGGCGATGACATCACCGTTGCGGGCGGATCAATTCTTGATGTCAAACCAATTGCGCGCACATCACGGGCAACACCAACAGGCACGATGTCTTCCATCCTTGAACACCATGGATGGGTAACTGTTGCCGAAGCAACACAACTTGTCGGAGAACCTGTTGCTCCGGTTGTTGATGATTGGGTCGCGACGCCAGACACTGTTCGCATCACAACTGATGCACTGGTTGATCTCCTCGCACATACCGGCGAGGTTGACACCACACAGTTGCAACCATGGGAACGCGCAATCATCGCCACTCTTCCCAACGTGACCATCACACAAGGCATAGCAACCGTCGGAGTCAGCAATCCATTGCTCTCGCACCCATACGTTGACTTATTTCTTTCATCTGGTGTCACAACACCCGACACCAAAACACTCGACCGAGATGTGATTCGCCGACTCATTCATGCCGGTGTTCTCTTTGAACATGACAACATCGCGTTTCATGCCGATGCGTTACATAGTCTCCGACCCACATTGCAGAATCTGTGGCGTCAACACCCCGATGGCTTCTCCGTCGGTCACTTGCGCGAAGAACTCGGCATCACCCGCAAACACGCAGTACCGCTGGCAACCTGTCTCGACAAAGTTGCACTCACAAAACGAGTCGGTGATTCCCGACTGCCCGGATCTTCCTGGTGATGGCGGAGGCGGACGGGAATCGAACCCGCCAGACGGGGATCGCCCGTCTCGTCTGTGTTGAAGACAGCGAAGCCCACCAGGTACTTATACGCCTCCGTCACCGAGGGTATAGCGTTCGGTCATGAGCACCACCGCTCCACTCTTGCCCAATGGTTTCGTCGTCATCGTGAAGCACGAGTGCGCCACCTGTCAAATGGTTGAACCTGTCCTCGCAGCCATTGCCGCCTCGGGCGCACCGCTCGCCGTGTACACCCAGGACAACCCAGATTTCCCCGAGTCAGTGCCTCATACCCATGACAGCACGTTGGCCGTGTCGTGGCATTACGACATCGAAACGGTGCCCACTCTTCTCGTCATTGAAAACGGCGTCGAGGTTGACAGAACATTCGGATGGTCACAAGCTGAATGGCAACGCATCACGGGCATTGATGCTTTAGGCGCAGATCTTCCAGTGACTCGTCCCGGTTGCGGATCAATGAGTGTTGACCCCGATCGCGTTGATGTATTACGCGCTGCGTTCACAGACTCGCCTGTCATTTCTCGCCACATTGAATTCTCTTCAGCTGAAGATGAATTCGAAGCGATGTACGCACGCGGATGGACCGATGGACTTCCTGTCATTCCACCGACACGCGAACGTGTCTTACGCATGCTCACTGGCACGATGCGTCATCCACAAGACATTGTCGCTATTGCTCCACCGGACTTAGTGGAACTCACTGTTGAGAAAATTGCCATCAACGCAGTGATGGCTGGCTGTTTGCCCGAGTACATGCCGTGGGTCATCGCCGCTCTCGAAGCTGTGTGCAATGACCAATTCAACATGCATGGTGTTTTAGCAACAACAATGCCCGTCGGTCCCGTCATCATTTGCAACGGCCCCGGCACACGCGCCATTGGTATGAACTCAGGTATCAACGCCTTCGGACAAGGCAACCGTGCGAACAACACCATCGGACGCGCAGTGCAACTCACTATTCGCAATGTTGGTGGTGGACGTCCTGGCGAAGTTGATCGCGCAACGCATGGCAACCCAGGCAAGATTTCATTTTGTTTTGCGGAAGACGAAGAGAACTCACCGTTCTCATCACTCGCAACAGAACGTGGCGTGCCACTTGGAGAAAATGCCGTCACAGTTTTTGCTGGTGAAGGCCCACGATGTGTTGTCGATCAACTAGCGCGCACACCTGAAGAGCTCACAGAGTCTCTCGCAGCGTGCCTTCTCACCGTTCATCACCCCAAGTTGGTGATTGGTTTCGATGCGATTCTCACGCTCAGCCCCGACCATGGTCGCGTGTACGCCGAAGCCGGATGGTCTCGAGAAAAATTGCTCGCCGAGATCACTGAACGCACTCTGCGACCAGGCACAGACTTGGTCCGCGGGGCACGCGGCATGGCCGAAGGTGTACCACCTCACCTCCGTGACAGCACTCTTCCGAAATTCCGCTCTGGCGGACTGTTGTTGACATATGCGGGCGGCGGTGCGGGCTTGTTCTCCTCCATCGTGGCTGGCTGGGCAAATGGCGCAATTGGCAGCGACCCCGTCACTCGCATCGTCGGCTCGTGACATACTGAAGACATGGCAACTGGACTCACCATTCTTGATCCGACCAGTGAGTCGAATCCGTCCACGCGGCAATTGCTTGCGCGCCCCGCAGACATCAAGGGCCACACCATCGCACTGCTTGACATTTCGAAACCACGCGGCAATGTTTTCCTCGACCGTCTTGAAGAATTACTGACCGAGCGCGGCGCAAAGGTCAAGCGCTTCGCGAAGCCGACATTCACCAAGCCTGCACCTGTTGATCTTCGACACGAGATTGCTACTCAATGCACTCTTGTCATCGAAGCTCTTGCTGATTGAGGCAGTTGTACGTCGTGCAGTGTGCATGACATCGCAGACTTAGAACTTCGCGGCCTTCCCGGCGTGTTTGTGGCATCGGCCGAGTTCGTTACCGCTGCTACGGCACAATCAGAGGCACTTGGCTTTCCAGACATGAAGCGTGTCTTCACGTCGCACCCCATCCAAGATCGCACCGATCAAGAGATGCGCGACCTGGCCGATCAGTTTTTTCCCGAAATCCTCGCCGGAATCACCTCAGGTCAATAGGGGAAGCACCTCCTAAACTGCATGGGTGATTACCCCCACCCGCATCCTCATGCTCCGGCACGGTCAGAGCGAATGGAACGCAATGGGGCGCTGGCAAGGTCAAGCCGACATCGAGCTCACTGATCTTGGATATGAGCAAGCACGTCGAGCCACAGAAAAACTGGGCATGTTTGATGCCGTTATCTCCAGCGACCTTCGCCGTGCATACATGACGGCCACGATCATTTCAAATGGCTTGGGTATCGGGCTGATGACACCAGACGTTCGTCTGCGCGAAACGCATGTGGGCGAATGGCAAGGTCTCACACACGATCAGATTGAGCGCGATTGGCCGGGGTATCTCAAAGAACACAAACGACCCCCCGACTTTGAAACTGATGAGTCCATTGTTGAGCGCGTGACCAATGCACTCGTTGATTTAGCCACGGAGTTTCCCGCGTCAGAAGTTCTGTGCATTGCGCACGCTGGCATCATCCGTGTGATGCGTCGCGCACACGGAGTATCAGACCCGCGCATTGCGAACCTTGGTGGTTGCCATTTCATCGTGCGCCCTGGCCATCCTGCGCCCATTGAAGTCGGCGATGTTGTCGATCTCTTTGAACACGGCGAACTCGGCGAAGAGCTCTAAGTGTTTTCTCGCTTCGTCGACACGTCGTACGCACCAGTTGTTCGCTCAAACATCGATCGGCTCGTGTGGGCACGTTTGGTTTCAAACTCGTGCTACCGATTCGCACCGCCCTTCATTGCCGTCATCGCTCGTGGACTTGACGTATCTGTTGGTCAGATGGGAGTTGCATTTATGGTCGGCGAATTCGCCGGACTCCTGTCGCCCATCATCGGTCGATTCATTGACAAGGGCAATCGACTCATTTCCATGATGATGGGTATTGCACTCATCACGATTTCGATTGTTGTAGCCGCAACCGCTCAGAATCTTGTGGTTTTTGCCGCTGCGATGTTTTTGCTGAGTGCTGCAAAGGTTCTCTTTGATACTGCACTCATTGTCTGGGTGAATGATCATGTGCCCTACGACAGGCGTGGCCGCATCGTCGGTGTGATTGAAACGTCGTGGGCGTTGTCGCTTTTCATTGGCGTGGCGATCATGGGACTCGCCACAGCACTCATCTCGTGGCGCGAGGGTTTCCTCGTGGGCGCTATTGCAATGATGTTGACGGGGGCCTTGTTGGCTGCTGGCCTGCCCCGCCATGACGCGCATGCACCCGTGACAGAACATGCGCGAGGGAAAGTCCCTGCAAACGCATGGTTTGTCTTCGCATGTTCCTTCATGCTCATGGGGGCCAGCCAATGTGTCAGCATCACCTTTGGCCCATGGTTTGAGGACGAGTTCAACTTCACGAGCGGTGGCTTGATCGCAATCGTGATTGTGCTTGGTGTCTTCGAACTTGCATCCAGCATCGGAAGTAGTCGAGTGACTGACGGATGGGGCAAAGAGGTCAGTGTGCGACGTGGTGTCATCATGATGGTGATTGCTGGTGTTGCGATGAGTGCAGGCAGTCACATCAGTCTGATTGCAATTCCGATGCTGGTGTTGTTCATTGCAGGGTTTGAGTTTGCACTTGTCAGCATGTTGCCACTTGCGGCGAACCTCGTGCCCACCGCCGGTGGCATTGGTTTAGGCCTCACTGTTGGTGCTGGCACATGTGGTCGCGCTGTCTTCAGCACAGTGGCAACATCGCTGTATGACTCTGTTGGCCCCATTGGACCAACAATTGCGGGCACTGCACTTGCAGCACTCACCGTGTTGGCAATTACTGCCTACGCGCGATCAGCGCGATAGCCATTTGTAATCGGCACGCGGCGATCTTTGCCGAATGCTTTCGTTGACACACGAACACCTGGCGCACACTGACGACGCTTGTATTCATTGACATCAACAAGACGGGCAATGCGAGCGACAACAGCTTCGTTGAAGCCCAACTTCACGATTTCGCTGACTGACAAATCATTGTCTACGTAATGACGGAGTATCGGATCGAGTTCTTCGTATGGCGGAAGGCTTTGATCATCGCGTTGATCGGGACGAAGTTCGGCTGATGGTGGTTTGATAATCACTGTCTCTGGAATGATCTCGCGACCAGCACGTTCGTTGATGCGACGACACAGATCAAATACCTGCGTTTTAAAAACGTCTTTGATCACTGCATAGCCACCAGCAGAGTCGCCATAAATCGTGAAGTATCCGACAGCCATCTCGCTCTTGTTGCCAGTGGTGAGAACCATCCAACCAAACTTGTTGCTCATCGCCATCAGAGTCATCCCACGGCAACGGCTCTGCAAGTTTTCTTCTGTGAGATCAGGGTCACGACCTTCGAATGACGGTGACAGCATCTCCAAATAGGCAGTAAATGCTGGCTCAATGGAGATGACGCGATGGTCAATTCCTAACGCCTTCGCTAAACGATCCGCATCATCGAGAGAACCCTGACTGGAGTAACGCGACGGCATTGCAATGCCATGCACGTTGTCTGTACCCAATGCATCAACGGCAACTGCAGCAACGATGGACGAGTCGATACCACCGGACAAACCGATGACAACACTTGAGAAACCGTTCTTACGCACGTAGTCACGAGTACCCACGACAAGCGCTGCATACACACGATCAAGATCTGACTCAAATGGAATCACATCGCCGACTGCGACAGTTCCATCAGTAGCAAGATCAATCACTGTGAAGTCACTGTCAAAAGATTTTAAGCGACTTGCAACAGAACCATTCGGCGCCATGACAACGCTCGAACCTTCAAAGACCAATTCGTCCTGTCCACCGACTTGGTTGACATAGACAATGGCAGAACCTGTTTCGCGTGCACGTTGCGCCAACATTTCTTCGCGCTCTGTGTGCTTGCCTTGATGGAACGGTGAACCATTGAGGTTCAACAACACTCGTGCACCGGCTGCCGCTTGAGCTTTGACTGGTCCATCCGCAAACCAAATGTCTTCGCAAATTGAAACGCCCACGGTGACACCGTTTAACGTTGTTATTCCGGCAACAGTGCCATCAGAGTTCGTCGCAACACCAGGTTCGAAGTAACGCTCTTCATCAAAGACTGAATAGTTCGGCAACAACTGCTTGCGATACACATCGCGCACCGCGCCGTTGATACACACAGCAGCGGCGTTGAACAGTTGTGCATTTTCTTGGAGAACAAAACCAACGACTGCAGCACACTCACCTGTTGTCGCCGCAAAATCTTCAAGTGCTCGGCGGTTGTCTGCGATGAACGAACCCTTCAACAACAAGTCCTCGGGCGGGTATCCCGTGACACTCAATTCGGGGAACACCACCACTTGAGCACCAGCCTGAACAGCACGCTCGTAATCGGCTGTCATGAGCCCGATATTGCCCCTCAGGTCCCCCACAACCGGGTTCAGCTGTGACAAAGCCACCCGAAGGCCCATTTCTGGGGCTGGCGCAGTCATTTTGCTCACGCCATGAGGCTAACCACCCTCCCCCTAGAACCCTGTCCCTATAAGGATTCCCGCTCCGGAGGGCGTCGAGCCTGCACCTCTTTACACAGCGTTCACAATTGGGAAAAGGGAAAGAAATCCCTAGGTGCCATCATTAAGGCACTCAGAAATCGGGAATTATCCCCCAGAGGCAAAGGAATCCTCAATGCCAATTCAGGCCGAATACATCTGGATCGACGGAACATCGCCGACACCATTGCTCCGTTCAAAGACCAAGGTCATTCCTGACTTCGCTGGTGCAATCGTTGACATGCCAATGGATGAGTGGGGCTTTGACGGTTCCTCCACCGAGCAGGCAAGCGGCGACGCATCTGACTGCGTGTTGAAGCCAGTCTTCCAATGCCCAGACCCGATCCGCGGTGGCAAGAACGTTCTCGTGTTGTGCGATGTGTACATCGCAAAGACCGGTGAACCACACCCAACCAACACTCGCGCTGCATGTGCAGCTGCGGCAGCAAAGTACGCATCAGAAGAGATGTGGTACGGCATTGAGCAGGAATACACCATGCTTCGCACAGACGGTTCACCATACGGTTTCCCCGTTGGCGGTTACCCAAAGCCACAAGGTCCGTACTACTGCGGCGTCGGCACAGGCCGCGTTGTTGGTCGTGACATCATCGAAGAGCACACACAGGCTTGCATCGATGCAGGTCTCCTCATCTCTGGCACCAACGCCGAAGTGATGCCTGGCCAGTGGGAATTCCAAATCGGACCTGGCGATGCACTCACCGTGTCTGACCACATGCATGTTGCACGCTGGTTGCTCCACCGCATCTCCGAGGACTACGACGTGGTCATCTCCTTCGATGCAAAGCCAATGAAGGGCGACTGGAACGGCGCAGGCGCGCACACCAACTTCTCAACAAAGGCAATGCGCGAGAGCTACCCAGCAATCATCGCAGCCTGCGAAAAGCTTGGTACTCGCGTGCTTGAGCACGTCGAGAACTACGGCGATGACATTCAGAGCCGTCTCACCGGTAAGCACGAAACAGCACCATGGAACAAGTACTCATACGGCGTGTCGAACCGCGGCGCATCAGTGCGTATCCCTTGGCAGGTTGAGCGTGACCAGAAGGGTTATGCAGAGGACCGTCGTCCAAACGCAAACGTTGACCCCTACACAGTCACCCGTCTCATCCTTGAGACTGTCTGCGGCTAAGCCCAGAAAACACACACTTTGTGAGACGGGGGGCCGAAAGGTCCCCCGTTTTGCTTTCTCAGTAGCCCATTGCC
>WLHL01000054.1 GCA_009702755.1 Actinomycetota bacterium
AGCGTCGCCGCCTCTGCTTCTCCGAATACTTCAACTGCGCGCCTCGCTAATCGAATTCTGCTGATTTCATCAACCGACATGTTTTCCTTCCAGATCGCAAGCAATGTGTACGGGGAAGTTGGATTGATGGCGAGAAGGTCTCGCCACTCATGAGCGTAATTACTTCGGATGACGTGTGCACTTAAAGTGCGCGCCGATTAATCGGCGTTTGATTTACAGACGATCTGCGAGACCAGTCGCACGCCGAATCGGCGTCATAATCGCGGCCTCAATTGATTCGATTGTGGCAACCAACGTCAGCTTCTTCTGAGGACGTGTAATTCCGGTGTACAACAATTCTCGCGTGACGATTCGAGAGTGCGACTGAGGCAAGACGACAACAACATGCTCGTATTCAGATCCTTGGCTCTTATGAATAGTGAGTGCATGCACTGTGTCGGACTCTGGCAGTCGTGCCAAAGCAATGGTTGTGGGATCCTGTGGATCACCAAAAGATGCGCGCGGGTGTCCATCAACGTTGCAAATCACACCCACGTCACCGTTAGCAAGCCCTGTTGAAGAGTCGTTACGAGTAATCAGTACCGGACGACCCGCATACCATCTCTTTGAAGTTGAGGGACCTAGCCTCGCTTCTACTGTCTGGTTCCAGTCGTACACGCCTAAATGTCCATCGCGAGTGGACGAGAGAACTTGCAGTTTCGTCTTTGCAGTGAGTGCACCCTCAATGTCTCCACTTTCCGCAGCCTCAAGAACCAACCGTGCATGGTTCACAACTTCGGATTGCAGTGTGGCAAGTTTCTCTGGTTCTTTCTGAGGATCAATCCACAAGAAATCAGGATGAGGTGTGTTCAGAATGGTTCGTGCCTTGGCAATGTCCCCATCGCGAACGGCTGCAGCTAACTGTGCAATCGGTGAATCAGCATCAAAGCGGTGCTGTTTGGTGAGCTCGATGAAACGACTGTTCAGAACAGAGTCACTTCGCTTTGCACCACGCGCAATATCAGCGAGAACTGACCCAGCTTCAACGCTTGCCAATTGATCAGGATCCCCTACTAACCACAAGTGCGCATCAGGCCGAAGCGACAACAACAAGCGATTCATCATCGACAACGACATCATGGACGCTTCGTCGACAATGACCAATTTGTATGGCAAAGGCTCATGGCGCCCGTAACGGAATTTTGGTGTTCGCGCAGGGTGATAACCCAACAGTTTGTGAGCAGTTGTTGAAGGAGCGTGCTGAAGAGCGTCTAGAACGTCTTCACTTGCACCGCTTTCACGAAGTCGCTTATCAAGCACTGCCTTTAAGTGACGAGAAGCCTTCCCTGTTGGTGCACACAATGCCAATGACGGGACATTGCCTGATGTCATGGCACCGAGCTGCTCCGCAACCCAGCGAGTTTTTCCAGTACCAGGACCACCAAGAACGACAGTGACTGTTGAGCCGCTTGCAGCTACAAGACGTTGTGCAATGTCCACCTCTTCTTGAAAAACTCGAGAGATATACACCAGCCCGCCTTCAACAACGAATGGTGGACGCGAAAGATCCTGCACCTCAGCTGGCTGCCCAAATACGTCGGAGTTTTCACCCAATGTCTTCATCCAACTTGATGCATCAGTGGGCCAAGCAATCTCGGTTCCGTGCTCACCACGCCATGTATCAATGTTCTCGAGATCGAGACAGGCGTGTCCTTCACGGAACGAATGCAACACCAAAGCAGCCAGCAGAAATGCTTGGTCTGACCGTGTGCGATTCTTCACCGAATTCGCTAAGGCGAATATTTGTCGTGCAGATTCAATGTCAACCAAATCAACAACACGATGCTCCACAGCGGCATCAAGATTCACTGAGGTCTCACTCATTTTCCACCTCCTGCAAAGAGGTCAGACAGTGAACTCCAAAAGCCAACAGGTGCAGTCCATGTAAGAACACCGTTGCGATTTCCCAGCGCATCAACCGGAGTTGTCTCGCCCACCATGCCGCGAATGAACATGTACGCAAATCCGGCAATCGCCTCATTGGCGTCAATCTGTGGTGCTCGCCAACGCAGGAAGCGATAGACGGCTGCGCCGTAGATCAGTGCCTGCAGTGGGTAATGGTGATGTTCCATTTCATACAGCATTCGGTCGGTGGAATACGCCTCAATCATTGAGACATCCCCATCGCGGTCAAGTCTGTTGCTCTTGTAATCACTGATGAAGAAACGAGGGATTCCTTCAACAGTCTCTACTCGTAGCAATGCATCGATAGACCCGTTAATTAGTCCCGCCAGAGGGATATCAAAAGATGGGTCACACAGAGTCTCTGCATACGACGACAAGAGATCATCCTGCGAAAGCGAATTCTTCAACAGTCGACCGATATCGCTTGCCTTCACACCAGAAGAAAGATGAGCCAACGACATCTCGAAGGACATTTCTGCGACTCGGTTCTTCAAACCTAGTGATGCAAGAGAATGCACGCCGACTGCGCCGCCTAATGGTGTGCTGAGCGACAAAACGATGCCATCAATAATGTTCTGGCCGTGCTCGGTCAACAGCGCGCCCGATACATGACGACGAACAATGGCCGACACGTGGTTAGCCAAATCTGTATGAGACGGATCAACATGTTCATACACCGTGTGCAGGATCTTTCCGATGTGAGCACCACCAGGAATGCGCGCAAGTGGCATCTGATTGACTCCGAGTGGAGCCTTGTTTGACGCATATCCGACACTACGAACGAAGAGACGCTCACCTTCTTCTGTTCCGGATCGAGAATCAACACGGGCGGCTCCGACCACACTGCCGCCCTTCTGCAGTTCTGTGATGCCAGTGAAGGAGGTACGGCGATATGTCTGTGTGACTGCCGACGGAGAGACCGCAACGAGCATTTCTTCTTGTTTCGTTTCTTTCCTAGTCGGCACATATTGCACTGCGGTAGGAAAGTCAGTGACCGAAAGAACAGTGACAGATTCTGATTCTCCGGCAAGAGCCGATGCATTCATTCGGCTGTCAATCACAGAGATCTTGCCGTCTAGTGGACGAAGGATGCAGACATGATGTTTTGCCCTCGTGGCAGCAACATACAAAATTCGTGATGACTCTTCCGAAGCCTCTTCCTGCAAACGTCGGAGACTGATGGGCGATACTTCACCTGTGACGTAACCGATGTCGGCAACCCGCCCCTGTAATGGTTGAGCATCGTCTTTCTGGAGGCGAATGATCGGCAACTTCTTTTTCTGATTTGTTGAAATCTCGTCCTTCCACGAATCAGCAACAATGACCAATGGGAATTCAAGACCCTTCGAGACATGGATTGTCATGATTTGCACTGCAGATGAATCACTCTCGACGCGACGGCTCACCACTTCCGATGAACTGTCAATTTCGACTAATCGAGTGAATGCATCAAGAACATCAGTGGCCGAACATCCGACACCATTCGTTTCTGCATTCAACAAGTCAGCAACATGACTGAAGTCAGTCAATCGACGTTCGCCAGAGAGACCAGCTGAGAGAGACAAGATGGTTCCCGGATCCGACATCATTGTGGATGTCAGTGCTGCGACACCGTGACGCCGCAGAACCCCAGCCCATTCAGCCAAGGTTTCTTGAATCGAACCGATGAATTCATCATCAAGCAATGCAGGCGACGACAGAGGAACACCAAAAATAGGAGTCCCCACTACATGTCGCACTCGACCTGCATCGGCAAAGCGCTCTAGTGCCAGCAAAAGAACGCGCCAGTGCTCAGCAGTCTCACTCTCCATCACCGATGCAGTCCCGCTACTCACCGCAGGAATATTCAATTCACGCAATTCGCGTTCAATCAGTTGGCCTTGCCATCCACTACGGACAAGCACAACAACATCACTTGGATGAATACGCTCGCCATCCAGAAGAACATTCGATCGCAAATATGCTGAAACTCGTTGAGCCGTCGGACCAGCAACTGCTGCTGGCCCACTTGGATCAGGAATATTCAGAATCTCGACAGGAGAAATTCCTGTGAGTTCTGAATTCTTCTTGTCCTTCGGCGCATCAACTGCGACATACGGAATTCCCTCACCGAACTGCGAACCTTCAAACAAAACATTCAACCCTTGAATCACCGGAGAGTCGGATCGATAGTTAGTACGCAGTGTGCGTGTGAGACCTTTATCGCGCTCCACTCGATATGCGTCAATATCTGCACCGCGGAACTTATAGATGGATTGCTTTGGATCGCCAACAGCAATCAATGCACCTCCCACGTTGTCTCCCATCGGGAAGATTCCGCGGAAGATTTCCCACTGCTGAGAATCCGTATCTTGAGCCTCATCAACAATGAGATATCGATAGCGACGGCGGAACTCCGCAAGAACACCGTCTACTTCTGAAGAGTTAATGACTTGGAACGCTCGGCGAATGAGGTAGTCAAAAGTGGGAGCCTGTCGAAGTTCCTCTTCAATCTTGAGCACGCACTGCTTAATGACGTCATCAATACGTTGCAGGAGCGCGACACTTGATACTTCACTGGCATCAAACCATGTCTGAGTTAGGGGTTCGCCAATCAACTGCGTGACGACTTCAATAATCTTCTTCTCTGGCAAAGTGGGTGCCAAGTGAGCCTGAGCAACTAATGCATCATTGACTACTTCTGCGATCAGACGACCTTGCACTTCCTCGCCTGCCATTGATGTGGACTCAGCTGACAGGGAGATGATCTTTGAACACACTGAGTGAATAGTTGCGATTGTCGCAGTATCAAACTCGACCACTGCACGCATCAGGCGATGGGATCGCGCAATACGCTCAGCATCGGAGCAATCTTCCAGCAAATACTCAACGATGACATCGTCTTCTTCATTGGAGTTCTTGCGTAAAGACTCCGCTGTCTTCACCAGACGACGCCGTACACGGTCACGCAGTTCAGCTGCCGCATTGCGTGTAAACGTAGTGACCAAGATCTGAGAAATAGAGAGATCATCGTTCAGCGCTAGTTCTCGCACTACAAGTGCTGCCACCGAATAGGTCTTGCCAGTGCCAGCGCTTGCTTCGATAAAGAGCCCGTTGTCCAACGATTGATCGCGAAGATTCAGTACATCACTCATGCGTAGATATACCTTTTCTTCTTTTTCCCTGCAGGGACGTTTGTGGGGGGGACATTCTTGAGACCTAGATCTTTTGCGATGTCATCATCTTGTTCAAGTTTCACCGCAGCCAATCTCTTGTAGAAGTCGACTATGGGGGAACCGGCACCGAACACATCATCGAATTTCGGATTCGTTCCATACACAAGGCATTCCATGGTTTGAAGGTATTTGTACTCTTCACCGTCATTGCTCTTGTTCGACATTGAGAGATAGCTATCGAAAGCGTCTTCCGCTTTCTTCACTTCACCCTTCAGCATCTGATCAATGGTTCCGCTGAACTTTGGAAATGGCGACTTCACTGCTTCCTCAAACATCACAGCCAGGCCTTGCACCTTTTGCCGAGCACTCTCTTGGGACATGCTTGGCTGCAGTTGCACGTAATGCCAGATAGTCGTCGGATGTTTGACTCCGTCCCGTGTTTCCTCCCCAACGACAACTGCAATTGCACCTTCAATCTGATATCCGGAGGCGCGCAAAAGAAGAAGCCAGAGCCCCAAGCGGTGACGCAGATTTGACTCAGACTTCGTGGATCGTTTCCCAAGGTCGACAATCGCAATGTGACTCTGCGAAGCAGGAAACACCATCACGTTGCCAGCAACTTCTCCGCCGGCGTACGGAATACGAACTTCATACGGAATGAGATCATCAAGATGAATCCCCCAATCCGAGGCAACACCACTCAGTTCGTCAACTCGACCAACAATCGCTTCCGCCAGTTGTGAGCCATACGCGCCCATCGGAATATTGCCGACTGCGGTATTCACTCTTGTCCAATGTGTTGCGCTGAATCCAGATTGCACAGCTGATGCGAGATTGCCACGCAGATGACCTATCTCTTTTTGCGTCAACTCAAGTGGAATCGTTGCAGGCTCATCATCTTCTTCGTTATTCCACGTATTGATGCCCAAACCACTTCGCACAAAGGCCGACAGCGGGTCACGCATAAATGACTCAAGCTCGCGTGGCGAGATCACACGATATGGATGATCTTCAGATTGTTCTGCCATTCGCGCAACTGCAACATCGGCTTGAAGTGCCGCTTGAGTTTTGGTGTGTTCTTCAGTGATGGACCTCAATGCAACGTCATCATGTGACCACACCATGCCTGGAACAATCTTTCCTTCAATGAAGTTGCGTGGAGAACTAAAATGGCGCGGGTGCTGATACTCCACCTGCAGGAAACCCTTATTGTCTGGGTCTTCTTCTACGCCACATCGCTCGCAAAGATCTAGTAATTCTGCAAGTGGTGTAATCAGCGGAACCTCAGCATTGTTTTTGATGCTGCGCCCATTACATGTGACAACAACTCGGTGCGAAGCGGCACAAATGGCATCAAGGATGGATCGACGCTGGTCAATGCGCGGGTCAATATCACCCATGAACATTTGACGGGTCACCAAGTCGTCGCCTTCGGCTTCGCCCGCGCGCATCGTGCCTTCGTCAAACCCCAAGAGGCACACCACTTTGAACGGCACGCCACGCAGTGGCACTGCTGACGTTGCAGTCACTGCCCCCGTACGTAGAGGCTGTCGACCTGGAGCACTGGAGATTTGTTCCTGCAACTGTTCAACAAAATGTTCGAACGTGACGGCGAGGTCCGAAACATCATTACCTCGAGCATCACGGACATACCCACGCAGGGTGTCGATGGCTTCACGAGCATCATCAAGTTCGCCCTTGATATCAAGGGATACCAACGCCAAGGTTTCTTCAACTGCATCTGCCCACTGAACAACAGGAAGTTCTGCCGTGGTGTTTGCCAACTGCTCTAACGAAGACATGGCAGACACGATGGCCGACAATCGCCCGACTGACTCGAGATCAGCAGCATCCAAATCGGGCAGAGGAACTGTTCCACCAAAATCAATATCGGGCTCAGCGTCTGGCAATAACGCCCCCACTAGTGCACGCTGTAAACCGGCAACCCACGTGTGCGCATTCTCATCAGACAACACACCTTTGCGTTTGCGGTGGTCCGCGGTCGAGCCCCAACGAATTCGTGTGCGCTCGATGAGTCGATACCAGGAAGACACATCGTCACTCGACGCACCAAACTTCTGCATCACCAGTGGCGACGTCGCCACCGTCATGATGTCAGTGATACTGAATCGACCAGTCACAACTGTGAGCAAGTTGTTCAACAATGCTGCTCCGTCGTCTACCTGACGCAAACCACGGTCGGCAACGATAAATGGCAATGGCTTTCCATTGACTTCACGACTAAAGGCTGCTTCCAACAGTGGTGAAGCAGCTTCAACATCTGCACAGATAACGACAACCTCATGTGGTTCAAGACCTTTGATGTCGTGAAACGCATGCAGAATCGCATCACGAGCAATCTCGACTTGTCGACCCAAGTTATGCGCACGATGCACTTGAAATGAACGATCACCGGGTGTAAACGCACTGTGGGTTGCAACACCCGCACGAACGGCATTGTGGAGAGAATGCAATAGATCATCAGCCGCAGTGACGTCGGAGAGAGTCTGCAGCGCCGGCGAGACCCCCTGAGATGCCAACACCATCTGTGCATCGTGAGCCCCACGTAGCCACATGGACACCATCGAGTCAACGTTGTCTTCAAATGAATTCACACGAACTGGTAAAGGTGCGATACCAACAGAAACAGGAACGCGCGATGCATCGAGTGCCCACTGAGCTGCAAGCGCCGGTGATGGGTGCACCAAGACAACTTCAACCGACAAATGCTGAGACAACAACTGCAATGCACGCACATGGCGGACGCTGAGTGATTGCAACCCGACGACCAACAGACGCGGTGGCAAATCTGAATCGTTGAGTAGCGATGGATCCGCCAGCATCTCTTCCACCACTACCGGCCAAGGCTGCGCATCCACTTCTTCACGCACCAGACGCCATAAGTCGTATTGCCACACATCGGAAGCATCAAGTGGTGTCGCCTCTATTGCGTGTTCACCATTGCCCACGACATCGCCAACGGCTGGAGCCAACGTCGCACGGCCGGCTTCCCATTCCACAATCATCGATGGGCGGCGCGCATGGTACTTATCGAATCGGTCAGACATAAGACGCGCAGCTTTGAGCCCGCCACCCATGCGTTCAATGTGTGAGGTAAATGAACCTGTGTGCTTGTTGATGACACTCAGGACGGTCATTGACAATGGGCCGACTGCCCACGGATCGGAACCCATTGCACGGCGACCGATGAGTCCATCGAGTTCACCTAAGTACTTAATGGAGACATTGGCAGCAATGCCGTCGTGACCTAATGAACTGGTGCCGACCTGCGAAGCAATCTGCTGCAACAACCAAGCACGCACCCCAGCATTGGGAACAATGACATGGTCGACATCAAACAGATCGCGAGTGGAATCAGATGCATTGAGGTACTGGACAAGGGGCGCCACCGTGTCTGCGAGAGACTCAACAAACGTAACTTTCAACCCAATGTCAGTTCTCCGCGACATCCGACTCCTTCCGAAATAGTCGGTCCATTCTTTCAGAAGGGTGGGTGAAGGTTCTCAGCCGTCCAGGAGCCATGGCACCGGCATGTGCCAGTAAGGCAAAAGCCCCTTATAGGAAGAGGTTGAGGTCCTGAAGGCGCTTGTCGTTGGAGAACACTTCCACCGGCGGGTTCGTTGCCAAACGCAGAGCACGCTGGATGATCCGACAAGTGGTGTGCTGGTTGTACTCAGCCAAAGTGACCGCCCAACCATCACGACCCGCACGAGCGGTACGTCCCGAGCGGTGCAAGTACGCCTTTGTATCAATCGGTGGCACGTAATGCACAACACACTCGACATCATCAATGTCAATACCACGTGCAGCGACATCAGTTGCCACCAACACCTTGAGGTCATTGTTCGTAAAGCGCACAATTGCTTTTTCACGAGCTGCTTGCGTGAGGTCGCCGTGAATCGCAGCAGCATTCACACCAAGATCTTGCAAGTTCTCGGTGACACGGTCACACAAACGCTTCGTGTCACAGAACACCACGGTCTTGCCAGTGCTCTCCACAATCGCAGCGATGACTTTGTCTTTGTCCATTCTGTGCACTGCCAAAAACAGATGGTGCATCGTGCCCACGGTGTCCGTTGGCGCATCAATAGAAACCTCTTCGGGGTCCTTCATATAGCGACGCACAAGGTTGCCCACTTGGCCGTCCAGAGTTGCCGAAAACAACATCGTTTGATGCTCGCCGGTGACATGGCGAAGCACCCACTCAACCTGCGGAGTGAAACCATCATCAGCCATGCGGTCTGCTTCGTCGAGAACGACGCATTGCACGTCACCCATCTCCACTTCGCCGCCCTTCATCAGGTCAATGAGACGCAACGGTGTTGCAACGATGATGTCGACACCCTTTTCAAGCGCATCAACTTGATCTTCGCGAGACGCACCGCCATACCCCGGCAGGACAACACGATCACACGCCTTGCCAATCGGCTGCAGCACCTCAGCAACCTGCAAGGCAAGTTCACGGGTGGGTACAAGAACTAATCCGCGAGGTGCACGCACCTTGCCGAACTTTGAAATACGAGACAACATCGGCACACCAAAGGCCAGTGTCTTTCCGGAACCAGTGCGGGCACGACCACAGAGATCAACACCGCGCATGGCGACAGGGATGGCTTCAGTTTGAATTGCAAAGGGAGCGGCGAAACCAGCGGCCGCGAGACCCTTATCGACCTCGGGTGGCACTCCGAGTGCTGCGAATCCCGTGGGCGTTGAAATGGGGGTATTG
>WLHL01000055.1 GCA_009702755.1 Actinomycetota bacterium
GAACGGCGGCTTCAGTCGTGGCATTCCACGATTGCCTTCAAGGCTCTCAATCAATGCGGTTTCTTCACCGACGACATATGCGCCTGCACCCCAGTGCAACACGATGTCGACAGAGAACTTCGAACCAAGAATGTTCTTGCCCACGTAACCGGCTGCGTATGCCTCATTGAGTGCTTCGGCAACACGCTCTTGCGCAAGCGCCATCTCACCGCGGATGTACAGGAAGCACTGTGAAAGTCCGGCTGCATAACAAGCGATGAGGCAACCTTCGATGAGTTGGTGCGGATCGCGCTCCATGAGCAAGCGATCTTTGTACGTGCCCGGCTCTGATTCATCACCGTTGACAACCAAGTAACGCGGCCAGACACCTTGTGGTGTGAGTCCCCATTTATTGCCAGCAGGGAAACCTGCTCCACCGCGTCCAAGAACAGTTGCGTTCTTCACTTCATCATGAACATCAGATGCTGGACGACCAAGAGCCGCGCGCAGACCTGCATATCCATCCGTCGCAAGGTAACGCTGCAATGTGTAGGAATCTTCGTATTCAAAACGTGAGGTCACGATCTTTGGGCGATCGCCAACGATGAAGCCAGGAGCATGTGGCCAAGTGCCACCGGGATTGCTGGTCATAGCGCAGCCTTTCCATCAAGCCACGCAGGACCTTCTGTCACATCTTCAGGTGCAACTGCACCCACACCACGATCAGCAGGAATGTGCTGACGAACTGCCGCAACTGTTCCATGCGTAGGAATCTCACTCGTGAGTTCTCCTGCTTGCAACTGATCGATGAGGGTGTCGAAGTTTTCAGAGGTGACGCGGAAGCGATAGCGATAGTTCACTTGCAAGCATGGAGCCTCTGTACATGCAGCTTGGCACTCTGCTTTTTCCAAAGTGAAGAGACCATCAGGTGTTGTGCCACCCATGTGAATACCCAGACGAGATTCAGCATGATGCATTAACTCTTCAGCACCCATCAGCGCGCAGGACATTGTGCCGCAGATGTTGATGAGGTACTTGCCCACTGGTTCGAACTTAAACATCTCGTAGAACGATGCGGTTCCATACACCTCTGCAGATGTTGCACCCACAAGTTCACCGATATGAGCCATCGCTTCATTCGTGATGTACCCGTCTTGCTCTTGTGCAAGATGCAACAACGGAATCGTTGCGGAACGGGCCTTTGGATAACGACCAATAATCTCGCGTGCAAGACGCACGTTCTCTTCAGTCAGGCGTGCCATTAGCGATCAACCTCTCCCAACACAGGGTCGACGGACGAAATAACCGCCACCGCATCTGCAACAAGACCGCCACGCATCATGTGGGGCAATGCCTGAATGTTGACAAACGACGGTGCACGCATATGCATGCGATATGGATTAGCGGAACCATCGGAAACGATGTAACAACCAATCTCACCACGAGGACTTTCGATACCGACATACACCTCACCCTCGGGAACCTTGAATCCCTCGGTGAAGATCTTGAAGTGGTGAATCAGTGCTTCCATTGATTCATCAATTCGCGCACGTGGTGGTGGCGTCACCTTCTTGTTCTGGATGCGGTAGTCACCTGAAGGCATGCGATCAAGGATCTGATACACGATCTTCATCGACTCACGAATTTCATTAAATCGAATTGCGTAGCGGTCGTAAGCATCGCCGTATTGGCCCACCACGACATCGAACTCGACATCTTCATACCGCAGGTATGGCATGTCGCGACGAAGGTCCCATGCGACACCGGTGGAACGCAGAATTGGACCAGTTGCACCAAGTGCCATTGCTTCACGAGCCGTGATTGCTCCAACGCCCTGCAAGCGCTCACGCCAAATGGGCTGACCCGTCATCAAGATGTCGTATTCCTCAAGACGTGATGGCAAGTTCTCCAAGATTGCAAGAACATCATCACGCCAACCTGCAGGCATGTCAGCAGCAAGACCACCAGGGCGAATGAAGTTGTGATTCATGCGAAGGCCAGTGACCTTCTGGAAAAAGCGCAGCACGTCTTCGCGCTCGCGCCATCCGTACAACATCATTGAGACCGCACCAATGTCCATGCCATTGGTGGCAAGGAACAACAAGTGGCTGCTCATGCGGTTGAGTTCCGAAAGAAGCATGCGCATCCAAACAGCACGCTCTGGAATATCGCCTTCGATGCCCAGAAGTTTTTCCACAGCAAGTGAGAAAACAAGTTCGTTGTTGAGCGGTGACAGATAGTCCATGCGGGTGACGTTCGTGCCACCTTGCATGTACGTCAAAGACTCCCCAGTCTTTTCCATGCCGGTGTGCAAGTACCCAATGATTGGCTTGCAACGAAGAACCGTTTCACCTTGGAGTTCAAGCATCAGACGCAACACGCCATGGGTACTTGGGTGCTGAGGACCCATGTTGATGATCATGGTCTGATCTTCAGGGACCTCGGTCTGCACTTCAGCCAACTTGGCTGCTTCAGCTTCACTCAAACGAAGAACAGAACCGACTTCGCGAAACAGTTCCTTTGCAGTGAGTTCACTGCGTGATTGCAGTTCTTGGCCACCTTCATTGGTGCCTGCTGAGATGACGCTGCTCATGAGTTCGTCCCTTTGAACTGCACAGGAATGAATCCTTGGTCGTAGTCCTTACGCAATGGATGACCATCCCAATCTTCTGGCATGAGAATGCGCGTCATGTCGGGGTGACCATCAAATGTGATTCCAAACATGTCAAACGTTTCACGCTCGTGAGCTTCTGTACCCGGATGAACATCAAACAAAGATGCGAGAGTTGTGTCGTCCGATGGAACTTGCACGCGCAAACGAATGCGCTCGCGCTTGGTGAGAGACAAGAGGTTGACAACAACTTCAAAACGCTCGGGCTTGACACCAGCGCCGACAACGCGATGTGGCAACGACAGGTAATCAACACCAGTCAGGTCGATGCATACATCGAATCCATCAGCCAACAACGACTTCACGACACCCACATATTGTTCGCGCGCGACCAACAAGACCATCTGATCACGTGAGTACACGACAGGACACCCATGCAGTGTCTCGACGGTTTCCTCCGCTTGTTCCACTTGGTCGCTCATGACTACTTCGACCCGAGCGCGACAGAGATAGCTGACGGAGCGTGAGCATCGAGCTCAACTCCTGCACCACCGTTATTTGCTTCACGACGACGCATGATTTCACCATCTTCAATCAGTTGGTGCAATGTCTCGATTGCGTGAATGAGAGTTTCTGGAGTCGGTGGGCAACCAGGTGCGTACACATCAACAGGAACGATTTGGTCAACACCCTGCACGATTGCGTAGTTGTTAAACATTCCGCCACTTGATGCACAAACACCCATGGAGATAACCCACTTCGGTTCCATCATCTGGTCATACACCTGACGAAGAACGGGAGCCATCTTCTGACTCACGCGACCGGCGACAATCATGATGTCGGCCTGACGAGGAGATGCGCGGAACACTTCCATTCCGAAACGCGAGATGTCGTAGTGCGATGCACCAGTTCCCATCATTTCAATTGCACAACATGCAAGGCCGAATGATGCAGCCCAGCTTGAACGTGAACGTGACCACTTGACCAAATCTTCAACACGAGCGGTTACGAAGTTGTGTTCGAGACCGCCGAGACCATCATCGAGAACATTCTGAGCAAGACCCATTACGCGGCCTTTCCGTTACTAACCGCACGACCTTCTGTACCCACAACACGCACACTGCCGAGTGGTGTTAAGGCTGGGGCATCGGAGATCTCGCTGCTTCCATTTGCACGCTTCATGGGGCCCCAATCAAGTGCGCCGCGTGCAATCACATAGACAAACGCAACGAAGAACACCGCACTAAACGATGCCATCTCGAAGAAACCAAACGTTCCGAGAAACTCGCGGTCAATTGCATATGGGTACGCAAAGATGATTTCGATGTCAAACATGATGAACAACATCGCGATGACATAGAAACTGACGGGGAAACGCTCTGGTGGTTCACGACCAGGAACAATTCCGCACTCGTAGGGTGCTTCTTTTGCAGAGTTCGGGCGATTCGGTGCCAACAAGCGCGACGCGATGAGGCTGAGCACCCCGAATAGAACGGCCAGCACCATCAATACGACGATGGGAAGGTACTGACCCATGGACTATGCCTCCGCAGACTTCAAGGCAAGGTTGTCGCTCAGAAGCGTCTCACGACGATGCAACATCCATGCCAACAAGAAGAAGATCAGCGCAGAACCCGCGCCAATGAGGAAACCTGGACGACGCTTTGCGCCGAGGTCACGAATCATCACGACATAGCGGTGAGGCTTTGTGGTGTCAATCTGAACGCGAGCTGGTGCACGACCAGGCTCTGTGCGCTGCTGCACGACCGGAGCAACCTGAACGATTGAGTAACGAGGCTTATGCCAGAAAGCAAGGAAGTCGAGAGACTCACCAATCTTTGGATACCGCTCGCCACCCTTATCGAAGACAGCAACGGAGACATATTCACCAGCAGCGAACTCTTCAGCTTCGATCTGCAAAATTTCATCGGAGGCAGCAACTGCCTTACCGCGAGCAGAGTCTGAATCGTCAAGCAGTCTCCAACCATCTTCCACGAGAGTGTCGGAGACTTTCTTTGCTGCAGCTGTTGGGTCGAGCCCGTCAAGGTTGATTGACGTTTCGAGAACTTCAGCGCGGTCCATCAATGCACCATCGCGAACGATCGTGATTGGCTCATTGGGCTTCCATTTTGGTTCTGGTCCTTTCAGACCAATGCCATAGATCGCCCACACAATGCACATCAGCATCATCCAGCCGGCGAGCGTTGTTGCAACAACGAGGAAACCAAGACGAGCACCGAGGTTCGTGCCAACAAGCAAGTACGTGCCACCAACAAGGAACACGAACATGACAAGTGTGACAAGGATGCCACGAATGCCTGGGTTGAAATCAATAGAAAGAAGAGCAGACAACATCAGAGACCTCGCACGTATTGGACGATCAACTTGATCTGTTCATCGGTATACAACTGTCCGAATGCTGGCATTCGTCCACTGCCCTGACCTTGTTCGCCATAACGCTTTCCAAGCTCAGAACCATTCTTGATGAAGTTGACCATGTCGGATTGATTCGGGAACTGACGAGTTGATGATCCGCCGGTGAGGTTCGGCCCGAATGCTCCGCCACCTGTTGCTTGAGGATCGCCGTATGACCAACCCTTTGTATGGCAACGTGCGCATGAGTAGGCACCACTACCAAGATCGAGGTTGAACAAGGCTTCGCCAATAGAACCGTAGGTTCCTGCCGTTACAAGACGATTGGCCTCAGCCATGATTTCTTTGTTCTTCTCTTCTGGAAGAGAACCTTCATCACATGTCGGGTTGTAATAGCTACGAGTTTCGATGCAACCAGCCATAGGCACCTGAATCGACTTCATGTAATCAATCACTGTCTCAATTGACTGGTTGGTCAATGGTCCGCCACCGATTGTTCCCCATGCCGACATCGGCGAGAAGGGACGGCCGTAGTTCATGATGAAAGTGATTTCTTCTTCACTAAAGCGATACAGCACTGTGTTCAATGCTGGTGCCTTCCAAGAAACGGCCTTTACTTCGCCAGTCTTTGGATCGGTCACTGCATACGACGCAACACCACCGGTGCCATTCATGCCACCGTGACACCCTGCGCAGTTGTATCCACCATCTGCAGTGGGTGCAAAAATCTTTGTTCCCCACTTAACGAAACGCTTTTCGAAACCGAAGTTTGCTCCAGCTTGACGTTGTGGTTCCAAGATCCAGTAGAGCGGCAACGCAACTGTGATGATTGCGAGACACACAAGTCCAAGAAGTTGTACGCGCTCAAGACGTGGACCTTCGAGAGTCTCGTCGTCGTAGTACGGCTTACGGTTGGCAGCAAGGGTTTGCTCCGCACCAATTTCTTTACGGCCCTTGCGGAAGTTGAAGATTCCATAGAGAACCCAACCGCCTATCGAAATAAGCAGGATGAGCAATCCAATGTTTCTGCTCGTTGCGGCAATCATGATGATTAGTGTCCTCCTGCACCGACGCAGTGCGGTCCTTCGGCTTCTTGACCTGTTGTGTTGATACCAACGGCTGGACCAGCGAAAACTGCGCCTGTATCGATTGTGAGATTTCCGTTCGAAACTGAGACTGCGAAGCGATCCATTCCGCGAGGTGCAGGACCACCACGAACTTCACCAACACGGTTGTACTGCGAACCATGGCACTGGCATTCAAACCACTGAGAGCTTGAGCACTCAGGAACACGGCAACCAAGATGTGGGCACTTCTGGTACAGCGCGACAATGCCAGCTTCCATACCTGCATAAACAGGAGCTTGCGCACCGTAGACAGCCTTTGCCTTGCTGAGAGATCCCTTTGGATACTCAGTCACCCATGCACGAGCTTCTGCGAGATACAAGAAACCCTTGTTCGCACGAATGCCCGAGACGATGTCGTCAACTTTGCCTGCGCTGATTTTGGAACCGAATCCGCCGTCAGCGCCCTTCCACAAGAAAGCCACACACGATGCACCGAATGCACCGATGCTTGCCGCCATCAGTGTGACTGCAGTGCGGTTAAAGAATTGACGACGAGAAACGCCAATCGCTTCTACGTCGGGTGCAACAAACGGCGCAACCTCAACAGGTGCAGCCTTCACAATTTCAGTGGAACGTGCTGCGGCTTCAACCTCACGACCAGTTGACGCATCTGCGCCAATAGTTGTCTTGCGATCACGTGAACGTGTTTCGCGCGACAGTGAACCTGCGCCACGAACTTCCGTGGAGCGTGATGTTGTTAAAACAACGATCGCGCCAAACACGACCGCCGCGATAACCACGATGGCAATTACCAATCCGGTACTCATAACTTTGCGTTCCTTAATCCTTTGTCTTTACGTCGAATGTCATTGTGTGATGGAAAGTTCGATCACAACTCGAAGAAAATTCCGTCTCGCCATGGGAAGATGAAGTTGAATCCTGGGCCACGGAAGAACGAACCGATGATGGTGAGCACTGCCCAGAAGATGAGGAACATCGTCATCATCGAAGTCATGAACTTGCGATCTTCTGGCTTATTCGACGGGTTGCGGTCGAGGTATGGAGCAAGAATCAAAGCAAGGATGCCGACACCTGGAAGAGTCACACCAGCAATCATTGGGTGGAACATCGTGAGAAGTTCCTGCAAACCAAGGAAGTACCAAGGTGCCTTTGATGGGTTTGGTGTCTGGTTGAAGTCAGCAGCTTTCAACAGTGGTGCATTGACCACCCAAGAGAAAATAAAGAGTGCTGCGAGCATCGCCAACGATGCAACGAACTCAACTGCAAGAAGGTGAGGCCATGTATGCACTTTGTCAACGGGTGCAGCTTTTGCTTCTTGAATCGAGCCTGACTTCACCACTGTGAGCAAACGCTGTGTGTGTCCACCAGGACCAGCACCAACAGGCAAACCTGCGGCAGGTGCAGTTGCAACTACAGCTGCAGCGCCTGCACCAGCAGACTTTGTGCGGTCAAGAAGTGCATCAGGGATGCGGTCACCAGCAGGCGCCGCATCTGCACCGGTTGCTCCGGCTGCCTTTTCGCGAGCAGCTTGTGCTCGCTTCAGGAGGTGTTCTGGGATTTCAGTCATTGTTCTTCTCCCTCAGATCAGAGCGGTCCGGAAATTCCGCCGTCCTTGCGGACGCGCCAGAAGTGAATAGCCATGAAGATGATGATGACGAACGGAAGCATGATCACGTGCAACACGTACCAGCGCAACAACGTTTCCGATCCGATTTCAACACCACCCAAAAGAACGAAGCGAACTTGTGATCCCATCACGGGGGTGTAACCCATCATGTTGGTACCCACCGTTACAGCCCATAGTGCCAACTGGTCCCATGGAAGCAAGTAACCGGTGAAGGACAAAAGCAATGTGAGCGTCAGCAACACAACGCCAATGACCCAGTTGAATTCGCGTGGTGGCTTGTATGCGCCGTGGTAGAAAACGCGCGCCATGTGCAAGAACACGCTGAGCACCATGAGGTGAGCAGCCCATCTGTGCATGTTTCGAATGAGCAAACCGAACGTCACTGATGTCTGCAACGTTTGAATGTCTTGCCACGCATTCGCACCTGTTGGTCGGTAGAAGAACATCAAGAAGATGCCCGTCACTGTCAACAAGATGAACAAGAAGAAACTCAATCCACCAAGGCAAAGCGTGTAGCTCACCTTGACTGCGTGTCGCTTCACCTTCACAGGGTGCAAGTGATACAGCACCGAGTTCATGATCACGTACGAACGGTTACGTGGGCTGTCCGTGTATCCCTTACGGAAAATTGATCCGGGACGGAAGATCGAGTTCCACACCTGGCTGCCCTGAACTTGCTGTCCAGCTTTCGCTGCACGCTCTTTCAGAGTTGGGCGGGGGTTATCTAATACTTTTGCCATATTCATTCACCTCAGAGGCGCATTCCATAGCCGTAGCCGTGGTTGTTTGTTCGGGTATGACTGTCACCTTCTGGATCAGGCGCGCCGGCCTTCCCCAAAATGATGACGCCGGTAGGACAACGATCGACGCAGAGTGCACAGCGCGTGCACACGTCGTCATCGATGATGAAGATCACGTGATCGGAAGGATCATCGCCAGGCTTGTCGACAGCTTCTGCTTCTGCAACTGCTTCAGGTGACACCATGTGGATGCACTTCCATGGGCAAATATCCACGCAGCCTTCGCACATGATGCATTCACTTTGGTCAATGTGAATGAATTGCTTTGGCTTGACAGCCCTGCCCAAATAGTCGGCATCCACCTCGACGAGTTGATACTCCGTCGACCACTCCGGCATGGGTGGGTTGGCGTCAGTGCGTGCCATGAGAAATCAGCCTTTCCGAACCAATGGGCGGCCGTAGGAAGAAGTAGCAACTTCTTTGCTTGTCTTCTCGCCGCGCTTCTGCCACCACACGAAGAGGTAGATCATGAGCGCAATGAAATACACGTGAATCACGATTGCAATGACGTCACGAACTGCCTCATAGCTAAGCGTGAACGGGAAATTGCCGCCATTTGCCTGAGCCTTCAAGATGTCGAAGGGTCCGTTGAGAAATTTGTCTTTGCGCCAGCCGAGCTCGTTGTCAGCATGAACGATGAACTGGTGTGGAACGACTCCGAAAGCAAGGAACATGGTGAAGAACACGTATGTGCTGCCCAACATGGCCTCACCCCAGGTGGTTTTCTTGTCGACGGGACGCCGTTTTCCGAAAGGAATTACAACAAGAGACATCGCTGTGGTGAGCAGCAATGAAAACAAGAAAGCCTGGTTAACTCCGGGCCATTTGAGGATGTCAATCGCGAGCATGGACTCTTCTTCTTCTCCGGTCCTAGGTGACGGTGTGGTCCTGGGGCAGGTGCCTAAGCACTTAGAACACTAGCCAGCAGGCGGGCTCCTAGACCCAATTCGTTGAGTACAACTTTGGTCACTCACCCCAGCCCCTCCCAATGAGGACGGTTGTGCTTTTGTGCGAAAACATTGTGCTTTTGTGCAGTCTTCATCTGTCTCGGCTTGGGTGGCCTCGACCCCAACCCCCGAAGAGGGGTCCTAGAGGCTCCCGCCAAAACCTTGCTCAGATAATTGCTGTCGGGGGTGCAATTTTGTCTATCGTGGAGAGGTCAGGCGCCGTAAAAGGTGGGTAATCCGCCCACTCAAGGCACCTGAGCAGGTCTTCCGAGAGGTAAGTGCAGTGACCGAGATCCCCGAGCACCTTCTGAATCGTTCCAAA
>WLHL01000056.1 GCA_009702755.1 Actinomycetota bacterium
CTGTTCCGTCTTTCTTGAATACTTGGAGAAAGTAGTCAGTTGAGGGGAGTAGGCCCCGAAGTTCAAACTCATTGTTGGCATTCGCACATGAAGTGGCAGACGCATCAGTTCGTTGAGATGAGTTCGTTGCTGAATGAAGCCAAGCGGCAACGCAAAGTCCTGCATCTAAAGTTCCTGAAATTGCAGCTCCGTCTTTCAAACGAATTGCCAAACCAGAAACTCCACTCGAGGTAACTTCAATGACAGACGCCTCATCCGAGGTATTTGCATGAGTCGGCCCTTGCTGCAATTCCTTATACCAGCCCGGAGCCAGTGTGGGTTTTTGCGTCCACCATGAGATTCTGTATGAGTCTCCAGCAGTCAATCCGCGGATTGCAAAAGTACCATTCGAACTAGAACAGCCAGACGAAATCCATTGCATCGTGTCTGACTTTTGGGCAGAGAAACATACATTTGATTCCGGCCGTGATGCACCGCTTGTTACCGTTCCCTTGATTGATGGGGCATTGGCTACAGCGATGTCCCCCAAGTTGATATCAGAAGTGGCAGCCAAGGCGGTGATTCCATCAGGTCCGCTCTGAAGAGTGGAATTTGAAGTCACGAAACCCGGACGATAATCTCCGACGCCAAAATCCACACGGAATCGATACGAAGCAGTGGGGTCAAGGCCACGAAGGGTGAACTCGCCGTTTGAGTTAGTACAAGTAGAGCCGCTCCACATTCCCCATGGACCGCCGTCATCTTTGAGGGCTTGCACACAAGCTCCCCAGACACCTTTTGAACTACTGATCAGTTTGCCAGTTGCTTTCGTTCCAGTCAGCAAGGAAATGTTCCCCAATGCGACGCTGGATGAACCAAGTGTGACACTTGAAGCTTGTGTTCGGTCGGTCGTGGTCGTTGTGCTGGAACGGAACCAACCACTTTGGTAGCTACCCGATGAAGTATTGACTTGGAATGTGTAATCGCCCTCGGCAAGTCCACGCAAAGTTATCTTTCCGTCCGTTCCACTACATGATGAGGTTCCCCATTCGCCCCAGCCGTTAGTTCCGGTGTTCTTGAGAGCCGAGACACAAACGCCTGCAACGGGTGTTGTGCCGTCAACTGCAACGGCAGTGAATGTTGGCCCCTGAAGAATGGTCTGAATAGCAGCGGTTGTTGTTGTCTCGTTGGAGACAACAATCAGCGTAGACTCGTCCATTCTTCTTGTGGGAGAGCCGTCTTCCTGGTACCAACCAGGTGAAAAATCTGTTCCTGATGGGGGATCAAACCTGAGTTGGTATGAGCCTTCATCTAGTCCAGTGATTAGGTATGTACCTGCAGAATTTGTGCAAGAAGAGCCAGACCAGATCCCCCACGGCACCGTGTCACTTATCTTGAATGCACTGACGCAGACACCAGTGATCGGATTGGGGCCGACGTTGTCAACAATCTTCCCGGTAATTATCTTTCCTGAGGAGAGGCTGACATCTAAACCGCCAACATCGGCAGAAGTTATCGATGTAATCGTTGCCGCTGTTACATCGGTACTTCCGAGAAAGGTCGAGCGTAAGTTGCTTTCTGGGGTTGAACCGAATCGAAACTTGTAGGAGCCTTCGCGAAGGCCCTTGATCTCCCAAGCACCAGGTGCCATAAAGCAAGAAGTGTTAATAGTTGTTCCCCACGACATGTTTGTGTCCGCCACCAGATAGGCCGTGACACAGACATTTGCCTCTTGTGTTGAATCGGTGGTGATGACTCCGCTGGCTTTGTAGCCACGCGGAAATTGAATGTTTTTCCCTGATGCACCTGAATCGCTCGATGTAATGGTGAATCGAGTAGCGGTATCTCGTGTTCCACCAAGCCATTGGCTTCCATAGTCTCGGTGTGTCGCCATAATGGCGTATTCACCGATCTCGAGTCCTCGGATGGCAAAGTTTCCACTGTCATTGGACCGTGCGCTACCTAGTGATCCATAAGGCCCATAATCTGGGTGGATAGTGAACGCACTGACAGTGACGCCCGCTAAGGGTGCACCGCCTGCATCTGTCACTCTTCCAGAGATGGACTTTCCTTCATCCAAGGTTGGACTAATCGTGGTAGTAGGAGATACGGAACTCAATGTGATCGCTTGAGCTGCTGAATATCCAGCAAGAGGGCTGACGTTGTTGTACCACTCAGATTTATATGGCGCCCCGGACTGGTTGATGAACTGCACCTTGTAGGAGCCAAAGGCGACGCTGACCGTGTATTGACCGTTCTCGTCTGTACAAACGGACCCAACTTGCGACGAGTACATGTCAATCGATGATCCACCACTTGTGTATGCAGTGGCGCAAACTTCTCCAAAACCGACCGGGCCATTTGGTCCTGAGATGGTCCCAGATATCTCGCCCATGGTAGGAAGTCGAAAATTCATATCTGAAATATCGCCTGTTCCAAAATTGAATTTACAATCTGCGCCACATGCAGATACTTCCGCTGCTGGGATGAGACTGTAAGAGGCTCCCGCTTTCTTGACAAAAAATCTTGGTGCTCCCGAAGTTCCTGCGGGCACCATGACTTGGATATACACATCGGAGAGGGCTTCATCAACGCCAGCTATTTCCCATGATCCGTTAGCGGCAGTTCGTGATGCGTAACCATCGGGATCACTGAAATAACTCAGTGTTGAACGTGTAACGAAGATATTGGAAGGTGGAACTATTGACCCGGAAGCTGTTCGAAGAGTTCCTGTCAGTTGCAAACTTGTGCCAGACGTTGACAAGTTGATACTTGTTGCCCCCGATGGCTGAAAATTGATGCATGTTGCACCAGTCGTAGATGGAGCTTGTTGGAATCCATCTGTAGTTCCACCAATTTGGGTTGAGTTGTACCAACGAAACTTTGCACTACGAGGGGCAGTTGTTAACGGTTTGAACATGACCTTGTAGTCATACGTAGTATCCAGTGACATTGAGTACTGCCCATTTGCGCCGACCGGTGTAACGATGTTGGGGATCGAAGGAGGTGTTCCTCCAACACAGTTTGCTGCTTTGTTGTACGGGATGAAAACCACTTGAACTGTGCCGGCAGGAACTGGCGTATTGTTCGCGGTGATGGTCCCACTGATTGTGGCGATAGCTGCCGAAGCTGAAGTCGTGAATGGAACTGTCACCAAAACAGATCCAAGTAATACCAACACTGCTGCTCGAGCACGCGATGAGACGCTCATGATTTCCCCCAAATAGACGCAACGAAACGTCTTGCTATAGGCACAATATAGGGGTGATGGATTGCGTGAATAGATGGTCAAAGAAGGTTCTGATACGAAGTGTTGTAGTGGTAGCAGTATCTCCACTTATCTCAATGGGTTGCGGAGGAAAACCGACCCCAACACAGACTTCTTATTTTCCGCAGGAGCCCATTACCGTCCCGATTGAAGGGCGGGGAGTGACCTGTCGTGCTTTTCCTAACAAGGGGAATACGCAGATGCCATACCGAAGCACATATTTTGAAGTCTTTAGCGATGGTAGTGAGATAGTACAAACGGAAGTGGACACTGCAACACCTTGCCCATAAACGTTTGCGTAGTTAGCGGTACAGGTTAAGTGTGTCGCGGGTCTTGCGAGCGACAGTTGCTGCTGCAGTCATCGGGTCGCTTGTATCTGCATACAGAATTGCTCGCGACGAGTTCACGATGAGGCCCGTGCGCTGAGAGTTCGCGCCATTCTTCACAACTGCTTCGGGGTCTCCGCCTTGTGCTCCCACGCCGGGAACTAACAGCGGCATGTCGCCCACGATGGCGCGCACTTCCGCAAGTTCTTCGGGGTAGGTAGCGCCGACGACAAGTGATACGTCACCATGTTTCGACCACTCATTAGCGGCACGTCGCGCTACATGCTTGTAGAGCGGTTCATCGCCAATCAGTTGTGATTGAAACTCTCCACTGCCGGCATTCGATGTGCGACAGAGAACAATCGCGGCGCCATTCTTATGCACGAGATATGGCTCGATGGTGTCGCCACCCATGTACGGGTTCACTGTGACAGCGTGAGCACCGTAGCGATCAAATGCTTCTTGCGCGTACATCTTGGCGGTGTCACCAATGTCGCCGCGCTTTGCATCAAGGATGATGGGAATGGTGGGGTAGTTCGCACGGATGTGTGCGCAAATGTTTTCCAACTGCTTCTCTGCGCCGATTGCAGCGAAGTACGCAATCTGTGGTTTGAACGCGCATGCAAACTCGGCAGTCGCATCGACAATGTCAATGCAGAAATACTCCACACCGTCTTTGTCGGGGGAGTAGTGGCTGGTGAGGCGTGAGACATCGGGGTCAAGACCAACGCACAGCAATGAATTGGACTCAGTCCACCTCTTGCTCAGCAGTTCAGAAAACTTCACCGTCAGTCTTCGATGGTGATGGCAGCAGTAGGACACATGTCGGCAGCTTGGCGAGCCAAGTCTGCGTTTGCACCTTCAGGTGATTCCTGCAGGATGTAGAGGTACCCGTCGGTGCGAACTTCGAATACTTCTGGCGCAATCTGTGTGCATGCACCAGTCGATGCGCAGATGTCAAAGTCAACAACAATCTTCATGGGAACCTCCTGTGTCGGCCTGTCCCCAAACTACTCCACACGCCCAAGATGGGCTCGGACGATGTGTCCTTATGCGGTGGTGTGGCGCTCGTATGCAGCAAGTACAGCGCGGAATGATGCCGAGATGATGTTCGGGTCAGTACCCACGCCCCACAGCACGTTGCCGTCGCCATCGGTTGTCTCCACGTATGCCACAGCAGTTGCTTCTGAGCCTTGACCCATTGCATGTTCGGCATAGTCCACTACGTCAAGGGTGGTCTTCAGGCCTTCTTGGACTGCATGAACAAACGCATCAATGGGTCCGTTGCCAGTGCCGGTCACAGTGTGGTGTTCACCGCGAACAATCAACTGCGCTGTAATGGAAGTAGTGCCCGATGCCGAATCACTCTTGAGTTCATGACTCTGCAAGTGAACACTCGGCTCGTTGGGTAAGTACTGCGAAGAGAAGGTGTCCCAAATGATGGTGGGGCTGACTTCAGTGCCGGTTCCTTCAGTGATGTTCTGAATCGTCTTTGAGAATTCAATTTGCAGACGACGCGGCAAGTCAAAGCCGTGCTCTTCTTTCATGATGTATGCCACGCCACCCTTGCCAGACTGGCTGTTCACACGGATCACTGCCTCATAGTTGCGGCCGACGTGCTTCGGATCAATCGGCAAATACGGAACACCCCACGTGGAGTAGTCCTTGCCCAATGCTTCAAAGCCCTTCTTGATGGCGTCTTGATGACTGCCCGAGAACGACGTGTACACAAGGTCGCCCACGTATGGATGGCGCTCGGGTACTGGCAAACGATTGCAGAACTCGGCAACACGGCGCAGCGAGTCAATGTCTGAAATGTCGAGTTCTGGGTCAACGCCATTCATGAACATGTTCATTGCAACGTTGATGAGGTCGAGGTTGCCAGTGCGCTCGCCATTGCCAAACAATGTGCCTTCTACGCGATCAGCACCTGCCAGCAAACCAAACTCTGCAGCAGCTGTGCCGGTGCCACGGTCATTGTGTGGGTGCAATGAGATCACCACGGTTTCACGTTGCTTGATGGTGCGAATGAACCACTCAATAACGTCGCCGTACACATTCGGTGTGTAGCACTCCACTGTTGCAGGCAAATTCAAGATCAGCGGCTTTGTTGCTGTCGGCTTGATGATGTCCATCACGGCTTCACAAATTTCAATGGCGAACTCTGGCTCGGTCAGCGTGAAGCTTTCGGGGGAGTACTCGTAGCGCAAGTTGGTGCCGGCGAGCATCGGCTCAAATTCAAGGCACAACTTTGCTGCATCGATTGCAATCTGCTTGATGCCGTCTTTGTCCAAACCAAAAACAACTTCGCGTTGCAATGGATTTGTGGAGTTATAGAAGTGAACGATGGCGTTTTTCGCGCCCTCTAAGCATTCGTAGGTGCGCTTAATGAGTTCAGGGCGACACTGCACCAAGACTTGAATAGTCACGTCATCAGGAATGAGGTCTTCTTCGATGATCTGACGCACGAAATCAAAGTCGGGCTGGCTGGCCGATGGGAATCCGACTTCAATTTCTTTGAAGCCCATGTTGACGAGTGCCTTGAACATGCGCATCTTGCGCTCGGGGTCCATGGGGTCGATGAGAGCTTGGTTGCCGTCGCGCAAGTCAACACTGCACCACAACGGGGCCTTGGTGATCGTGTTGTTCGGCCATGTGCGGTCGGCGAGGACAAGGGGAATCCACGGCTGGTACTTCGAGAAGGCCATCTTCTTCGGGGTCACATTCTGTGGTGGCATTTGGGGTTCCTTTGGTGGATTCGGGTGGGGGAAAAGCGTGTGGGGCAAACAAAAAACCCCCTGCCTGGGCAGAGGGTTTCGACAGCAACGATATTCGGCTGCTGCCGTTACATAAGGAGGAGGAGCGTCTTTGTGTTTTTCACTGTTTTCAGGTTATACGACAAAAGGACCATGCACCACCCCTGATTGAGGCGGGCATGGCCCTTTGTACGAGGTGTCTTAGGCGTCACCGACCAAGAAGTTGCCGAACTGCCATGGGTCGCTGGGGTCCAGCAGATCTCCGTGGTCAGCCCACTGATTGAAGATGTCCTTGCGGGTCTTCAATGGTGTCCAATCGGTGGGACCAGAGAACTGGGTGCCGATGTAGGGGCGAGCCTTTTCGAGGATGTACTCGTGGGGCAAATCATCAGGAACACAGAGACCCTTGTTGGGTTCATCAATCATCCACTGAATAGCAGAGATGATGGAGGCTGCAACTTGCAATGTCGTTGCACTCTGATGAGGTAGCACCGCACGTGCTTCTTCAATGGAGAGAAGCGAACCAGTCCACCAACCAGTGAAGTCGTGGCCAAGAAGGAGCACGCCAAGCTCATCGCGACCGCTGATGATTTCATCATTCAGTAAGCGCTGCTTTGGCTGCATCTCCCAATCACGCATCTGCAGTTCACGAACAGACGCAATCGCATCGTTCGATGGGCAGTATGCATAGTGAACGGTCGGACGATAAATGTCGACACCGTTCTCATCGCGCACCGTGAGGTGATGACACATTGTGTATGCCTCGCCATGACGAATCACCATGCCGTGTGTTTCACCACACGGAACCCATGAACGCACAAGTGTGTTCATGCCGGGTTGTGCGATGCAGATCTGATTACTCGGACCATCGTCGTCATGCTTGAAGCCACGAGGCGGAAGGCGCTTCTCGTGTGTGCCCCAACCCAGCTCAGCTGGTGCAATGCCTTCTTCATAGAAGCCATCAACACTCCATGTATTGACGAACTCGTTGACTTCTTTCGGCTTGTTGGAAATCTGCGTGTCACGTTCAGAGATGTGAATCACCTTTGTGCCGGTGAGCATCGCAAGCTTGTTGAACTCACCATTGGCAAGAGCTTCTTCCAAACCTGCTGTGCGATCACCCGCAAGACCCTCAGCAAGAATCTTGGTGGTGATTTCTGCAAGCGCTTGCTTGACGAAGTGGCTCACAAGTCCAGGGTTCGCACCATGCTCAAGAACAGCTGTCGGGCCGCTGTTGCCGCCCCATGCATCGACCATCTTGCGTAACGACTGGTGGCGCACATACAGGGTGCGTTCCAGAGGATGCGTGGCAGCCATGTCCTCGTATGGGTCCCACAATTCCACGGAGGTGTTGAGGTAGCGAACGCCGTTCTCATGACACCAGGTGAGGATGGTTGGAGCATCAATGTTCCACGCAAGGTCGAGCAGCATGTCGCCGTCGGACAATCGTGCGGACAAAAACTCGTCGAGGTTCTCTGGAGTGACACGACCAATCTCGTATTGCACACCTTGCGCAATCAGATCGGCGATACGGTCACGGTTGTCGAGGAAATCAACAACGGTGATGCTCTTCGGGTCAATCTTCACGTCTCGAACGAGAAGGGGAAGTGTGCATTGAGCAACACCGCCACAGCCCAGTACAAGGATGCGGCGGGGGATGAGAGGTGTGACTGAACCGTTAATGGGTATCAATCACCTAATGAGTGCGCTTCAGCGCGGGGGGTGAGTTGTGCCTTCATAGGAGTGAAAAAACTAACTGAAAGCACCGTGCAACGCACTACTTCTCACAGAAAGTTCATGTTTGCTTCAGTAATGGCGACGAGAACTCCGTGATTACCAATTAGTAGGCATCTATGCCGATACCGTTGACTCCTGTCATGACCAATACCCCCATTTCAACGCCCACGGGATTCGCAGCACTCGGAGTGCCACCCGAGGTCGATAAGGGTCTCGCGGCCGCTGGTTTCGCCGCTCCCTTTGCAATTCAAACTGAAGCCATCCCTGTCGCCATGCGCGGTGTCGATCTCTGTGGTCGTGCCCGTACTGGTTCGGGGAAGACACTGGCCTTTGGTGTGCCGATGTTGTCTCGCATTTCAAAGTTCGACAAGGTACGTGCACCTCGAGGATTAGTCCTTGTTCCCACGCGTGAACTTGCCTTGCAGGTTGCTGAGGTGCTGCAGCCGATTGGCAAGGCGTGTGATCGTGTTGTCCTGCCGGTGTACGGCGGTGCGTCTCGCGAAGATCAAGTTGATGCGCTTGAAAAAGGTGTCGACATCATCGTTGCAACTCCATTGCGTCTCATTGACCTGATGAAGGGTGGCGAAGTGGAGATGGGTGACGTGCAATGCGTCGTTCTCGACGAAGCAGACCGCATGGCCGATGACGGTTTCACCCCGCAGGTTGAGTGGGTGCTTCGCCATGTCACCGGCGAGCATCAAACGATGTTGTTTTCGGCAACTCTGGACGGCCAAGTGGGCAACCTTGTGCGTCGCTATATGAAGGACCCCGAAGAGGTTTCTA
>WLHL01000057.1 GCA_009702755.1 Actinomycetota bacterium
GTTCTTTGGAGCATGCTTGAAGACTTCCATCTCGTTTCCGAGAACGTTGGCGGTCTCCAGTTCAAACATGGTTCCGGAACCTGGGTTCAAGATTGTGTTTTGCGCTTCGGTCCAAGACTGTGGCATGGGGATTCCTCTTCGGTGATGTGAGTACCGAAAGCATAGGAGAGGGGTTGCCATCCGTCACAGTCGCCTCCTGAAGAGGCTCTCGGGCGTCGAGGCTTCGCCGGGTTAGGCGGTGCGCTGGCCGTAGTAACGGCGCAGGTATTCCTGGTTGCGCAATTGCACCAAGATGTAGCAGTAGGCGCCAAGACCAAGGAACGCCACCGTGAAGAAGTACACCATTGCGGTGCTTCCGGTGGTGAGGCCCAAGAACAAGGACACTGCGTTAGCGGCAACGAGGCCGTAGAGAACATTCACGCGACGGCGACGAACGACTTCACGAGGATTCATGAACTGAGTCTCGGCGGCATAGTGCGCGCGAGGAAGTTCTGAGGTGTGGTGCGAGCGACGATGGCGCTGCTCGGTGGGCTCGAGCATTGCGTCGGAATCGATGAGGCGTGGGCGCTGAGGCATCGGGGCTTGACGCTGTTGCGCACGACCAGGTGCGTGCGGTGCGCGAGGAGATGGAGCCAAAGGACGAGCCATCGCGCGCATTGCGTGAGGAGTGCCGACAGGGCTCTGCGTGCGCTGCAGTGTTCGCAGCTGACGACTGAAGTCGGAGACGGAAGAAACGGCTCCACCGTCGAAACGGGAGCGCAAAAGAGGGGGAAGGAGGACTGCCATCCACATGGCGCCAACTATGAGTAGAACGAGCTTGCTCATGACTTGGGAAAGCCTAGTAACGATTCCGGGCTCTGGGGCTCAAAACAGGTCGTTTCATCCTTCAGATGGCCTTGAAACCCTTATGAAATAAGGGAACTCTCTTGCCCCGGACAATGTTCACATCCCTTGACAAAACCCTCATTTCGGCCTCAGAGGGACTTTTTATAGTCCCCCGAGCGGCCACCCGATTTCTCCCACAGAGCGATCTCGCCGATGACCATGTCTTTGTCGGCTGACTTACACATGTCGTAGAGGGTGAGAGCCGCAACAGAGCACGCAGTGAGTGCTTCCATCTCGACACCGGTCTGTCCAGTTGTCTCGACAACAGCTTCGATGTGCACGACGCCCTCGCCGACCGACAACTCGACAGCAACTTTGGTGAGCATAAGTGGGTGGCATAACGGAATGAGGTCCGAGGTGCGCTTGGCGGCTTGGATGCCGGCGATGCGCGCAGTGGCGAGCACGTCACCTTTTGGAAGAGTGCCCGCGGTGATCGCAGTCGACGTAGCGGGCGCCATCGTGATGGAACCACGTGCGACAGCACGGCGACGGGTGACGGCTTTGTCTCCGACATCGACCATGTGGGCGTTGCCCTTGTCGTCGAGATGGCTAAAGGTGGGCTCAGTCACGGCCACAACCTAACTGCGCTTCCAGGGCCAGCGCACCGGGCGCTTCCCAAGGAACGCAGCAACACCTTCACGCACTTCACCGCTCTTGTTCATTTCGTCTTCCCAATGACGTGTGGTCGCTGGCTTCACTTTGCCGTCACGAATCACTTCGTCGATCATGGCTTTGCTGGCCACTTGGGTCAGCGAGGAGCGTTCGATGATGGTGGCGACGAGTTCATTCACTCGGGCCTCCAATGCATCGACCGAGAGACATTCGTCGATGAGCCCGATGCGCAATGCACGGTCGGCATCAATCAGTTCACCGGTGTACATCAGATGTTTTGTTGCGGAGGCACCGAGAATGCGTACGGCACGCTCGAGTGCATTCGTGGGATACACAATGCCCAACTTGCTCGGAGTGATTCCGAAGATGGCATCGTCAGCCGAGATGCGAATATCGCATGCACTCGCGATGGACACGCCGCCGCCGACGCAGTTGCCGCGGATCATCGCAATGGTCGGACATGGGAAGTTGGCAAGGGCTTCTTCTGCAGCCCAGTTGATGCGGGCGTAATCCCCGCTTGGACCATTGGTGAGTTCAGAGATATCAGCGCCTGCACAAAAGTGCTCACCCGCACCACGCACGACGAGTACTTGCACATCAGGGTTGGCAGCCAATGCGGTGACATGAGCATCGATACTCGCCCACATAGCCATTTGTACGGCATTGCGCTTCGACGGGCGATTCAACGTGAGCGTTGCAACAGGGCCTTCGATCTCAACCAAGACATTGAGATTGGCAAGTTCACCTGTGTTATCAATCGACACGGTCATCCACCAATCTGACTCATTGAACGATTCGGACGAATGAAGTTCACCTGATTGATTTGGTGACCAGCCCACTTGGTACCAACGGCATGAATGATGAGATCTGCAATCTCGTCATCGCCACCACCGTTGCGCAAAAGATTGCGCAGGTCGAATTCATCGGTCGCAAAGAGGCACGTGCGGAACTGACCGTCACTCGTGAGACGCACACGATCGCAGTCGGCACAAAACGGCTTCGACACACTTGGAATCACACCAACAGTGCCCTTGCCATCGAGATAGCGCCATCTGTCTGCGGGAGCAGCACCACGTGCAGGAACAATTTCCAGCGGGAACTCTGCGGAGATGACGGACACGATTTCTTCTTGAGTCACAACCTTGTTGCGTTCCCAGATGTTCGACGCATCGAGCGGCATGAATTCGATGAAACGTACTTGCAGACCGTTGTCGCGTCCGTAGCGCGCCATGTCAAGAATCTCATCGTCGTTCGCACCGCGTTCGACAACTGTGTTCACCTTGACGATGTCGAAGCCAGCCTTGCTTGCTTCAGCAATGCCGGCGAGAACGTTGTCGAGTTCATCGCGACGTGTCATCGCCAAGAAACGATCAGCGCGCAAACTGTCAAGGCTCACGTTGATGCGGTCAAGACCTGCTGCACGTAACTCGGCGGCGATGTTGCGCAAGGTGGCGCCATTGGTGGTGAGTGCAATGTTGGGCTTTGAGCCGTCTTCCAAACGCAAAGCAGCAAGTTGTGCAATCAGGCGAGGCAAGTGAGCGCGCACTGTGGGTTCACCGCCGGTGAGGCGCAGGCTGTTGATACCGAAGCGCTCGACAAGGATGCGAGAGACACGTTCGATCTCTTCGAATGACAAGACCTCAGCTTTGTCGAGCCACTTCAAGCCCTCTTCTGGCATGCAGTACGTGCAGCGAAAATTGCATCGGTCGGTGACCGAGATACGCAGGTCGCGCACAATACGTCCGTGCTTGTCGATGAGGTCCACGTGGCAATCCTACGCAGTCGTCAAGTTTTGACTACTTCGGTCTTATCCCGCAACGGGACCAGCGTCTGGGCCAAGGAACGTGACTGTCACTTCATCGCCAGCTTTGACTCCGGTGCCATCAGGGACAGCCATGATGGCGTTTGCCACGGCAGTCGAGGCCAGCTGATGACTTCCTTGCGGGCCAGTTCTGCGCACGTGCACTCGCCCGTCGCTACTCCACGATGCATGCACACGATCAAAGTGAGTCTTGCCATCAACGCCACGCTTGACGTCTTCATCAACAATCGCGGTGACCCGTGGACGGAACGCATGCGTCATTCCCATCATCGTGCGAATCGCCGGACGTGCAATGAGTTCAAAACTCATCAGCGAGCTCACTGGGTTACCTGGCAATCCGAAGATGGGCACCATCGTTTCCCCCACACCAGGCATCGTGCCGAACGCAAATGGTTTGGCAGGCCTCATTGCGATTTGAAACCAATGCATCTCTGCAATGCGACCGAGAACAGCTTTCACCACGTCGTAATCACCCATGCTCACACCACCACTTGAGATGAGTGCATCGACCATGCCGCGGCTTGTTGCTTTGCGCAGTGTGTCTTCAAGATCTTCTTCGTTATCGCGAATGATGCCCAGGTCAATTGGTTCAGCTCCGGCTTCTTCAACAAGTCGCAACAACATCTTGCGATTCGACTCGCGAATCTGACCCTTCTGCAACGCAGAGCCATCATCAACTAACTCATCACCAGTAGAGATGACACCAACGCGTGGACGCCACACCACAGGCACTGTGCGAACATTAATGCTGGAGAGAACACCCTCGACCATCGGAGTCATGATGACTCCAGGCTCAAACACCACGGCACCGGCTTCCACGTCTGACCCTGCATCGCGAATGCCACTCGTGACAGCAACGCTCTTCAGAATGCGAACACCATCATCACCTATTCGTTCCGTGTCTTCCACCATGACGATTGCATCGCAGCCATCAGGAATGGGCGCACCCGTCATGATGCGAATGGCGGTGCCTTCGGACACCGGCATCTGTGCAACAGCACCTGCTGCTACTTCGTCAATCACACGGAGATCAACAGGAACTTGGGCAACATCAGATGCGCGCACCGCATAGCCATCAACGGCAGTATTCGCGAAAGGAGGAACTTGTTCCGCAGAGACAACAGGTTCGGCGAGAACCAACCCACGTGCATCCATCAGAGGCAGCGACACCACAGGGCCGCGAGCGCAATGTGCAAGCACTAGTGCGCGGACCTCTTCTAATGGCGTCATGGATGGAAACGGTAGCCGTTCTTTACGCACCCACCACCGTGAGGTATTTAGCCCGATAGAACAATGGACATGGCGAACTACCTCCCACCTTCTGCATCGGGTCATCGCGCAGCATGGGACATGTGGGATGGCACGCCTGGCAGCAATGTGAACCTGCGATGGGAAAACGAAGGGTGGACTGCTGAAGTCAATCTGCTGGCTGACGAAGCAACTGCGGTGATTCGACTGTCAGCGCAATGGGTGGTGCAACAGATGTTGTTGTTCCGCGACTTGCCCGAACCCGACTTGTGGCTAGCAACAGATGGCCATGGCCGATGGGGCGAAATGAATGGCGCCCACCGCACCGAGTTTGATGGTTGCATCGATATCGACTTTGCGAATACGCCATTTACCAACAGCATCATCACGCATCGACTGCCATTACACGTGGGCCATACTGCCGACATCAAGGTGATCACTATCGACGTTGAAACATTGGGCGTTGTGAGTGCACCGCATCGATATACGCGCCACGACGAACACTCATGGGAGTACACATCGCTCCTCACGGGCGAACAGCATGCAGCGCGCGTCGATGAGTTTGGATTTGTTGTCGATGAGCACGGCGCTTTCCGCCGTAACACTCACTAATCGCGCGGCGAAGCGTTAGCCCAACCGCTGTTGCAGCCAGCCTCGTAGTTCGGGGCCAACATCATTACGACGCAATGCGATGTCAATCACTGCAGTCAGCCAACCAAATGGCGTTCCCGTGTCGTATCGCTCTGTTGTTGTGAGATGACCAAGCACCGGCGTGTGCTTTGTTTGTGCCAGCAGTGCATCCGTGAGCTGATATTCGCCATTCGCAACAGGCTTCAAGTTTGCAATCTCTTCAAACGTCTGCGGCGTGAGTACATAACGACCAAGAATGATGAGATCACTCGGAGCGTCTTCCATCTGTGGCTTCTCAACAACATCTGTAATCACGAAGGGGCCATCAACAGGAGCGCCCGGTTCAACACTGACTACTCCGTAGGCAGACACCTCGTCCATCGGAACGCGCTTCAATTCAATTGCGCTGCTGCCTGTTGCATCACTTGAATCAATCAGCAACTTCAAAATGCTGGAGTCACCACGTAATTCATCGGGCAACAACACCGCGAAGGTTTCATCACCCACAACATCTCGTGCGCAACCGATTGCATGACCCAACCCACGCGGGTTGTCCTGATACGTGATGCTCACGCGCACGTCGGTTCCGATGCGGGAAATGCGATCAGCTGTTTCATCACGGCCAAGATCGCGCAGTTTCGAAACGACGGCGGGGTCGGGAGTGACGTAGTTCTCCAGGCCCGGCTTGGTACGGCTCGAGACCAGAACAATGTGGTCAATGCCAGCGCCGATGGCTTCATCCATCACCAACTGCAAGGCCGGCACATCGAAGATGGGCAGCAGTTCCTTCGGCACAGCCTTCGTGATGGGGTAAAAACGGGTGCCAAGACCGGCGGCGGGGATAACAGCGGTACGGGCTTTCATGGAATCCCAAACTAGTCAGATACCATTTGTCGCCCAGCGAACCTGAGTGTTTTATCCGGAGAAATAGATGCCCACCTACGTGTACAAGTTTGTTGAAACAGGCGAAACCATTGAGGTCCAGCAAGATTTCTCCGACGATTCACTCACAGAGGCAATGCACCCCGTTGATGGCACCATGCGCCCTGTGAAGAAGGTGTTCTTGCCCGTGGGCATCACCTTCAAGGGTGGTGGCTTCTACAAAACAGACAGCGGCAAGTCCGGCAGTATCCCCACAGCAGGCGGATCGTCAGACTCGTCCAGTTCCTCGTCGGACTCATCGAGCGCCAGTCCGGCCGCTTCTTCCGCTGACTAATCCAGCTATTTGATTCAACCGACTAATTCGGTTTCCGCTGTCGCACAGTGACGGCACACATGCTCCCGACAAAAGGGAGTCCATGAAATCACTGTCGCTATTTCTTCGTACAGCTGGGCAACAGTTCTCTGTGCTGACTCAGCGCCTCATGCTGGCACTGCATGTGAAGCGAACAGCACAACTAGGGGCAGTTCTAGTGCTGTCTCTTTTTGTCGCAATGTTCATCACACATGCTCTGCGAACGGCTTCGGCGCAACAAAAGAAGTGGACATCAAGTCGTGCAGTTCTCGTGGTCACTTCGCCTCTTGATGAAGGCGATGAACTCACAGCTCAGAACACGCAGCGTTTCAACATCCCTCTCGCCATCACCCCTGATGATGCCCTCGAAAACTTTGCTGCGGGCGACACCGCACGTTTTGCATTGCAACCCAATACGACGTTGACAGCGTCCATGGTCTCTTCGGCGCAAGAAACCGTGACAGTTCCCGATGGGTGGCGCATTGTGGCGTTACCCACCGACATGCCGTCTCCCCCGCTGCAACTGCGCGACTCAGTTGATGTGGTGGCAGGGCAAGCCGTGATTGCGGCCGGGGTCCTTGTCGTGTCATTGCAACCCCTCACCATTGCAGTTCCTGCCGATGTTGCCGCGTCAGTTGCGTCAGTAGCCCAACTGGGTGAGGCGTCTCTGATTTCCGCGAGGTAATCTCTCCTCACGTTGTTTGAGGGGGGAATCTCATGGCTTACGGGGCAGACGATCGTTTGGACACACCACCGGTAACCGACTGGGTCAATGACTGGGACTGGTTGGATGATGGTTGGGGCGAGAACGCCATCGACATCTGGAACAGTGTGCGCGACCAGTGCCCGATTGGTTCAACAGAGCGTTACGGCCGTGCCTTCATGCCCGTGACGATGGATGCAGTGCGCGACATCGCTAACAACACCGACGACTTCAGTTCTATCTGGGTGAATGTGGCCCGCCCCGATGCACCACGCGCCGCAGCACCGCCAATCACGAGTGACCCACCAGATCATCACGGACATCGTCGTCTCATTCTTCCTGCGTTCAACCCGAAGGCTGTTGCAGGTGTTGAACAAGAACTGCGTGAGTACTGTCGCAAACTGATTCGTGAACTTGATGGCATGGATGCCACCGATGCTGCCTTGCACTACACACAACACATTCCTGTCCATGGCATTTGCATTCTCACTGGCTTGCCAGAGGGTGACGCTGACCTCTTCCGCGATTGGATCTACAAGACGTTCCAACTTGCACCGAAGGACAACACTGTTCGCCTGCAAGTTCTCACCGAGATGTCTCAGTACATCGATAGCCTGCTGAAGGACCGTTTGGTGAATCCGAAAGACGATTTGCTCACGACGATTGCCAACGCACAGATCGATGGCGTTGATGTTGATTGGGGCATCAAGATTGGTTACGTGCGGCTGCAGATTGTTGCGGGCATTGACACCACATGGAGTGCAATCGGTTCAGGTATCTGGCACTTCGCACAACACAACGATGAAGTACAGCGACTCATCGCAGTCGATAATGACGACATGTTGTGGCAAACAGCTAACGAAGAAGTGTTGCGTTTCTACGCACCAGTGACCATGGCACGCAAAGTTATTAACGACGTCACCGTGCAGGGATGCCCCATGCATGTGGGTGACCAAACACTCGTGACTTTCCCAGCTGCGAACCACGACCCCGCAGCGTTTGAAGATGCACACATCTTCAAACTGGATCGCGAGAACAACCGTCACGTTGCATTCGGCTTAGGCATTCACCGTTGCGCAGGCTCAAACCTGGCACGCCTCGAGATGTTGGTGGCGTTCCAGGAATGGCTTCGTGCCTTCCCGAACTACAGCCTTGACCCCGCGAAGAAGACAACGTGGGCGAATGGCCAGGTGCGTGGACCGCGTCAGATTCCGGTTCTGCTGAACCGCTAAATCATTTAGTAGTCGTCATTGACGACACTGGGAACAATTCGTGCGCTCCATGGACGCGCTTTGTCCCAGTGATGCCCAATGATCTCGCCGTCGCGCAACTTCGCGAGGAAATCCTGAGGGCCATCAAAGTCAGGCATCTGCATATACGCACTACCTAATGCGTGAGGTACGTGAGCATCACTACCGCTGCCCA
>WLHL01000058.1 GCA_009702755.1 Actinomycetota bacterium
CCGCTTGTACAAATCACATTGAAACTTTTCCGTATGTCGAACGCACAAGTCATCGCTGCAGAAGGCGAAGCAATCGAGCAGTAACGCAGAAACACAAAAGGCCCGGATGACTGAGTCATCCGGGCCTTTTGTCGTAAACAACCAGTTCTTAGTAGCGGTAATGCTCTGGCTTGAATGGACCAGCTGGGTCCATATCCATGTACTCGGCTTGTTCATCAGTGAGCTGTGTGAGCTTCACACCAAGTGCGTCAAGGTGTGCACGAGCAACCTTTTCGTCAAGATGCTTTGGCAACACATACACACCCAATGGGTAATTCTCGAGGTTGTTGAACAATTCGATCTGGGCAATGACCTGGTTGCTGAACGAGCAGCTCATCACGAATGATGGGTGACCAGTTGCGCAACCGAGGTTGACCAAGCGTCCTTCTGCAAGAACGATGACTGAGTGACCGTCAGGGAATGACCACAGGTCTGTTCCTGGCTTGAGCTCATCACGTGTTGCACCACTGCGTGCAAGGCCGGCCATGTCGATTTCATTGTCGAAGTGGCCAATGTTGCACACAATCGCGTTGTGCTTCATTCCTGCCATGTGCTCAGCAGTGATGATTGCCTCGTTGCCTGTTGCTGTCACGAAAATGTCAGCTTCAGCCAATGCGGACTCGGTCGTGTTGACTTCGTAACCCTCCATTGCAGCTTGCAATGCGTTGATGGGGTCGATTTCTGTCACGATGACGCGAGCACCCTGACCGCGAAGGCTCTGGGCACAACCCTTGCCAACGTCGCCGTAGCCACACACAACTGCGAGCTTGCCGGCGATCATGACGTCGGTTGCACGGTTGATTGCGTCAATCAATGAGTGGCGGCAACCGTAGAGGTTGTCGAACTTGCTCTTTGTCACTGAGTCGTTCACGTTGATTGCAGGGAACAGAAGTTCGTTCTTCTCTGCCATCTTGTACAGACGCTTCACACCAGTGGTGGTCTCTTCAGTGACACCCTTGATTGAAGCAGCCATCTCGGTCCACTTTGTCGGTGTCTCTTTCAATGAGCGCTGCAAGAGACCAAGGATGAGTGCGAGCTCTGGGTTTGATGCACTTGTTGGGTCAGGAACTGCTCCAGCCTTTTCAAACTCAACACCCTTGTGCACGAGCAATGTTGCGTCGCCACCATCGTCGAGGATCATGTTTGGCAGGTCGCCATTTGGCCAGGTCATCATCTGCTCGGTGCACCACCAGTACTCCTCCAGCGTTTCGCCCTTCCATGCGAACACGGGAACACCCTGTGGGTCTTCTGGCGTGCCATTTGGTCCGATGACAACTGCGGCTGCAGCGTGATCTTGTGTTGAGAAGATGTTGCAGCTTGCCCAACGCACTTCGGCACCCAACTCAACGAGTGTCTCAATGAGAACAGCTGTCTGAATGGTCATGTGCAAGGAACCCGAGATACGAGCACCCTTCAATGGCTTTGATGGACCGAATTCTTTGCGCAACCAACGAAGGCCGGGCATTTCATGTTCAGCGAGATGGATTTCCTTGCGGCCGAACGGCGCAAGGCTGAGGTCTGCGACGCGATAGTCACGACGGGCAGCGAGATTGGACATAGGGGCTCCTTAGAGTCAACCCAACAACAGTGTTGAGTATGGAAACGATCAAGGCTGGGGCCAACTGGCACCGCTCTATACAGCCCGATCGGGTTCTCACCCTAGCCAATTTTGGGGGCTAGAAGGTGGGATTGAGTCCCTGAGAAGTGATGATCCCTTGCAAACGTTGAGCTTCTGTATCAGTCACTGCGCTTGATTCTTGAATCAACATGACGGGGATCCCGTCAATCACTGGATACAAACGCTGCAGTCGTGGGTTGAACAAGAGATTCTCTGATTCAACAAACCACAAGGGGCCCTTGTCTTCGGGACAAGCGAGGATGGTGAGAAGTGCAGGGTCAATATTCAAGAGAGAGTCCTTGTCGTTGTTATTCATGTCAGATCGATGTCACTAGTGAGAGAACTTCTGCAACGTGATTGTCGCAGTCATCGCGGGTAGATGCTTCCAAATTGAGTCGCAGTAACGGCTCAGTGTTTGATGGTCGAAGGTTAAACCACCAATCACCACAATCAACAGTAAGGCCATCAATCCAGTCCTGCGGCATCGACTTGTACTGCTCAGCAACAGCCTTCATCACCACGTCGGCATCATGGACACTGGTATTGATTTCGCCGCTTGCTTCATAGCGCTCGAATGGCTGACGAAGAGTCGACAACACGGTGTCGGCTCGAGAGAGTTCCTGCAGCATGAACATCGTTGCGATGATGCCAGAGTCGGCGCGGTAATTGTCGAGGAAGTAATAGTGCGCGCTGTGTTCGCCACCAAAGACAGCACCTGTCTCTGCCATCACTTGCTTGATGTTGCTGTGACCCACTTTGGTGCGAACGGGCACGCCACCATTCTCACTAATGACCTCGGGGACACTGCGAGAACAAATCAGGTTGTACAACACCGTTGCGCCCGGGTTCGCACGCAGTACACCAGCAGCCAAGATTGCCGTTGTTGTCGAACCAGACAAACCGCGACCTTTTTCATCAACGACAAACACACGATCCGCATCTCCGTCAAAGGCAAGTCCAATATCAAAGCCGCCACTCACAACACGCGCCTGCAGGTCACGTTGATTCGCGGGCTGAATCGGATCGGCAGGGTGATTTGGAAATGTTCCGTCAAGTTCTGGATACATCACTTCAAGTTCAATCATCGGCAAACGCTCAAAGACAATCGGGACGATGAGTCCGCCCATGCCATTTGCGGTGTCCGCGACAATCTTCATTGGCTTGATGCTGTTGATGTCAATGAATGACACAACATGATCTGCGAATTCATCCAGCATGTCGCGTTCAGTGCGCGAGCCTGGCGTAGCGACAGGCTGTGGACCATTCCCAGCAAGAACGTCTTTCGCTGTGTCACGAACGGTGGCCAAGCCAGTATCGATTCCCACAGGACGTGCACCAGACAAGCAGAACTTGATGCCGTTGTATTGAGCCGGATTATGCGAAGCGGTAAACATCGCGCCGGGAGCATCAAGAGAGCCCGCTGCGAAATAAACAAGATCTGTACTTGCAAGCCCAAGGTCAACGATGTTCTTACCTCGCGACATCACACCGTTGGCAAAAGCTTCCGTCAACGATTCGCCGGTTGTTCGCATGTCACGAGCCACCAAGATGGTTGATGCATCAACAAATTCAGCAAAGGCGACACCTAACGCAAAAGCAACGTCATCGTTCATTTGGTCGGGTGTCGTGCCCCGCACGTCATATGCCTTGACTATGTGGTCAAGGACCGCAGGGTCTGTACTCATCAAGATGAGAGGTTATCTGTGTCTGCTTCAGCGACGGATGACCCTTCCGAAACGCTTGGTGGCATTGCAGTTCCATAACGAACCCGACGACGGAACATAAAGACAACAAGCACAAGGCCTAAGAACGTCAACAAATACGACGAACGATCAAGTCGCGACGGTTCATATGAAAGCGAAATGTTCGTATTAGTAGGTACAACAATCATCATGTTTGGTGCTGCTCGATACACGGCTTGTGCACCCTTCACTTTCCAGTTCGGAAAGTAACTCACCTTGACAAGTACAGGAGTACCTATTTTGTCGACTGAGAAAGATACCGACTCTGTGCCGATGACCACGTTCGACACCTTTGTTGGCTCGATTGCTGTCTTATTGATGGTCTCCGTGGGAACGACAATGTCAACTTGACGTCCGGGCTGACCTTCTTCACCGATCTTTCGATCGATGTCTGCTTCGACATTGATTTCTTGCCATTCCTTCGGCCCATCTGCGACCGGCAATGCGTTCCACTCTTCTTCATGTTGGAAGTAAGAGGTTCCGATTTCTAGCCACCGTTCACGTGGATCACCTTCACGGGGATTGACAACAACTGGCTGCACTGTCAGTGGTTCGACCAAAGAAGTTGTCGCTAACTCATAGACATGCCACGGACCGCTCGTGCCCACCTTCGTCAGTTCAGTTTGCGTATCAGCTTTCTGCACTGCCTCAGGTGTATACGCCATGTAATAACGGATGCCCAGCAGTCGCATGTACTTCACACCCTTCGCAGGGTCATTGTTGTCGTATCGAAGTTCCCGCACGGGATTGCTGCTTTGTTTGGAAAGAGCCGCTGCTGCAATGAAGTGATACGGCGTTGTGCCCGCGGCTTCAAAGAACAGCCCTTCCATTGAACCAATGCACCCATCAGTCCAGAACGGCAACAGCATCAACGCCATCGTGGTTCCGTACTTGTTGAGATCAGAATTGTTCTCCCACAGCGCACGTCCACATCCGTGAGCGGGGTCCTTGCCCAACTCCTCCATCTTTTTCACGATGCCGTGATATTCGCCGTACGACGCTTTCCCCTCGTAGCCCTCAAAGTTCCAACGCGCCCATCCGTCGCTAAAGGCTCGAGCAGCAGGGAACTTCACAGGTCCCCATGAGTAACTGGTTGTGGTGCCGTCCGATGTCAATTTTGCAAATGGCAATGCTTGATACCGAACACCGATGACCACCAAACAGAACAAGGTCATCACCCAGAGAATCGATGTTCCCACTGCGGTGCGAGGCGTCGACGACACATTCTCTCTTCCACGCTCCAACGCAATAACTCGCAAGAGATACACCGCAACTTCATAGACACCGATCGCGGCCAACATGTATCGCAAGAGATAGATGAACGGAAGAATGCGGGGATTCCACAGCAAACCAATGATGGGAAGTCCACCCTGGGCAACTTTCACGCCCACCATCAAAATGACGATGTAGACACCCATCCAGATTCCCATGACGCGCCGGCGAGCAAGTGAGCCGGCGAAACCGGCAATGGCAAGGGCCATGATCAATACATCCCAGAACGGATTCAACGGGAAGTACATCTCCCACATAGAAGAGAAAGAGCCGCCACCGGGTTCGGAACCGTATTTCATGTCCGTCATGAATGCATGGCCGCCAAGGAATGGGACCACCCAGAAAGCCGACAACAAAATGGCGCAGCCAATGGTGATTGCACCAGCACGCAGTCGCTGACGATCGGGCTTCATCAACATCATCACTACTGCGCCACCGAAGACGAACATCAACACGATGCCATGACTCAGTGCAGAGAGAGCAATGAAAATCGCTGCCCACGCCCGATATTTCCCATCGTCCATTACTCGCGCAAAGAAGCCAAGACCCACCATGGCGAATGCGAGTGCAATGGAGTGCGAAAACTCTCCCGCCATCGTTGACGGGATGTTGCCACCGTAAATAGTGAAGCTTTCATCAAGCAAGAACAGAGTTGCGCCAATCACCATTAACTCTGGAATGGGATACGCAAGTTTGGCAATACGGCCCATGAAGTGAACACAGAACGGAAAGGCCACCAACCCTGAAATAACAATGAGTTTGAATGCAATGCCATATGGCAGTGCAATGTCGAGAAAGACAATGGCGAGCGCAGGCACCACCATGTAGAAGCGGTACGCAGGAAGCCCCGAATACCAGTCCATGCTCCAACCCGTGAGACGCCAGTGCGGCAACAGCACATCACGCAAATACGCAGGACCCCACACGTGCGCACCCATATCGCCACCAGTCGGCGTGTTGTTCTGCAACACAAGACCCGGATGAAGGATGGAAAGAATGATCAGTGTTGCGCCAAGGACAACAGCTGTCGTGCTCATCGATTTAAATGTCGCAACCCAGTCGGACTCACCTGCAGGACTGTCCACTGGCTCGTCAAGGCGCTCCACGACAGCGGCATCTTCGTTGCTATTCATAATTCCTACTTCACGAGAACAAGTATTAAACCTGCGGCGTTAAACGCCATGTGCGTCACAATGGGTAGACCAAGTGTGGCAGACCGCAGACGGGAATAACCCAGCACCAAAGCAAATGCGAAAAGACCGGGGAACTCAATAAGCGACATGTGAATTCCCGCAAAGATCACTGATGTGCCGATCAGAGCAACTGCAGTGCCCGCGGTTCTCTGTAAATGTGTCTGCACCGCACCGCGATACACGATCTCTTCCACGATGGGCGCTCCCACGACCACGACCAGAACGAGAACTACTACCCATGCACCGGGCGCTGTGTTTGTCAGGTCTGTTGCTCGTTGTGAAATGTCATCAAAGGAGAACGAGTCGGGGAAAAGTTTCATCAGTGGCCAATTCACCACGTTCATCAAGATGTATTGACTGGCAAATCCGAGAGGGACACCAATGGCAATATCTCTGGTCGAGACCCAGTTACTCAATGATCGAGTGGCTGACCGTTCTTCGTACGGAAGGTATCGCGGGACTGCAAAGAGCAACACAGACCACATTGCTGACACAGCGACTGCAGTTGCCCAGATGGGAATCTGAGTTTGATCGACATCTCCCCTGCCCGTGAGAGCCAATGCCACCATCAGTGCAACATTGGCGCACAGATACATTCCGAGCCAGATGAAGAGCCCCTCAAAGAGGTTCGGACGACGACGCCCCGACGTATTCATGAGTTAGCCAGCGAGGCGGCCAGCGCCGTACACATGGGTCCGTTGACGACGGTCCTCGAGGTGCCAGCCCGAAGGTGGCTTCAAGCGATTGGCATGCTGATCACATAAGTCATATGAATGTGGGTCCCGTTCGGGCCATAAATCGTCCAGCCACACTTGTGAGCGCCCGTATTGGTACGTGAGGGTCACAGATGCATGATGAACACAGCCCTGACGAGTGCATTGCCTTGCCATGTGAAAAACGGTACTCATCGGCGCCCCTCATTTCGGCGATACCGAAGGAACTACGACAGAACAGCCCCGTAGCATGAGGTCATGAGCGAGATGCCCCCGCCACCCCCACCACCACGCAACCAACCTCAGCGCAACCCGCTGAAGGGGATGCGTGACCAGAAGCCAGGCTCCGAGGGGAAGCCCCCCATGCCCAAGTGGGCCATCTGGGCAATTGTTGGCGCAGTCATGGTGTTGGCATTCGGTAGCCAGTTCGTTTCCCAGCCAACAGGCGAAAAGCTCAGCTACAAGGAATTCCTTGTGCAGGTGCAAGAAGGCAACGTCAAGGACGTCACCATCAACAACGCCACCAACATCATCTCTGGTGTCCTCACTAATGGCGGCAAGTTCACAACCACAGGTGCAGTGCAACTGAGCGACTCCGACGAACAGCTTCTCAAGCAAAACGGCGTCGACTACAACTTCAAGACACCACAGCCCAATTGGCTCACCAGCCTCTTGCCCATCATCTTGCCGTTCGCGTTTGTTATTGCGTTCTTCGTGTGGATGCAGCGTCGCGCAATGGGTCAAGCCGGCAGCATCATGTCTGTTGGCAAGAGCAAGGCAAAGGCGTATCAAGCCGACAAGCCCTCCACCACTTTCACCGACATCGCTGGATATGACGGCGTCAAGATGGAAATCAAAGAAGTCGTCGATTTCCTTCGTATGCCAGAACGTTTCAAAGAAATTGGTGCTCGCGTACCAAAGGGCATTCTCCTTGTAGGCCCTCCAGGAACAGGCAAGACTCTGTTTGCACGTGCCGTTGCTGGTGAAGCCGGAGTGGGTTTCTTGTCAGTGACCGGATCTGACTTCATGGAAATGTTTGTTGGCGTTGGTGCAAGCCGTGTGCGCGATCTGTTCCAGCAGGCGCGCAAGATGGGCAAAGCCATCATCTTCATTGACGAAATCGATTCCATTGGCCGTAAGCGCGGTGCTGGTCTCGGTGGCGGTCACGATGAGCGTGAACAAACTCTCAACCAGATGCTCTCTGAGATGGACGGATTTGAGACCACAGAAGGAATTGTGATTCTTGCTGCGACCAACCGTCCTGACGTTCTCGACCCAGCGCTCTTGCGCCCTGGTCGATTCGACCGTCAAATCATTGTTCCTCTTCCTGAATACGAAGAGCGTCTTGCCATCTTGAAGGTGCACTCACGCGACAAGCGCATGGGCCCTGATGCCGATCTCGACACCATGGCAAAAGCATCACCAGGAATGTCTGGCGCAGATCTTGCAAACTTGGTCAATGAGGCAGCACTGTTTGCAGTGCGTCGTGGGTCAGTACAAATCGAAAGCGTTGACTTCGAGAATGCCCGTGACCGAGTCGTCATGGGCGCACGTCGTGAAAGCTTGGTTCTGAATCCAGAAGAAAAGCGCGCAACAGCAATCCACGAAGGTGGACATGCCATTCTCGCCACAGTCCTCCCCCACTCAGATCCACTTCATAAGGTCACCATTCTTCCTCGTGGTATGGCACTGGGTGTCACGTGGTCTCTTCCTGAAGAGCGCCACACGTATTCACGTGAATACTTTGAAGATCTCATCTGCAAAGCAATGGGTGGCCGCGTCGCAGAAAAAATTGTCTACGGACACCTCAACTCCGGTGCAGCAAATGACCTCGAGCAGGCAACTTCGATCGCGCGTCGCATGGTGCGCGA
>WLHL01000059.1 GCA_009702755.1 Actinomycetota bacterium
GCAGAAGCACACCTTCGTCGTGGCAGAAAAGCGCACCTTGTGCGTATCCATTTGTATTTCGATTCCGAAACGCAACAGGTGGTTGTCGCATACATCGGCCGTCACCTTCGTGACAAGGGCTCGTCCTCGTAGCGCGCCTAATCTACTGATGTGAACCGACGCAAGATTCTCAAAGGCATTGCCCTCATCCTCGTCGGCTTTTCACTCCTCACAACTTTCTCTGTTACTCGTTATGTGTTGGCGCACCCCAACGAACCGCTACAGCAAAACATTGCGTCGTGGGCGCGCAACAATGGCATGGGTGCAATTGTTGACCAGTTAGAAGTGTGGCTGCATAACGAGCCACCCGCCGTTGCCCCCGTCGACACACTGGCCCTTGTGCCCTTTGATACTGATCCGCCACAAGCGACCACTACTCTCCCAACGGACAGTGCCACAACAACAACCGCACTTCCGCCGGAGAACACAGCACCAGCAGTCCGACGCCCCATGAAGGCAACACAGTCATGCCCCGCGCCCACCAACATTGTGACCACCACTCTTGCTCCCGGTGAAACAACGACAACCACCACGACTACGACAACGACAACCAGCAGCACACTGCCTGGTGAGACGACAACGACAACGACAACCACCACCACCCTTCCTGCTCGACCAACCGATGTTGAGGCTGTCATCTCGCCCGCCATCAAGGGAGAAGGTGCATGGCGAGCAATTGCAAAAGTTCGCAAAGAGCCGATGATCTATGCAACGTCGATACGCCCGTTGTGGTGTTACGGCTCCGTTGTTGCCACGATGGCTACCTACGACCCAACAAAAGTCCGAGCAGCACTGTTTAACGGCACCGAAATTCCTGGTGGAAAAGGCTGGAAGAACACATCCAGTATTCGTGGGGCTGCCGTGCGATCTCTCATCGCCAGCTTCAACGGCGGATTCCGTTTCGAACATGAACCTGGCGGATACATCACAGAAGGTCGCACAATTCGAAAGATGCGCAAAGGCTATGCAACGTTCGGCATTCGCCCTGATGGCACAAGTACCATTGGTATTTGGGGCGAAGACATGAAACCCGACGAAGAGTGGGCATCACTTCGTCAGAATCTTCCGCCACTTGTTGCCGAGAACAAATCTGTCTACGCCTCTTACAAAGAAGTCGACTGGGGTCAAGACTTCGATAACAAGGTCTTTAGTTACCGTTCTGCCGCATGTGTTCGCATGGACGGATTGATGATGTTTATTGCAGTTGGCAAAGTCAACATCGGAATGCTTGCCGACACACTCGTCATTCTCGGCTGTCGGACTGCAATGGAACTAGACATCAACGGTACATGGCCATTCTTTTCGACGTATTCCAACTTCGGAAAAACCAATCGACAAGGAAGAACAATTGACACTCGGATGGGAGACCCCGACCGTCATCTCAATGGTGCCACCAAGGATTTCATTGGGCTTTTTGACCCTCAGACATTGAAGCCTGGTGCGGTCAAGTAACTAGCGAGGCGCCAACTGATACTGGCCGAGCAAACGTGGTGCCCCACCATCAGTGGTTGTTACCACGCCATCGTCAACAAGCTTGCGTAAGTGCGACCACACACTGCGGCGCGCCGGACGATGCAAACGCTTATCGATGCTTGCGTAGAGCACTTTCACAATGCCAGGAATCGTGTCATTGCCAAGAGCAATCTGTTCCACAATCTGCTTCTCGCGCTCCACACGATGTGCAAGATACGCATGCAGGAAAGGTTGTGGATCTGTGACAGGGCCACCATGGGTGGGCCAGAGAATGGCATCGCGGCGGGCGATAACTTTCTCCATGGATGCAAAGTACTGACGCATGTCGCCATCGGGTGGTGAAACAACCGTCGTTGACCATCCCATCACATGGTCACCTGTAAACAATGCTCGATCAATATCCATCGCAACACTGAGATGGTTCGAGGTATGACCAGGAGTCGCAACAGCTGTCAATGAAAACTCCGATGTCGTGAGAAAAATCTCTCCGTCTGTCACTGCAACATCTGGTGCAAACGCCAAGTCAATAGTTTCGCGCTCTTCGTCGCTTTCGTTCTTCTTCTCTTCGGGGTCATCCTCCGAAGGATCATGATCATCTTCTTCAACGAATCCCTCGTACACCTGATGCGGCCCGATTGCATACCGTGTGGCATTCGTTTCAGCATGCAGCCATGCAGTGAGAGGTGAATGGTCTGAGTGGCAGTGAGTGACCACGATTCCCACAACATTGCGTCCCGTCAGTGCCTCATGTAATGCATCGCGATGTGAACCCAGTTCAGGACCCGGATCAATCACGACAACATCTTTTGTTCCGAGGATGTACGTGCCAGTGCCGTGATACGAAAACTTCGACGGGTTCTTTGCAATGACGCGCTGGATGAGTGGCGTCATCTGCTCGGCAACGGCATAGGGCGCATCGTCGATGCGGGGAACAAAGGGAATTGCCATATGCAAAACCTAGATGTTCACAGCGCGGACACCACCCACGGGCTTGCCATGACCCAGCACCACTTCAGTGACTGAGTCCGGAACTGCAGATACATCAATGCCGAGACGCTGCAAAGCCGCCAGCAGAACAGAGGCAATGCCACGACCCGAGCCATCCGAAAGCTTCAGTGCCACTGCCCGACCATCGCTCATAGTGGCAACATAAATGGATTCAGCGCCATCCTTTGCAGCCAAGCCAGGGATGGCAGCAGAAATAGCTGTTGCATGTCGATCATCACCAGCAACCAAATGCGGGTGCTTTTCCATCGCCTCAAAAATCATGCGACCATCAGACCCAGCATCACCAACAGCGAGAGCGCGCATTGCACGTGCCAGACGATGAAGTTCAATCATGTGCGCAGGTGCACCACATCCATCTGTGCTGATGGCAACTGGCGGAGCACCCGTGACTTCAGCAATCGTCTCTGTGATCGCAATCTGCAAGGGATGATCTTCGTGCAGATAGTCGTTCGTCGACCACCCATTAATCACGCACGTTGCCAACATGCCTGCGTGCTTCCCACTGCAGTCCATCTGCAGCGCAGTCTTTCCACGCCCAGTTCGAATTGATTCATGTGCTGACGGAACATGAACACAGAATCCAGGTGTATTCAGCAGTGCTGATTCATTAAGACCAACACCGGCAAGAATGCTGAGCACCATTTCTTGGTGAATGGCTTGCCCGCTATGACTTGCACAGACAAGCGCTAACTGATCTGCGGGTAAGGAAAGCCCCGCACGAACCATGGCCAGCGCTTGAAACGGCTTTGTCGCTGAACGCGGAAAGATTGTGACGTGTGGATCACCAACACTGAATTCGATCTCACCATGCAAGTCAAGAGCAACCAACGCACCGAAGTGAATGCTTTCGTCAATTCCACCACGCGACACAATTGCCAGCGGAGCAAACTGCGTCGGTGACACACCTGTCATGACACTTTGTTTTTCTTCGTCTTCTTCACTCGAACTTTTGTCGGTGCAATGTGCGTCAATGGGTCATCAATGACATCGTGTCGCACGCCCCATGCAGAGATCAGTGCCTGGCCCATTGCAACTGCGGGCAGAGCAAGTAGCGCACCAATTGGTCCAAGAACTGCGGCACCCGCGAGTGCTCCACCAAATGCCAATGCCGGGTGAAGTTCAAGTGTCCGCGCTGTGATGCGTGGCGAGAAGAGGTAGTTCTCCACTTGTTGATATACGAGGATGAACACAAGGATGATGAGAGCTTTTGTCGGTGATTCAATGAAAGTGAGCAACACCGGTAGGACTCCAGCCAAGTACGTACCGATGACGGGCAAGAACTGCGAAATAAGACCCACCCACAGCGCCATTGCAATCGGAGCAGGAGCACCCACTGATTGAAGAAGAATCCAATGGAAGAACGCTGACAACACCGCAAGTAAGGCACGGGAATACAGGAAGCCACCTGTTTTTGTGATTGCAAGTTCCCAAGCATCAAGAACTCCACGTTGACGCTCTGGTCGTAAGCGAGAACAAATCACACGGCGAAGACGAGGACCGTCCGCAACTAGGTAGAACGCAAACAAGAGAACAGAAAAACCTTGGAAGAGAGCACCCACAGCTTGCACGGACACTTTGAAAGCATTATCTCGCTGACCAAGAATGAACTTCTGCACTGGTCCATTCGGATCGGAGATTGATGCATTGACTTCTGCAGGGTCGATGTGTGAGTTGCCAATGTCGTTGATGATTTTGACAGTGTCGTTCACATACTGCTCACTGTTCGCCAGCAAGTCAGCAACCTGCTGAGCAACAATGGTGCCCATCGCGGCAACAAAACCCAGGGTCGCAACGACGAGTGAGACCAAAAGCAAAGCGGTGGCAGATCCACGTTTCATACCCCGCGCCGAGAGTCGATTCACCGCAGGCTCAAGTGCCAGTGTGATGAACGTTGCCACCAACAGCAGCAAGGCGATTGAACTCAACTTTTGAACAGTGTTTCGCACCAAGTAGGTGGCGAGAAAACCAAGCCAGAAAAGGGCAATCGCCTTGATCACCCATTTCGGCATCTTGCCGCTTGCATCTACTGGGGTGCTTTGTATGTCGCTCACATAAAGAATCGTAGTGTTCACAAGAGGTGACACATTCGCAGGTGCAATGACCCGCAATTAGTGGCACGATGAAGGCATGGTGCGCCTCCCCGATTCTCTTAACGAACGCGTGGAATCGGTACGTACTGCCCTGGCAGACGCATTACGAGACCGTGTGATCGGTGACAATGCAGAGGACAAGCAAGCTGCCGTCATGCTGACACCCGGGCCCCGTTGGTTCGCCCCTGACCGACCCATCCACAAGGTGCATACCGACGCATCCATGTTCATCGGTGGCATGCGGGCTCTTCTTTTCCAGTCACTGCATCCACTTACGATGGCCGGTGTCGCACAACATTCCGATTACCGCAATGATCCGTGGGGGCGTTTGCAGCGCACCGCCGACTTCCTTGCTGCAACCACCTTTGGCCCCGCAGACCTCGCACAGCAAACCATCGATCGCATTCGCACCGTGCATACCCGTGTTGTCGGCACCGCATCTGACGGTCGTGCATACTCAGCCAATGACCCTCATCTTCTTCGGTGGGTGCACGTTGCAGAAGTCGACAGTTTTCTTCGCGCGTATCAGGCATACGGTGCCGACACGCTCACGGCGGAAGAAGCAGACGGCTACGTCGAAGACATGGCAGTGATTGCCCGTGCACTCGGAGTACCCGCACCACCAACGTCTGTGCAAGGACTTCGCGATCAACTTGCGATGTACCGCTACGAGTTAAAAGGCACCACAGAATCTGCTGACGTCGCAAAGTACTTGTTGCTTGAGCCCCCACTCCCCTTCACGTCGAAGATCCCGTACTCACTCATCAGTGCAGCAGCAATTGCTCTACTTCCGGTGTGGGCACGCGTAGAACTAAAGCTTCCGTACTTGCCCGTTGCTGAGAAAATTGTCGTCAAGCCGATCGGACAATTTGTTGCATCAACAATTCGATGGGCAACAGCTGTCAATCAGCCAGAGACAACCGCAGATGCAGTTACCGACACAGTCGAGACAGCTTCGAACTGAGATCACCATTGTCGCCAACTTTCACGGCGTCTAATCCCAACCACTGAGCCATCAGCTTCAGTTCTGCCGCAAGTTCGGTCACGACGTTCTTCAGATCAACATCTGGTTCGCTGTATGCACCTGGAACAAGCAACACACCTGCTTGACGATCTGCTTTGAGATCAACTCGCGCGACAATCCGGTCACCCAACACAAAAGGCAACACGTAATAGCCATACACACGCTTTGCCTGAGGTGTGTAGATCTCAATGCGGTAATGGAAATCCCAGAGGCGCTCAATACGTGGCCTACACCACACCAACGAATCAAACGGCGACACCAAAGCGCGCGTATTCACACTGCGTGGCTTTGCAACACCGGGCACCATGTACGCAACATCGCGCCACCCTTCTACGCGTACTTGTTCAAGCTCACCACTATGCACTAATTCCGCCAACACTGGCTTTGCAACGCCCGGCCGCTGACGGTGGTAATCAAGCAAGTCACTAGCCGTCGCAATTCCTAAGCTTTTTGCAGCGAGTAACAACAATTCGCTTCGCGCCTCACGTTCTGTCGGAGTCTTCGCCTTCAACACTTCAGCAGGCAACACGTGGTGCGGCGCAAAGTACATGCGTGCGAAATCATTCGTTCTACGTTGCGCAGTAATTTCGCCAGTCCAGAACAAATACTCCAGCGCAGCCTTACCGTCGTCCCAGTCCCACCACGAACCTTTGGGGCCAGTGCGTGTCTTCACGTCACCGGCAACAAGAGGTCCGTCGTTGTAGACACGATCACGCACTTCTTGCACGAACTGTGGCTTTGACTTCGCAAACTTTCGTAACCCAGGCCACATTGTCCCGTTCCGTGCATCTTCCATTCGCCAACGAATTAATCGATGCATTGACGATGGAAGGTGCGATGCCTCATGGCACCAGTACTCAAAGAGTTCACCGTCGGCCGTTGCATCAGGAATCAACGTGCGAGGATGATCTCCCAATCGCGAAAACAACGGAAGTTCCTGACTTCGTACAAGCACATTGACCGAATCAATTTGAATCAGTCCAACGTGATCGAGAACTTTTCGAAGGTGCCGTCGATCCACACGACCCGTGGGACGTGGTGATGCGAAACCTTGTGCGGCAAGTGCAATACGCCTTGCCGAAGCGAGACTGACTTCAGTCGGCGACAGTGATGGTGACACTGTTGATCACCACATCGTCGATAGGACGATCGCCGCGTGCGGTTTGCACTTTCTGCATCGCATCGACAACGTCGAGGCCCTTCACGACTTGACCGAACAATGCGTATGCAGGTGGCAATGAAACGCCGCTTGCGCCGCTAACGATGAAGAACTGTGAACCGTTGGTGTTCGGGCCGGCGTTTGCCATTGCTACTGAACCAATTTGGTACTGACCAGGCTTTGGCAATTCATCACCGAAGCGGTAGCCAGGGCCACCAGTGCCGGTGCCTGTTGGGTCTCCGCCTTGGCACATGAAGCCATTGATGATGCGATGGAAGATGATGCCGTCGTAGTAGTGGTATCCAGCGAGATACACAAAGTTGTTCACGGTGCGAGGCGCGTTGATTGCATCAAGTGCAATCACGATGGTGCCCAAGGTGGTCTCCATTGTTGCGGTGTAGCGCTTCGATGGGTCGATGCCCATCTCTGGTGCTTCAGGGAACTTCTGGGTCTTTGGTGCGGAACCGTCAAGGGCGGGGAAAGGCAAACTCATGCAGGCGAGGCTACAACGACCATCGCGCCGTACCTCTTTCGCATTGCCCCACCTTGCCCGCCTACGATGACGAACGTGAATCCAGAAAGCCCACTCGACCTTGACACCATGGAACGCGACTTGGCAGATGTCGAGTTCGCACTAGGTCGTCTCGACAATGGCACCTACTGGAATGACGAGATCACCGGAGAGCCCATTGAGCCCGGTCATCTTGCAGCGCACCCCACGGCTCGCCGTAATCCCTGAATTTCAGTGAATGATCTCGCTCACATGAGCGAGCGATTTAGTTCTCGCGAAGTTTCGACAAGAGACGAAGAATCTCAAGGTACAACCACACCAAGGTGACGGTCAGACCAAGTGCACAGAACCATTCCATGTGTGCTGGCAACTTGTTCGCAACGCCCTGCTCGATGGTGTCGAAGTCAAGTGCGAGGTGGAACGCGGCAAGACCGGCAACCAAAACACTGAAGCCAATGCCCAAGGGGCTTGCATCGTTGATGAACGATGGGTAGCCAGCAAAGATTCCGATGACAAACGAGATCAGGTAGAAGCCCAGAAGTCCGAGTGTTGCACCCATGACTATGCGACGGAACTTGTTTGTTACCTTCACGACACCGCTGCGGTACAGCAACAACATCACGATGAATACGCCCATGGTTGCACCAATGGCTTGCGTGACAATTCCGTCGTACATCTCGGAGTATGCGCGGCTAATTGCACCAAGCACAATGCCTTCTGCAAGAGCATAAATAGGAGCTGCGATCTTTGCGGTGTGTGGCTTAAATGAGGCAATCAATACTGCAATAAGTGCAACAACGAACCCGCCCAGCACCCAAC
>WLHL01000006.1 GCA_009702755.1 Actinomycetota bacterium
CACCAACAAGAGTTTGAAGATGCGATGACGGCGCGCGATGCAGATGGCGCTGTGCGCGCGTGCCTTGCATTGGAACAAGCCATTCATGATTGGTCCGCCGACACCTTGCAAGGCGACATCGCAGACAAAGCACGCGCTGCAGTGCGATCAATGATCAGCGCCCTCGGTGACGCAGCAATTGGTGGTGTACGCAACCCACGCGATGTTGTTGCACCGTATGTTGAGGCCATGCTTGCCATTCGTGCAACTGTTCGCGCCGAGAAGCGCTACGACTTGTCCGATGTCATTCGCGATGCCTTTGTGAACATTGGTATTGAAGTTCGCGACACCGCTACTGGTGTTGAGTGGGACCTGTAACCACTTCTATACGTGATGAATGTGTGCGATTCGCGAACGACCACGTAAGCCGGATACCGCATACACCACGATGAACATCAGAGTGCCCACCAAGATGATTGTGGCACTTGCAGACGTATCTAAGTGATACGCGAGGTTCATTCCGACAAATGCAGACGTTGCTCCCACAAGTGGAGAAATCCACAGCATGCGTGAGAACGAGTTAGTCAGCATTCGTGCAACTGATGCAGGAATGACAAGCAATGCAGAAATCAACAATGTGCCGATGACGCGCATTGTGACCAAGATTGTGAGCGACAACATTCCCATCAAGAGTGCTTCCACCCACGACACTTTGACACCAGAAACTTGCGCAACCTCTGGATCAAATGTTGCAAACAGAAGATGACGGTACAGACCAAAAACCAAAACCGCAGTCAGAATCGCCACTACAGACACTGCGATGATGTCAACCGTCTCAACGCCCAGCACGCTGCCAAAAAGAACCGCTTCAATGCTCTTCTTCGCTTGGCCATACCTGTTGAGCAACGCAAGACCCAACGCGAATGAAGCTGTCGTCACAACGCCAATCGCAGCATCAGCCCCGATCAATCGGCGACGAGCAATACGGCCAATGATGATTCCTGATGTAACACCCCAGATGCCTGCACCCACGAAGTAGTTCAACCCCATCACGGCCGATGCGGCTGCACCGCCAAAAACGGAGTGCGAGAGACCATGACCGATGTAGCTCAGTCCTCGCAGCACAACGAAAACTCCAAGAAGACCGCAGAGTGCTCCCGCAATCGTTGCTACAAGAATTCCGTTTGTAAAGAAGTCGTAGCGATATGGATCAAGAATCCCGGCAATCATCATTTTCCTGCCTCACCCATCTCGCCTAAGCGACGAGCCAGATTGTCTCCACCGTTATCAAGAACGATGGGCATGCCACCATGGATCAACACTTCCATCGGCGCACCATAAGTTTTTTCCAGAACGTCAGAATTCAGAACATCTATAGGTGCACCATCGGCAATCACCGACGTATTGATGCATACCAACCGAGGCAAGTGCGCTGCCAAACCGTTGAGATCGTGGGTTGTCAGAACAATCGAAACTCCATCATCGTGAAGATCTGCAAGGAGATGGAGAACCTCATGACGCGTGCGCACGTCGACACCCGACGTGGGTTCATCAAGCACCAAAAGCTCTGGACGGTGGAACAACGCACGTGCAACAAAGACTCGTTGTTGTTGTCCGCCAGAGAGTTCACGAATATGACGACCTTCGAGACCACCGAGACCTAAGCGCTCAAGTACCTCGAGTGCCTCGGCACGTTCCGTGGGAGTAATGCGAGGAAAGAAACGTCCAGCGGTACGCGTCATGGCCACCACTTCGAGAACAGTCACTGGAAAATTCCAGTCGACAGATTCCACCTGAGGCACGTATCCCATGCGAAGCCCAGGCTTCTTCGTGACGTGGCCTTCCACTGGCTTTACTGCGCCAAGAACAGCCTTCAGCAAGGTTGTCTTGCCAGAACCAGATGGCCCGACGATTCCGACGAAATCACCACGATGGATGGTGACATGGGCATCGTGCACAGCCACTGTGGAGTCGTATGCGCATGTGATGTGCGCGCATTCGACCAGTATTTCAGCGGTCACTGCGGATAGAACGCCTTATCAACCAAACCGATATCAGACTTGATTGCTTTCAACGCCGCAGCATCGCCGCCCAATGCGGTCACCATTGTGATGTAGTTCGAGCGCATGAGTGCTGCCCATGAATGTTCAGGGTCTCCAGGCTTACCCAAAAGGTCATCATCACGAAGAGTGTCGACATAACGCACCCCGGCTTCTTTACCGATTTGCTCGAGAACGGGAGAAGGGAAGACTTCACTGCCAAAGACAGCGACAACGCCTTCTTTTTTCACCTGATCAATTAGGTTCGCAATTTCTTTCGGAGAGGGCTCTTCGAAAGACTGTGGCTGGATTGCTCCGACGACTTCATACCCGTAACGATCAGCAAAGTATGCGTACGCATCGTGATAGGTCAACAATTTGCGATTGGCAGGAGCAATCGTTGCCGATGCTGTCTTCACTGCCTCATCAAGGTCCATTGCGATTCTCGACAACTTGATGTAGTTAGCGTCGATGATCTCCATGCTGCTTGGATCAAGGGCAGCAGCTGCATCACGAATGATATTCAAGTAACCAAGAACCAAAAATGGGCTTGTCCATACGTGTGGGTTTGGCTTGCCACCATCCATCGGGAATGAGAAGTCAAATATCCAGCTGCCCTTCGGCAAGATTGCTGTCCCCAGCTCGCACACGACAGAGTTTTTTGCATTTGCTCTTGCAAGTTCGAGAGTCGGATCTTCCAACCCAAGTCCATTGACAAAAATGACATCGGCACGTTCGAGGACGGATGCTGCGCTCGGAGGTGGTTCGAACGTGTGAGAGTTTGTGCCTTCTGGAACAATGCCGTCCACTTCAATTGATGTACCCGACACCATCAAAGCAACCAAGTTGGTGATCGGGGCAACAGTGGTCACGATGCGAGGAGCACGGCCAGACACTTCCTTTGCTTCCTTGCACGTAGCAGCTGCTGCCTCTTGATCAGGATCAGGCGTTGAAGGATCATTCAGATTCTCCTGGCTCAAATCGTCAGTGGGCTGAACGACATTGTCAGCAGAGTTTCCTCCGGAGCACCCAGCAAGAGAGACAGCAAGGACGAGGGCAATGGGGGCAATAAAGCGACGGCGCATTCGCTCAGGCTAATGCAGGAACAGCCTGCATCTTCGTCACACAGCCCGAGTTGACACCCTCATCGTGAAGGACTTGACGGCACGAGCAAAAATATTGGCTTCGACATCGGGCTCCGTTACCACTTCTAAATGCGTTGCTTTTTGGGACAACTCACGAAAGACAGAGGTGAGAACTAGCCGAGCCAGGTTGGCACCAACGCACAAATGGGTTCCAAACCCAAATGAAAGATGTGGGTTCGAATGACGACGAATATCAAAAGTGAAGGGATCAGCGAACACCGACTCATCGTGATTTGCTGACGGATACAACATCACAAATCTGTCACCGGCTTTTACTGGTTGACCGCCTACAACATCATCAGTGAGCGCCATGCGGAACATGTTGTTCAACGGTGATACCCAACGCAGAACTTCTTCAACAGCACCGTCAATCAATGTTGGATCATTCGCCAACATCTCCCATTGCTCTGGCTGGCGACAGAACTCACGCAATCCGTGCGAGATTGCGGTTCTCGTTGTCTCAGCGCCACCAGCGATGAACAATCCCACCTCGTGCACGATGGACTCAGGCGGCAATCGTTCTCCATCAATTTCACTATTCACCCAGATGGACATGAAGTCATTGCGAGGGCACGCCGCGACTTCCCCCATAATGGGCATCATCGCGCCGATGAATTCACGATTTGCTTCGATGAACTCGCCCATCACCGCTTCGTCACGCTCACGCATGTCGGTGCGCATCAAACGCTCACTCCATGACTTCAGTTGTGGCCACATCTCTTCGGGGAACCCCAACAACCGAGACGTCAATCGAGCAGGCAGTTGACCGGCCAACATCTCTACAACTTCGAACTCGCCTCTATCAACAGCTTCAGAAATCAGTTCTGCGACGAGTGCTTCAATTTCCTGTGTTCGCTCCGCAACAGCAGAACGAGTGAGTTGTGGCTGCACCAACATGCGTTGCTGGCGATGACGCGGATCATCTTGTGCAATCATGTTGCTTTCATCCATTGAAATATTCGCCCGATACACGCCCTTTGACGAAAAGACTGAAGAGCGACGTTCAACGTCCATCACGTCGGCATGACGAGTCAGACCCCACAAACCATTTTTCTCATCGCGATACACCGGCTCATTCGCACGCATCCATGCCCAGACGTCATGAGGGTTCGATTGATACAGATTCGGATCCAACAAGTCAACGACAAGTCGTTCAGTTGATGCGCTCATGACTCACCCTCCCCTTCGAGTGTCAGCCCACGATAAACCTTTTTCAGGGTCGGGCTCCACAGGGAGGCCAAGGACTCTTTCGCCCAGAATGTTGCGCTGCACTTCGCCTGTGCCACCGCCAATAGTGAGCGCCTTGGAAAACATGTAGCCGCTGTACCAACTCTTCGAACGAATTGTTTTTCCGGTCTTTGCATCTGGTTCGCCGATGATCATCGCATCGGCACCGATGATGTCGCGGGCAATCTCCATCGCACGCTGACCATGCTCATCCGCCATGATTTTTCGAATACTTGCTTCAGGCCCTGGTTGCTCTCCACGCAATCGCGCCGTGAGAGTTCGCATCCGAATGATCTCAATCACCGTGTGCTCGATGTACAACTTCGCAAGACGTTGACGCATCACAGCACTGTGCGGCCCCAGTTTCTTTGCTTCTTCAATGATGTCGAGGGCGGTCGAACCTGCTCCCCACAACACACCGCCAGTAGAGAGCGATACTCGCTCATTCCCCAATGTCACTTTTGCGAGTCGCCATCCATCGTTCACATCACCCACAACATTCTCATGAGGAATGCGCACATCAGTGAAGAACACTTCATTGAAACTCTCTGCACCAGCGATGTTCTTAATGGTGCGGATCTCAATTCCTGGAGAATCCATGGGGCAAATGAAATACGTAATTCCTTTGTGCTTTGGTGCATCAGGATCAGTGCGAGCAATCAAAATTCCAAACTTTGAATAGTGCGCCCCGGTCGTCCATACCTTCTGCCCATTCACCACCCACTCATCGCCATCACGCACCGCACGAGTCGACAAACCCGCAAGGTCGCTGCCTGCGCCGGGCTCGGAAAACAATTGACACCACACTTCTTCGGCAGCCAATGCTGGCAGCACGTACCGTTCTTTTTGCTCTTGTGTGCCCGCGAAAATAATGGTGGGTGCAGCCCAACCAATTCCGATTTGATTCGAAGGCCTCTTCACCCCAGCACGAGCAAACTCGTCATCAATGATGATTTGCTGAACAGGGTCAGCACCGAGGCCATACGGCGGCGGCCAATGTGGTGCGACATACCCGGATTCCGCACAATCACGAGGAGAAGGGTTCGGATGATTCGCAATCCACTCCCTCACCGCCAAACGACGAGGATCGTCATCTGGTGGGAGAAGTTCGTCCATGTGGTCAGAGTAGGCGCTCGGGGCTACGGTAAAAGCCATGAGTAAGTTGACATATGACGGAAAAGTTGCAGTAATCACAGGTGCAGGTGGCGGTCTCGGCCGACAGCATGCACTCCTTCTCGCATCACGCGGTGCATTGGTGGTCGTGAACGACCTCGGTGGCGCTGTTGACGGTGCAGGTGCAGACGCAAGTGCTGCCCAGAAGGTCGTTGATGAAATCCGCGCTGCAGGTGGCGAAGCAGTTGCCAACCACGACAGCGTTTCCACACCAGAAGGTGGCGAGGGAATCATCCAGACTGCAGTTGACGCATACGGTCGTGTTGACATCGTCATCAACAACGCAGGCATCTTGCGCGACAAGACCTTCCACAACATGACACCTGATCTTGTTGACCCAGTGATTGACGTGCACCTCAAGGGTGCATTCAATGTGACACGCCCAGCATGGATTCGCATGCGTGAGCAGGGATACGGACGCATCGTCTCCACATCGTCCGCTGCAGGCATCTTCGGCAACTTCGGCCAGGCCAACTACGGCGCAGCAAAGATGGGCCTCGTTGGCTTCTCTCGCGTTCTCGCGGCTGAAGGCGCAAAGTACAACATCAAGGCAAACGTGATTGCACCTCTCGCACTCACACGCATGACCGAGAACCTCATGGGTGCAATTGGCGACAAGCTTGACCCAGCACTTGTGACACCAATCGTTGCGTGGCTCTCACATGAAGATTGCGATGTCACCGGCGAGATCTACTCCGTTGGTGGTGGTCGTGTTGCACGAGTGTTCATCGGCGAGACACAGGGCTACTACAAGCCAGGCATCTCTCTCGAAGACATCCGCGACAACTGGGAACAGATTCGCAACACAGACGGCTACGTCATTCCGGCCAACCTCCCAGAGGAAACGGCCATGTTCTTCAACGCACTGAAGTGACTCTTCACGTTGCATGCAACGACGCAATGATGATTCCGTCTCTGGACGGAATCATCATTGCAATGCATGACTTCGGAGGACAAGGCTCCCCTGTTCTTCTCTCTCATGCCACTGGCTTCCACGCGCATTGTTGGGAACCAATGGCTCAGATTCTTTCTGCTGGCCATCACGTCATGGGTTTTGACCACCGCGGATACGGCGATGCAGAAACAGTTGACCCCGCCACCATCGAGTGGAAGCAATATGGCAACGATGCTCTCGCGGCCGCGCGTCATCTCTCTGCACAACATGGCGGGCAACCCATCGTTGGCATCGGCCATTCAATGGGCGGAGCTTCGCTTTTGATGGCGGCGTTGCGAGAACCCGCATTGTTCTCTGCACTCTTCGTGTTTGAACCCATTGTCTTCCCTCCGACTCCAGAGGATGAGGATCGGCCATCGAGCCCGCTTGCAGGTGGAGCGCGAAAGCGCCGTTCCACGTTTCCCACCTTTGAAGCAGCGCTTGAAAACTTCACTGCGAAACCACCTATGGCTTCATTTCACCCTGTCGCCCGCGAGGCGTATGTTCGCCATGGCTTTAAGCCAAACGCAAATGGTGAAGTGGAACTGAAGTGTTTACCCGAGCATGAAGCACGCACCTATGAAACCGGTGGCACTCACAGCACGTGGGGAGATCTTGCAAACATCTCAACTCGCGTGTGGGTTCTTGCCGGTGCACCTGCACCATTCCAGCCGTCATCTATTGCAATCAAAGTTGCAGAGAACATTTCTGGCTCTACCTATGTGCAATTCGATGAGATGGGCCACTTCGGACCACTTGAACATCCCGCACAGATTGCATCCCTCGTCGAAAACACCATCGCTACTTTCTGATGTCTGCATTTGATTCTGCGGGCGACCGCATCCTTGAACCATTGCGCAACAACAAAGCGTCTGTCGCCTTGTTCGGGTTCGCCAGCACAATTGGTGACTTCAGCATCGTGTGGCACGCCGTCGGATTACTTCGCTCCATCGGATCAATCGAACGGTTGCAGCAAGCACTTGCACTTTCCATCGCACTCGGCATTGAGAGCTTGATTGTGAATCAAGGAATCAAGCGGCTCTTCCGTCGCGAGCGTCCCACAACATCAGGTGATGAACGTTTTGAAGTGCGCACTCCGAGTACATCCAGTTTTCCCAGTGGGCATGCGTCATCAGCAACCTTTGCTGCAATCATTCTCAGCTCATTCACTGGTTTTCCGCTCGTCATTCTTTGGTGCTCTATTGCGCTCATCGTCGCTCTCAGTCGCGTCGTAGTTCGTATTCATCACTTGTCCGACATCGTGGGTGGAATTGTGACGGGCGCAATCCTCGGCGGAATTGCAGTACCAATCATCAGATCTGTTCTTGGTTAACAGAACAATCAGGGAATAGGCATCTCTGGCCGTAGGTTGAGGTTTGTATGACACGTTCGTTTGGTCTCACTTTTGATTATCGCTGCCCATTCGCGCGACTCGTCCATGACCACGTAGTGGAAGGCCTTCGTGCCGGGGCAGATTGGAATGTCACATTTCTTCCTTTCTGCTTGGGGCAAGCACATGTCGAAGAAGGACAGCAAGACATCTGGGAAACTCCCGAACGCGATAGTGGCCTCCTCACGTTGCAATTGGCTATCTCACTGCGCGATCAACAGAACTCTGCGTTTCTCGATTACCACCAAGCAATGTTCAACTATCGACACGTGAACGGCGGATCTCTCCTTGACCGTGCTCGCATCACCGAGATCATTGAATCTGCAGGTGGCGATGCGCCCAAGGCATTCGCCGATGTTGAGTCCGGACGCACGCTGGACGTCGTTCGCGAGGAACACACCAAGTACGTGAGATCCCACCAAGTGTGGGGAACGCCCACTTTTATTGTTGACGACAAGGCCGTTTTCGTTCGCCTCCTCGACCATGCCCACGGCGATACCGCAGCTGCCCGTCGCACCATTGACCGTATTTTGGACGATATTGACTGGCCCATCTTGAACGAGTTCAAGCACACCAGCGTCCCCATGTAGTCCTTGTAGGTTGGTCAGATGGTCGACCACGAAAAGAGGATGAGCGATACCGAGTCATTGATGTGGCGTCTTGAAAAGGACCCACATCTCGCTTCGACGTTCGCCAACATCACGATCCTGGATCGTCCACCCAACATGGACCTCTTGTATGCGCGTATGGAACGCACATCTCTTCTCTTCCCACGTTTGCGTCGTCGCGTTCTTCCTGCGCCAGGAAACTTAGGCAACCCCACATGGGTTGACGATCCATCGTTTGACATTCGTTATCACGTTCGCCACATTTCTCTTTCCGAGCCAGGCGACATGCGTCAGCTTCTTGACCTCGTGACATTGCTCGTTGCAGATCCTTTTGATCGCTCACGACCTTTGTGGCATTTCATCATTGTTGATGGCCTGAGCGGGGGACGCAGTGCACTTGTTCAAAAACTGCATCACACGGTGACCGATGGTCAAGGAGGGGTTGAACTCTCCATGCACTATCTCGACTTACAACGAGAGCCCGGTCCGCTTCCCGCACTTGATCCAGCAATCGTGAATGCTGCAACAGATATCTCATCTCCCGATGCCACAGAAGCATTGCGCGGAGCCATGACCGACAGTTTGCGTTTGCCACTCTCCGTTTTACGACAAGTGCGCGATGTGCTTGCTGATCCATCACTCATCGGAACAATTGGCTCATCAACATCAGCGACTATCAAAGGTCTCATCGCGCAGTTGAACGAAACAGATGCAGCACGCTCCCCGCTCTGGACGTCACGGTCACTGCGTCGCCGACTTGAAACAACTCGCATCAGCTATCACGACATGCGCGGCGCAGCAAAAGCAATGAACGGCACACTGAACACTGCCTTCGTCACCGCCGCTGCTCATGCTGCCGGCAAATACCACCAGCAGTTAGGTGCACCTGTTGAATCACTGCGGGCATCGATGGCGATCAGCACGCGTACGGAAGGCAGCGGAACAAATGCCTTCACATTGGCTCGCATGTTGGTTCCTACCTCAGAGATGCCACTGCCCGAGCGTTTCGCTGCCGTCAATGAGATTCTCACGGCCGCACGCGAAGGCTCTGCGTCAGGATCGCTCGAAGCAATCGCCACAGTGTCAACCGTGATCCCCACATCCGTGGTTACACGCCTTGCACGAGCGCAATCGGAGACAGTCGACTTCGCTACCTCAAATGTGAGAGGTGCAGGGGTGCCCTTGTATGTGGCCGGATCAAAACTCTTAGAGAACTACCCCGTTGGCCCACTGGGTGGAGTTGCATTCAACGTCACGCTGATGTCGTATATGGGAAGCCTTGATGTCGGCATCAATATCGACGAGGCCGCAGTCGAAAGCCCAGCATTGTTGCGTGACTCTCTGGTGGAGTCATTACGAGAGATGAGCTCGTATGCGCCAATGCGCACAGATAATGCTGCATCACCCCTACCGGGCGATGCAGCAGCCCAGCCGACTAAACGTCGGTGGTGGCAGCGCTCGCGCTAAGCAACGAGCGAAGGTCGAGGAGAAGATCTCCTACTTCGACTGCAGAGACAAGTTCGCGACGAAGCATTTCTGCCAACGCCTTGTCAATGACGGCGAGCGCTTCGGTAATGACCGGTTCGCGTGTTTCCATCATGGTGAGCTCCTCTCGGTTACGGGTACGGAAGACCAGAGGTACCGGTTCCGCCCGCTTCCGACATCGTACAGATGAGGCGTGCCGATAGGTGGACACTCCGCTTTCTCGGATGAATGAGCCACGTGACCCTTGCCATAAGGTTCCAAATATGAATTTTGAGGGGAAAACCACAGTCGTCACCGGTGCAGCGGGAGGCATCGGAGAAGCACTCGCTCGACGCTTCCACGCAGCGGGGGCACGAGTTGTCGTCGCCGACCGAGATGCAGCACGACTTGAATCCGTTGCCACATCGCTGAATGCGCTTCGTCCTGATTCCGCATTCGCTGTTGTTGCAGACATTGGCACTGAGGCCGGCAACATCGCACTCATCGATGCGGCTCGCAACAAATTTGGTTTCATTCACCTCTTCTTCGCCAATGCCGGCGTCGCTCAGGGGCAATTCCTCGAGAACACTGATGAAGACACCTGGAACATGGTGATGAATATCAACACTCATTCACATCGATGGGCAGCAAAACATCTCATCGGAGATTGGCTCGCTGCCGGCGAAGGCTATTTCTGCAGTACTGCTTCCGCTGCAGGACTTCTTTCACAGATTGGCAGCGCCACATACAGCGTGAGCAAGCATGCCGCAGTTGCATTCGCAGAGTGGATGTCCATCACCTACGGCGATCGCGGTGTACGTGTTACGTGTTTGTGTCCACAGGGCGTCAATACCAACATGCTGAACCCTCCTGGGGCTGACGACGGCATCGACAAGCGCGGCGGCGATGTTGTCAAGGCATCCGGCGCAGTGCTCGAGCCAAGCGATGTTGCCGACGTTGTCTACAACACGATTGTTGAAGAGAAGTTCCTTGTGATGCCTCACGCAGAGGTGCATACATATGAACAGCGCAAAGTTGCCGACCGTGATCGTTGGCTTGCTGGCATGCGCAAACTGCAGAGCCGTATTTTCAACGGCTGATTTATAGCCACACATTCAGAATTCCGGGGGGAACAACATGGGAGTACGTCTCGATCCACAAGATGAGTACATGCACGAGCTTGGTCCAGAGACCAATTTCAACGAGAGCATGTACATCAACTGTTTTGATCCAGTCACTCAAGTTGGTGGGTGGTTCCGCATGGGCAACCGCGCCAACGAGGGCTATGCAGAAATGACGGTGTGTCTGTACTTGCCCAATGGCCGAGTCGGATTCATGTTTAAGCGCCCATCAATTGAGAACAATGACGCACTTGATGCCGGTGGACTCACGTGGACAATCGTGAAGCCATTCGAAGAGTTACGTATTGATTTCGTGGGCAAAGTTGTCGTTCTCGATAACCCACACGAGATGGCAGATCCCAAGTCTGCATTTGCCAACAATCCGTTCAGCGAATGCGAAGCGCACATCACGTTCACTGGCAAAGGACGATCCAGCATGTTTGGTGGCGAGCCAGATACGCCACACGAAACACCGGGCGAAGAGTTTGCAAAAGGCCACTACGAACAACTTGTCACTGCGCACGGATCTTTACGAGTGGGCAACGAAGAATGGCTCATTAACGGTTTCGGTTTGCGCGATCACTCGTGGGGACCGCGCTATTGGCAAGCACCGTGGTACTACCGATGGCTCACAGCAAACTTTGGCGAGAATCTCGGATTCATGGCAAGTCGCGTTGCCAAAAAAGATGGCCCTGGCACTCGTGGTGGGTTTGTGTGGGACAACGGACAGATTCATTTGTGTGACGACGTACAGATCTCTACTGTCACAACTGGCGACGAGAACTACCACGACGTCGTCACAGGCGTCATCCGGTCCTCGAAGTCTGGAAAAGAATGGAACTTCAAGGGCGAAGTACAGAACTTGATTCCGCTCCGCAATCGCCGTCAAGACCCCGATGGCAACTGGTTAATGACTCGCATTAGCGAAGGCATGACGAAATGGCAGATCACATCGGGCGAACACGAAGGCACTACAGGCTTCGGAATGTCGGAGTATCTCGACCAAATCATCGACGACACACCAGTAGGCCTCGCCGAATAATTGTTTGTGCTGCGATTAGTCCAGATCGCTACGCATCAAGAAACGTTCAGCAACTGCTGCGTTTCCAAAAACTTCTACGACGTCTATCGGGGATCGTCGCCAGAGAACCAACAGCAGGTCTTCTGCAGAACCTCGCAATGCCACAGAACCCTTCGCATGCTCACGCGTTGCAATGAGTTCTAAGCCATCGCCCGGAGTTAACAGCCATTCACCTTCCACATCGGTGCAGTGAAGGTGCACCGAACCACCGACAATGGGTTGACCTTCTCGGAAATGTGGAGTCATCACATACACAAACTCATCAATGCCGTCGCTAGCGAGTGCAGGGTCAATGTGTGGGCGCAGCCCAACGGCCCACTGCGCGTCCCATGCGTGAATGGCGGTTTCATGAGCCATGCGCCGAATGATCCACGACACTGTTTGAGGACCACTCCATGTCCACACGGGTTGGTCGGGGTCTAAGCGCGACAAAGTGTCCACCAGTGCGTCGACACCCGCTTCGTACCACCGAATCATGTCTGTATCGATGGGGCGATTCGCTCGCATCACTGAACTCGGGTCTGTGGATCCGCTCGCTGCAATGCTCTCCCAAAAGAGATGCACTTCACCAACGTGCCACAACAGGTCGGCCACGCACCATGGCGAACATGCCAACACCGGAGCATCTAAAGAGTGGCGTGCAGCATCTGCAATCGCGAGCCCTGCGGTGGAGATGTGATGCAGGTATGTCTGATTATCCATCACAAACTACGAGTGGCGTCTGCAAGTTCCTGCCACTCACGCATCGGCAATGAGCCTGGCTTGTCCGTCAACACTTGAATGCACACGTGATCCGCGCCCGCGTCAAGATGACTCTTCACTGCTGCAACAACAGTGTCCATAGACCCCCACGCCACAATTGCATCAACGAGTCGATCTTCTTGATTCGTGATTTCGTCGTCGGTGAATCCGAAGCGCTTCAAGTTGTTTGCGTAGTTCGGCAAACGTGTGTAGGTCGTCATGTACTTGCGCGCAATCTCTCGTGCCTTCGTTGCGTCGGTCTCCAACACAACTGCAAGTTCAGGGGCCAGTAACGCACTAGCACCCATGGTTTCACGAGCAAAGGCCGTGTGTTCCACAGGAGTGAAATACGGATGTGCGCCAGCTCCGCGTTCTGCCGCCAACTTCAACATCTTCGGCCCAAGTGCCGCTAACACACGTTGCGGTGCAGTGGTGGGTGCAGCGCCAAAGAAAATTCCGTTGTCCATCGCATCGAGGTATTCCACCATCGTGCTGTAGGGCTTGTCATATGTTCCCTTATGCACGCCTTGCACCATCGGGGCATGACTGACACCAATACCCAACAGGAAACGATCAGGGAACGCCTCGGTCAATGTCTTCCAACCCGCTTGCATTGTCTGCGCTGTTCGCGCATGCAAACTTGCGATACCGGTGGCCAACACAATCTTCTTTGTGGCCGACAACAACAGTGCCGTCGATGCAAACGGTTCACGAATGACTGCTTCGGGCACCCACACGGCTCCGTAGCCCATCTCTTCCACTTGTGCGATGGCTTCTTGCGACTTTGCCATTGGCTGAAGATCGAAATCAGCTGCCCATAGTCCAATGCGTCCGAGATTCATGTTGCTCATTCTTCAAACGCTAGGCGTTCAGACGCCTCAGATCGCTAGCGCTGATACACCCAGTCATCAATAAGTCGGCGCGCAATCGACATTGCAGGGGGAATCATTGGCAACTCATCTCGCTTGTACCAGTTCGCATCCATAATCTCAACGGGATCACACACAATGTCCCCCGACACCCACTGCGCTGTAAAGCCCAGCATCAATGAATGTGGGAACGGCCAGGGCTGACTTGCCACATAGCGAACATTCGACACGACAACGCCGACTTCTTCTTCCACTTCACGCGCAACGGCCTGTTCCAAGTTTTCGCCTGCTTCGACAAAACCCGCCAGAGTTGAATACATCGGCACAGGAAAGTTGGCACCACGAGCGAGAAGAGCCTCTTGTGCATCGCCTTCACCGCGAGTCACCAAAGTGATGATTGCGGGAGCAAGACGAGGAAACGCCATCAACGTGCAGGCTTGACACACATATGCCCGCTCGGTATCAGCCAACTTCGTTTGCTCTCCGCATCGCCCACAGAAGCGGTGCGTACGACCCCACTCCACCAACTGCACGGCACGTCCTGCAACGGCCCACTCTGTCTCACTCACCCGACCGAATAGAGCACGCAGATCCATCTCAGCGCCGTACCCCGGATCCTCCCCATCGGGAACATCGATACCCCAACACGCAACATCGCCATGCATGCCCAAGAAATGCTGATGCCATCTCTCCTCAGCCGGCTGGTTGTCAATAAAGACCTTGCTCCCCACGACATGAATGAAGCGATGCTCAAGAGCATGCTCGGCTGGTGTCATCAATGGGCGAAAGGCAGATTCATGCGGGTTCATCTCCATTTACGGTAGTAGGCAGGGCTCTGCGTAGGATGAGCGAATGGCACGTAATCAGAATCCAGTCGTAATCGTTGATGCAGTACGCACCCCAATCGGTCGTCGCAACGGCGGTCTCTCCACGCTTCACCCTGCAGAACTTCTTGGTCTTGCACAGAAGGCAATCATTGAGCGCAATGGCATCGACCCCGCAATCGTCGAGCAAGTCGTCGGTGGCTGCGTCAGCCAAATCGGCGAGCAGTCCTTCAACGTGACTCGTACTGCTTGGCTGGCTGCAGGTCTCCCTCTCACGACAGCTGCCACCACAGTGGACACCCAGTGCGGATCCTCACAGCAAGCGACCGGTCTTGCTGCATCTCTCATTGGTTCGGGCGTCGTTGACGTTGCAATCGCATGCGGCGTTGAAGTCATGAGCCGTGTGCCCATCGGCAGCAACAGCAAGAAGGACCTCGGCTTGGGTGTGCCCATCCCGAAGACTTACTTCGAAGAGTACGAAATGACATCACAGTTCGAAGGTGCAGAGCGCATCGCCGACAAGTGGGGCGTCACACGTGCAGACACCGACAACTGGGGCGTTGAGTCACAGGCACGTGCTGCACGCGCATGGAACGAAGACCGCTTCTCTGGTCAGTACATCGAAGTCGATGCACCTGAGGTCAATGAGGCCGGCGAAGTTGTCGGCACACGTCGCGTCAGCAAGGACGAAGGACTCCGCGAGACCACTCTCGAGAAGCTTTCTTCTTTGAAGCCAGTTGCTCGCCCAGAAGGCGTGCACACCGCAGGCAACTCTTCACAGATTTCTGACGGCGCAGCTGCTGTTCTCATGATGACCGAAGAGAAGGCAAAGGCATTGGGCCTCAAGGCTCGTGCCCGCATCGTGGACTCCTGCCTCGTTGGTGTTGACCCCGTACTCATGCTCACAGGACCGATTGATGCAACAGAGCGTTTGCTCGAGCGCAACAATCTCAAGATTGGTGACATTGACGTTTTCGAAATCAACGAAGCATTCGCATCCGTGGTTCTCGCATGGGCCAAGGCTGTCGGTGCTGATCTCGAGCGCACCAATCCAAACGGTGGAGCAATTGCTTTGGGTCACCCTCTCGGCGCAACAGGCGCCTTCCTCGTTACCAAGGCACTGAATGAGCTTGAGCGCACCGGTGGTCGCTACGCAATCATTTCAATGTGCTGCGGTGGTGGTCTCGGTACCGGCACTCTCATCGAGCGCATCTAAGCAAAGGAGCGCGAAACGTCGCGCAAAATCATTCCGATCATCGTGAGCTCATGTCTCACTCTCGTATCGTGCACTGCCACCCGCATCTCATCTGATGCGGGTGGTCGCATTCTCGGCACTGTCACCGCAGTCCACGATGGCGACACGTTGTCCGTGACCATCGCTGGACAAGAAGAAACAATTCGTCTCATCGGAGTCGACACACCAGAAACGGTGCACCCAACAAAGCCAGTGCAATGCTGGGGACCCGAGGCATCGTCGTACACAAAAAGTTCCTTCCCGCCAGGAACCCGCGTGTCTCTCGTTCGAGATGTTGAGGCCCGTGATCGATACGGACGTTTCCTCGCCTACGTGTACCGAGCATCCGACAATCTGTTCCTCAACATGGAACTAGTGGAACAAGGATGGGGTCGCGCCTACCCATACGAACCAAACACATCGCTCTCCACTGACTTTGCCGGTGCAGAACACCTTGCTTCTACGAATCAACGTGGGCTGTGGGCGCATTGCCAAAGGTAGGGTTTCCCTATGTCCGATTCCCGCACACTCGCCTCGCGTTTAGGCCATCCAGATGATGCTCGATTAGTCATCATCTCATGCGACGATCTCGGCTCATGCCACGGTGCAACAGTGGGCGTGTACCAAGCCATTCGAGAAGGACTCGCAACCTGTGCATCAATCATGATGCCTGCACCATGGGCTCGCTTTGCAGCAGATGAATACCGCAACGAGGACATCGGCGTGCACCTCACACTGAACGCAGAACACCCGTCGTATCGTTGGGGTCCACTCACACATGCACCCACTCTTTTGTCGGGCGAGGGTGGTTTCCCGCGTTCCGTTGATGACTTGTGGGAGCACGCCGATTCGTCTGAAGTCCTCCGCGAATGTCGTGCACAGATTGAGCGCGCAATTGCCTGGGGCATTGATGTCACGCACCTCGCACCGCATCTCACATCGATCACGTTGCGACCAGAGTTTTTCGATGTGTATCTCGAACTTGCATACGAGTTCAAGTTGCCGATTCGCTTACCGTCAACAATCACTGCAGAAGCTGCGGGTTTCCCTTTCCGTCAGCTCGCTGCGGACGAAGGCATTGTTTTCCCCGATCACTTTGATCACGACTGGCGCACCGGCAGCCGTGAACGCGTGTTTGCAGCACTTGCCGACCTGCAACCTGGCGTCACCGAGATTCATGTGCAGCCCGCCATTGACACTCCCGAAGTGCGTGCACTCGGTGGAGTTGCCGAAGGCTGGATTGACGACCTTGCGCTTGTGACAACCAATCAAGAACTACGCACAGCAGTTTCTGATAGTGGCGCAATCCTCATTGGCTATCGCGAACTACGCGATGCAATGCGCGCTGGCTGATCGCAACTGAATCGGCTGCACCGTCAACTACGAGTTGACAGAGACGTGCTCACGCACAGCAAAGAACAAATCAGTTTCCTGCATGCCTTCGGGAAGTGGCGCATAGATGCTCTTTGCAAGAATCCAGTCTTCCCACGGGTAGACCTTGGCCAATTCGTCATCGTCGAGACCAAACCACCACTTTGACGTTGGATCAATTTGGGTTGCATGAGCAAGCAGCGACTCAGTACGAGCACGCAAGTACTTGCCAATCTCAAGACGAGTGGTGATGCGATGATCTTGAGACGGACGCGCGAGCCACTTTTCATCAAAGGGAGATTCACCGAACTTCAGCAACAATGCTTCATGCACTGCAGTAATTCGTTCTTTGGCCCACAACGTGTAGTACATCTTTGACACTTGCCAAGGTGCGCCGAGTTCTGGATACCACGTGGGATCACCTGCGCGCTCGAACGCCAAGAGGCTGATGTCGTGCACTCGCAGATGATCGGGGTGTGGGTATCCGGCTTGATCGTCGTTGTATGTCAGGACGACTTGCGGCTTCTCTGCACGAATCAGCGCAACAAGGCGGCCGGTGGCTTCATCAATGTCGGCCATGTGAAAGCAATCAGGATGCTTGTTGGGTTCTGACCCTGCCATGCCAGAGTCGCGGTAACCCAGCATGTGCACCGCACTGAATCCAATCGCTTCTGTCGACCGTCTCAGTTCATCAGGACGTAGGCGCGCAATAATCGCGCGCTCTTCTTCCGGAGTCGCGCCATGGAACGGTTGACCAGGCTCACGCAAAGCGGGATTCTGCAAATCACCCTCTTCGCCACCAGTGCAGCACACCAGAACTGTGCGCACACCTTCAGCAAAGTATCGAGCCACTGTTGGTGCACCCTTCGATGCCTCATCATCAGGATGTGCATGAATGGTCATCAAGCACAATGGTTCTCCAGTTGAAGACAAAGGCTGCGTCGGCATCTTCATCAGGATAGTGAGGCCAACCCACGGACAACCGATGCACTGAATAGAGTCACACCAATGAGTTCTCTGCGTTCCACCATCGCTATCGCCGTATGCGCTGCCGTTGCCCTCGTTTCGTGTTCAACCGATGGTCGAACAATGCAAGAACCGACTCCCAACCAAATTGCTGCCATCAGCCCCGGCACCACCATCCCTCCCGAAGGCGATGCTGTCATTGAACAGACTGCCCCCCTGACCTTGACTGCTCCGTGGGCAAGCGGTACCGCACTCGACCCGCGCTATTCATGCGATGGAGAGGCGTTCTCGCCTTCTCTTGCCTGGTCTTCAGCACCCCCCGAGACAAAGGCATTCGGCATCGCGTTGACCGACAGAGATCGACCCGACTACGTCCACTGGGTCATCACCAATATCGATCCCACCGTGACAACCATCTTGGAGAATACGAATCCAGCTGGCGCCTTCGTGGCCGAGAACAGCGAAAAGAAACGCGGGTACGCAGCGCCATGCCCACCGGCTGGTTCAACACACTCGTACGGCATCACCCTGTACGCACTCAGTGCACTCGTTGACACACAGAAGTACTCGACTGCGCCAAGCATCATCGAGCAGATGAACGCTGTGGTCCTCGAAGTCGGCACGAACGACTTCACCTACTCTCGGTAGTTGACAACCACACTGAGGAGTTAGTCCACCGCAGAGGGCGTTTAATCTGTGAGAATACAGATATCGATGCAACGACTGCTGCCCTGCCGATTGGCGTGTTTGAGACCGACACCAATTGTCGACTTCTCACTGCCAATGAAGCATTCCGATCATTAGTTCTGAACGGCGCACCACTCGTTGTCGGAACCGCACCGTGGACAAATGCATTGCCGCACGAACGAACAGAGTGCGAACGTCGATGGGTTGACTTTCGAACAAACGGTGGAATATTCGCTGTTGAGTTCCGTATCGGCCGCGCAACAGGCGAAGCAGTGTGGATTCAAATCTCAACCCAACCAGTCATCATCGACAACATCGTGACTGGGTATGTCGGCACCGCAATTGACTGCACGTCTCTCGTCACGCAACGCCAACTCTCTGACCAACTTGTTGGCCTCCTCGATGTGTCTGGCGATGCAGTCATTGTTTTTGATCGCGTCGGAGAACTTGCTTTTGCAAACGACACAGCACGCACTCTGATTGGCGTGACTGACCCAGGTGCAGGTCATGGCGACGTTGCTGCTCGCGCATTTATGCAAGCAGTGCGCGACCAACTTCCACGAGTGCTTCTCGATGCCGCACCTCCAGCAGGATCACCAAACCGATGGGAAGGCGAAATTGGTTTCCGCTCCCCTGACGGAATTGCGCGCATTCTCGAAGTCGTTGTTCAAGTTGTTCGTGATGCCGATGGCAGTGTGCACCATTGGGCCACCATTACCCGCGACATCACAGAAGAACGCCAGACACAATCAGAACTTGCTCGCCAAGCAACTCATGATGCACTCACCGGCTTACCGAACAGGGTGCTTTTTGTTCGCAAGACAACCGAGGCATTAGAGCGCAGTCGCACAACCCACGCCACCGTTGCTGTTCTTTTCATTGACCTCGACAAACTCAAACACGTCAACGACACAATTGGTCATGCCGTTGGCGACCAGCTCATCGTGTCCGTCTCACGACGACTTGCTGCAGCTACTCGTCCGAGTGATCTCGTGGCACGAATCAGTGGCGATGAATTCGTCGTGTTGTGCGAAGGACTACTCGACGAGCAGGTAGCACTTGATGTCGCCGAGCGAATTCGCACCTCCATCACAGGGCCATTGGTTCTACAGGGTGTTGAGATTGAAGCGGGTGCAAGTGTCGGTGTTGCAATGTCAACGCCAGAACTCCTTGCAACTGAATCCGCTGCTGATGCAGCCGTCACACTGCTTCGATCAGCTGACACTGCGATGTATCGCGCAAAACAACGCGGTCGCGGCCGCTCAGAGCTCTACAGCGAAGAAATGCGTACAGCAGCCCGGGAGCGCTTGCAGTTGTCTTCTGAATTAGAACAAGCCCTTGCTGCAAATCAGTTCAGCGTTCTGTTCCAGCCCATCGAATCAGCACACACTGGCAGAGTTGTTGCAGCAGAAGCTCTCTTGCGATGGAACCATCCCACACGCGGTCTCCTCGCCCCTGCAGCATTCCTTGACCTTGCCGATGAATCAGGACTCATCGCCCCGATTGGCGACTGGGTGTTGGAGCAAGGCGCACACACCGTTGCACAATGGATTAACGATGGCATCGTCGACCGGTCCATGTCGATTCATGTCAATGCATCACGTCGCCAACTCTCTGACATCACATTTGTTGATCGTGCACTGACAATTCTGCGCAACAATGGCCTCGAAGGTTCTCAACTTGTTTTTGAGACATCGGAAGCAAACCTGGTGGAGAACAACCCTTCTGTTCTGCGTACTGTCACAGCACTCAAGCGCCAAGGTGTGCGCATTGCTGTCGATGACTTTGGTTCGGGATACTCATCGCTCGCATCGCTGCGCACATTCCCCGCAGACCTTCTCAAACTCGATGGCACCTTGGTGCGCGATGTCGGACGTACCGACGGCGGCGATGACCCCATGGTGCGTTCACTCATTCAGTTGGCGCACTCTCTTAACTTGTTGGTGTGTGCCGAATGGGTCACCACGGAAGATCATGTACAGCGCTTGAAGGTCTTGGGTTGCGATCTCTTGCAGGGCAACCGCATTGGCGAGCCCATCAACTCCACTGAGTTTTCCGAAAAACTTCGTCGTCGAGTTAGCCAACAGCAGGAGCAGTAGCGAGACCTGCAAAGAACGCGAGCAGCGGTTGCGCATCGTTATTCAAAGTGAATGTGAAAGACCCTGTCGACATATCACTATCAACAGGCAGTGTGAACGACTGAGATGTGCCATCGCCCATCGGCCGCAACTTGCGACCGAGATCAATCAGGTCGAGTCCTTCATTCACCGAAACGGCAGAAGCAAATGCGGTTAGTACTTTGCTTGTCTCCATCGGATTGCGCGCGAGAAACAAAGCCGTGTCTTTGGCCAGCATTGACATGAATGCACGCTGACGATTTCCGCGACCAACGTCACCGGTTGGTTCAAGCTTCCACCGACCATCAACCTTTTCTTCCAGATGACGGGCTCGCGCATATCGCAATGCATCGGCACCCGACTGAAGTTTGCATGCCTTACGTCCGATATAGAAACCCGTGTACTTGTCACGTGACGCTCTCGGCACACAGATGCGGACACCACCAATGGCATCAACTATTTCCTTAAACCCCGAAAAGTTCACCTCAACATAGTGATGAATCGGAATGTTCAAGGCACGTTGCACAGTCCGCACCAAAACATCTGGGCCTCGTTGATATGCCGAGTTGATTTTCTTGTAGGTGTTGGAGTCACCCATTCGTGCCCACAAGTCGCGCGGGATGGACATCGTTGCAACGCTGGAATCTTTCGTATTCACATGAACAACGATCAAAGTGTCAGAGCGTTGGCCGGGGCTTGTCGCTTCGCTTCCCACAACGGCAAAGTCTTCGTCACCCTCTGTGGCGCTTGCACGCGAGTCAGACCCAACAAGCAAATAGTTTTCGAAACCGTCAGATGCCGGAGACAACACAGGAGTGACAACAGAAACTCGACCGACTTGATCCATCTGTGAATTTGTTGCCCGAACGATTCCTAAAGCGCCCGCAAGGCTGGTGACTAATGCAATGGAAACAACAAGCATCCAACGGGGTGCACCCGTGACGCGAGAAATTCCTTGGTCTACCAGCACATCTCTACGGTACTCAGTCCGATGCAGGGCGAAGATGCACCACATCTGCCGTATCGATGCGATGCGTCACCGCGCAATCATCGAGAACAACAAGTCGTCCATCAAGTTCAACGCTCATTGCTCGACCAACGATGTCTTCACCAGTGGGCATCTCCACCCGAACACGAGAACCAATCGTCGCAAGTTGTGAAACATACTCCGCATTCATTTCTTCATCAGTCAATGCCAACAGGCGATCAATCTCAGGCAGCATCGCTCTCAAGAACTCATCGGGTGTGATCTCACGCGACCATCCACTGGAAGCAAGTGACGCAGCGTCGGGTGGTGCCCATCCGAGGTTGCATCCGATACCCACCACCACAAACGGGATCTTTCCGTCCGGACCCACGGGTGCGGCCTGAGCCAAAATGCCGGCCAATTTCTGAGTCCCGACCAAGATGTCGTTTGGCCACTTCAGAACCGCCTGCACCCCACACCCTCGGGCCACCTGAGTAGCCGCCAGAGCCACGACTTGAGTAAGAACGTGCAATCGGGAGGGAACCTCTCGAAACAGCAGCGAGACAAGCAAATTGACCCCTCTGGGGGCTTCCCAGGTCCGATCCAGCCGTCCACGGCCTGCCGACTGGTAATCCGCCCGCAGAACTGTCCTGTCCGGGGCCCCCGCAGCCCCCTGAGCCAGCAGGTCGGCATTCGTACTGCCCGTCTCTGTAACGGATGTGACATGCCAATGTCCGGATTGGTTCGCATTGAGGTGGTCCATCAGGGCAAACTAGTCCCCTGTGCTGAAGAAAATCCTTATCGCCAATCGCGGCGAAATCGCTGTCCGTGTTATCCGTGCCGCTCGAGAGATGGGCATCGCCACCGTGGCGGTCTATTCAGAGCTCGATCGCAACGCTCTCCATGTGCGTTTGGCTGATGAGGCATATGCACTCGGCGGCCAGACCGCAGCCGAGAGTTATCTCAATACCGAAGCAATCTTGAAGGCCATCAAGGACAGTGGCGCCGACGGCGTACACCCTGGCTATGGCTTCTTTAGCGAGAACCCCGACTTCGCTCGTGCAATCACCGCAATGGGTGTTGCCTTCATCGGACCACCACCAGAAGCAATTGACGAGATGGGCGACAAGGTCTCGAGCCGTAAAGCAGCACTTCGTGGCGGCGCACCTATCGTTCCTGGCACCACCGAGTTCTGTACTTCAGCACAAGAGATCATCGACTTTGGTCGAGAGTTCGGCTGGCCCGTTGCCATCAAGGCTGCCTTCGGTGGTGGCGGACGCGGCATGAAAGTCGTTCAGTCGGAAGCAGAAGTTCAAGAGGCAATGGATTCCGCACAGCGTGAAGCAAAGAACTTCTTTGGTCGCGATGAGATTTATGTTGAGCGCTACCTCACGTGGCCGCGCCACATTGAAGTGCAGTTGGTAGGCGACAAGCAGGGAAATGTCGTGTGGATTTCGACTCGCGACTGCTCCGCACAGCGTCGTCACCAGAAGCTTGTTGAAGAAGCTCCAGCACCAGGCCTGCCTGACGGTGTCGAAGAAGCAATGGGTGCTGCTGCTGTCAAGGCTGCAAAGGCCGTTGGCTACTACAACGCCGGCACTGTTGAATTCATCTACCAGGACGGCGACTTCTTCTTCCTCGAGATGAACACACGTCTCCAGGTAGAACACCCCGTTTCTGAAGTCATCACAGGCATCGATCTTGTTGAATGGCAAATTCGTGTTGCATCAGGTGAGTCTTTGCCAATGACGCAAGAAGAAGTTCGTGCTGCACAACGCGGCGCCGCAATTGAAATTCGCATCAATGCAGAGAACCCTGCTGGAGGAAAGTTCCTTCCCTCCCCTGGTCCGATTACCAAGCTTGTTGCACCTGATGGTTTCGGTGTTCGTTTCGACGGTGGCTATGAGTCAGGCGACGAGATCAGCCAGTACTACGACAACTTGGTCGGCAAAGTCATCGTGTGGGGCAAGGATCGCCCAACAGCGATTGCTCGCACCATTCGTGCATTGAAAGAAATGGTCGTTGAAGGCATCGCCACAACAATCCCCGCTGACATCGCAATCCTTGAGCATCCTGATTTCGCAGCAGTCACACACTCCACGAAGTGGGTGGAAGAGGTGCTTGATCTCTCCGGTATCGATGCAACACCAGTTGCACCCGCTGCAGATGGCGATGCACCACTCGTGCAGCGTCAGACCACAGTGGAAGTCAATGGACGCCGTTTCGATGTGAAGTTGTGGGTTCCTGAATCAGCAGGCGTGGCAGCAGCTGGTCCAGCAAAGAAGAAGACTGCTCGTGCAGCATCTGGCTCTGGCGGCGGTGCTGGTGGCGGCAGTGGACAGATTGCAGTACCAATGCAGGGAACAATCGTGAAGGTCCTTGTCGAAGTGGGTCAAGCCGTTGAAGCAGGTCAGAGCGTTGTCGTTCTCGAAGCGATGAAGATGGAGAACCAAATCGAAGCCGACAAGAGCGGCACCATCAAGGCCATCAACGTCAAGCCAGGAGACACCGTTGGTGCTGGCGACGTCGTTGTTGTCATCGAGTAACAATTAGTTCTTAGAACGAAAAAGCCGGCGGGGAAACTCGCCGGCTTTTTTATTATGTCGATTTACTCTGCTGCTTCGGCAAGAGCCTCTGCAAGTGCGGGATGCACCATCAGACTCTCTTCGATGTCGGTCACTTTGAGGTTCGCAGTCACAGCAAGTGCAATGACGCTGATGAGTTCTGCGGCATGACGACCGACAATGGACCCACCCAACACTTCGCCGGTTGCAGGGTCACTAATGATCTTGACGAATCCGCGGGAGTCATTGTTAATGAGAGCTTTTGCAGTTGATGAAAAGGGAACCTTCGTGACGCGAATTTTGCGGCCAGATGCAAAAGCTTCTGCTTCCGCAAGCCCCACGTCGGCGATCTCTGGTTCAGTAAAAATTGCAGACGCAGCTTTGTCGTAATCAAGGTGACGATGCGGTCCACGTGGACCACCAACAATCTGCTCTGCCACTTTGCGGCCCTGCATCGAGGCAACAGACGACAACGGCAACTTGCCACTGACGTCACCGGCTGCATAGATGTGCTCAATGTTGCTTTGACAATGACGATTGATGTTGACGTATCCGCCGTCCATCTCCACACCAATTTCTTCTAAACCAAGTCCTTCTGTATTCGGAATTGACCCAATGGCAAACACTGCATGCGTAGTTTCCGAAACTCGACCATCATCACAGATCACGCGCACGCCATTCTCTGTGCGTTCGAGACCAACCGCACGAGCACCTTTGAACAACCGAACACCACGTGCGAGGAATGTGTCTTCCAGAACTGCAGCAACTTCGGGATCCTTGCCGGGAAGGACTTGCTGACGGCTAACGACGAGAGTCACTTTTGCACCAAATGAGGCAAACATGTGAGCGAACTCCACGCCCGTCACGCCTGAACCGATCACGGTGATGCTTTCTGGGAAAACACGCGGTGGATAACAATCGCGAGTTGTCAGCACTCGTTCACCATCAGGGGTCACAAAATTTGGAACACGTGGACGCGTGCCTGTTGAAATCAAAATGTCGTCGGCAACGATGACCTGTGTGGAGCCATCCGCAACATCAACATGAACGGTCTTTTTATCAAGCAGGCGCGCCGAACCGTTGATGATGGTGACGCCCTGGCTCTTGAGCAAGCGACTGACATCACTCGACAACTGGTTCTTGATGTCCTCTACACGCACGGTCAGAGCAGCAACATCGATTTCTGCATCGCGATTCTCAAGACCCATGCCGCTCAGGCTTTCGGTGAAACTCATGGCGCCGCCAGTGGCGATCATGGTCTTTGATGGCACACAGTCGAGAAGATGGGCCGCACCGCCGATGATTTCGCGCTCCACAAGGACAACTTCGACGCCTTTGCGAGCTGCAGAACTCGCTGCTGCATGACCAGCAGGTCCACCGCCAATAATGACCAGTTTCTTCTTTGTGTTCACGTTGTAGAGGTTACTGGCAAGGTTGTGGGGGCACTAGACGTTGTAGAACTCGATGAACTAGTTGTAGTTGTCGTTGAATCCGTCGTCGTTGTGGACGGCGTCGTGGTCGAAGTCGTCGTCGTTACGGCACCAAAAACAGGCAAAGTGGTGCTGGGCACCGCAACCTTGTTGGGGCAATAGCGCGATGGGTAGCCAATCCGGTCTCGCGGCTCCCCCACATATTCAAAGTGCATTCCGTCAGACGGCCAATAGTTGCCACCCCACGCGAATCCCCACTTCCGAAAGATTCGAACAATGCGACAGTCCAATTGAGGAACTGCCCACTGGGCATTGGTCGTGGTGTTGATATCGAGCGCCATCCCATATGCATGGCGAGACGGTGCGCCGAATGTTCCAGCAAGTCGGTTGTACCGAGCCGTGTAACACCCGCCGTATCGATTGCTATTTCGTAGATCAATTTTGGACGCAAGGCCGGACTTCTTTATCTCTGTCAGCGCATTCTGAATTGCATCAACGACAACTTTGTGGCAGTTGTTGCGCAAGCCAATAGATGTGAATCGATGGGAAAACAAGATGTTCTGATACAGCCACGCTGTCTCAATCTGAATTCCAGAACCACCAGTCCGTCGAAAAGCAAATTCACCCAACAACTTCTTGACAGATGATGTCCCCAAAGTTCCATCGGGATTCTCACGGTCCCACGACGTGCGCAATCGAAGAGAGTCATTGATAACAAAACCCTTCGCAGCCAAAGCACCCAAGACAGCACTCGGTGATGGAATACCAGTGATCGTCACTCGCGCAATACTCATCGCCCCGAGAACCGTCGCAGATTCGGCTGATATGAACAGATCGCCATAATCAACAAAGCCATTCGGAACAATGGCGGCAATCACAAACTCCCGCTTTCGAAACTTATTGTCTCGCAGTGTCAAAACATCCCCCGCCTTGGCTTTGCGAACCGATGCTGACCGTTCCCCCATCAGCACTGTGCCAGGGCGAGCCAAATCCGCAAGGACATCTCCCCCAACAGCGCGCAGAAATTCTTCCGGGGCAACCACAGTGGTCATCGGGATCCGCCAACCATTTCCCAGACGTGTGATGTCAACCCCATCGCGAACATGAGACGTCAGACCCACTGTTGGAAACTTCACGATGTGGCCGACCGCCCCTGAAGCGGCCACGGCGGACACAATTCTCCGGGCCTCCGTCGTGGACAACGAACGAGCGCGCGACACAGACATCACTGGCTGCAGATAGGTCTCAGGGATCTCGGTTGATGCATCAGCCACAGGGGATGCGAACACAAACCACGAGAACAGCATCGCTGTTGCCACAATCAGTTTGTTCCATCGCACTATTCGACCGTAGTTGACGAATGGCTTCCTCCGTGGACGCCTTTAGCAACTACCGTAGGAGTCCTGTGACTGACGAAAATCTTGATCAAAATGCCGGTGGATTAGAGCAAGAAAAGGCTCGTCGCCTCAGCGCCATCGATGCCCTTCGCTCATCGGGTACAAACCCTTACCCCTACCGCTTTGATCGCAGCCACACCTTGGGCGAGATCCGCTCTGCCCATGGCACCATCGAGCCAGGCACTGAGACTGAAGTCAATGTCGCCGTTGCCGGCCGCATCATGTTGAAGCGAGATCAAGGAAAGCTCATCTTCGCGACACTGCAGGATCGTTCGGACAATATTCAACTCTTCGTTTCAAAAGCAGTTGTGGGCGACGAAGCATTTGATGCAATCAATGACCTCGACCTTGGTGACTGGGTGGGTGCTTCTGGAACCATCATGGCAACTCGCAAAGGCGAACTCTCCATCAAGGTTTCGTCCTTGCAACTTCTTTCAAAGGCAGTTCGTCCATTACCCGACAAGTGGCACGGCCTCACTGATACTGACACTCGCTATCGCCAGCGCTATGCAGACCTCATTGGTAACGAAGAATCTCGTCGCATGTTTGCAATTCGCCATGCAGTCATCGCAAGCTTTCGCCGCACATTGCACGAACGCGGTTTCATTGAAGTAGAGACTCCGGTGCTGCATATGGAAGCAGGCGGCGCTCATGCACGACCTTTCCTCACGCATCACAATGCGCTGGACATGCAGCTGTACTTACGCATCGCACTTGAGTTACACCTGAAGCGCCTCATCGTTGGTGGCATGGAGCGTGTGTTTGAGATTGGTCGCGTCTTTCGTAATGAGGGAATCTCCACGCGTCACAACCCTGAATTCACGATGATGGAGTTGTACCAAGCATTCGCGGACTACACCGACATCATGGATCTCACCGAGTTGTTGTTCGTCAATGCCGCAGTTGATGCCACGGGCACCTCGGTTGTCACCATTGATGATGTGCAGGTTGACCTTGCAAAGCCATGGCGCCGTGTACGCATGGTTGATCTCGTCACTGAAGCAACTGGTGTCACGGTGCACCCCTCGCAGCCACGTGAAGACCTTGTTGCACTCGCAGAAAAGCACGGTGTCAAAGTCGAAAAGCACCATGGCCCTGGCAAGATCATCGAAGAACTGTTTGAACACCTCTGTGAGTCATCACTTCGTGAGCCAACATTTGTCACGGGTCATCCTGTCGAAATCAGCCCACTCGCTCGCGAGGACCGCAACGATCCACACCTCACAGAACGCTTTGAGTTGTTCGTTGGTGGCCGAGAACTTGCCAATGCGTACTCCGAACTCAACGACCCCATTGTTCAGCGTGCGCGTTTTGAAGATGAGCAAAAGCAGAAGGAAGCTGGCAACGCGGAAGCCGGCACTGTCGACGAAGACTTCCTTCGCGCACTTGAATTTGGCATGCCACCAACTGGCGGCCTCGGCATCGGAATGGATCGCCTCGTCATGCTCATTGGCGGTGCCGCATCAATTCGCGATGTCATTCTGTTCCCAACACTTCGACCGGAGGTCTTCTAATGACAACACAAGCATGGGGCGTTGGAGTCGCCACTCTTGATGCGCAGGGCGCAACACTTGATGTTCGCTTTCGTGCAGTAGGTCTTGGAGATCTGCCAAAGGACACTCCAAGCACCGAGATGTCTGTTGACACAGACCGTGATCGTGGAGTCGCATTTCGTCCCGTCACAATCACAGTTGACACGTCATCGGGTCCTGCTGATTCTGCCGACGCTTATCTGCGTCTGAATCTGCTGTCGCATCGTCTTGCACTTCCTCGCAGCCTCAACCTTGATGGCATATTTGGGCATCTTCAGAATGTCGCATGGACATCACGGGGCCCCGTTGCTGTTGACGCCATCGAGTCAGTGATCTGGAACTTTGCACGCAAGGGCGAACAACTCACCGTTCATGGTGTTGACAAGTTCCCACGCATGACTGACTACGTCGTGCCATCTGGTGTGCGCATTGCAGATGCAAGTCGCGTTCGTCTCGGTGCGCATCTTGCGTCTGGTACCACTGTGATGCACGAAGGTTTCTGCAACTTCAATGCAGGCACACTCGGTGCTTCCATGGTCGAGGGTCGTATCTCGCAAGGTGTCATCGTGGGCGATGGTTCCGACATTGGCGGCGGTGCATCCATCATGGGAACACTGTCTGGCGGCGGCAAAGAGATGGTCACTATTGGTGAGCGTTGCCTCCTCGGCGCGAACGCCGGCATTGGCATCAGCCTTGGTGATGATTGCATTGTGGAAGCTGGCCTCTACGTCACTGCTGGAACAGTTGTGATCGACCCATCAGGTTCTCCCACCAAGGCTCGTCTCCTCTCTGGCCAATCAGGATTGCTCTACCGTCGCAACTCACTGACTGGCGCTGTGGAAGTACTCGCACGCTCCGGTTCATGGGGCGGCCTCAACGCCGACCTGCACAAGAACTAGATCCATGAAACCCGACGACCTCGCAGCCCTTATTGCGGCTCGTCGCAGCAACATCTTCATTGATGCAGAGTCTGTTGTTTCTGATGCCCAGATTGATCAGATGGCGACAGCCGCTCAATGGGCTCCGAACCATAAGCGCACATGGCCTTTACGTGTCGCAGTTGTACGCGGAGAATCACGTCGAGGCCTTGGTGAAGTCATCGCTGATGCAATGGCAGCCCGCGGAGATGATGAAGCAAAGGTGACAAAGGCGCGCACAAAGTACTTACGTGCTCCGGTGATTTTTGTTGTTGCATCTGCCGCCGGCGAGACAGCAAATGAAACCGAAGAGAACAAGTACGCCGTTGCAGCGGGGATTCAGAATCTGTTGTTAACGGCAGAGGCGATGAGCCTCGCAGCATTGTGGAGTTCGCCAGCGAAAGGCGCAAACGATGTCATCACATCTTTTTGCAGCATGGACAACACCGACCAAGTTCTCGGAATTGTCTATGTCGGCACGGCAAAAAAGGAAGCAACTCCTGCTTCCCGCCCGCCGACGAATGTCAGGTTTCTCAACTAGCTAGTTGTTAGCGGCCTGGCTGGTATTGGCCGAACACGTCGCGCAATGCGTCACTGACTTCGCCCAATGTTGCATGCGCGCGAAGCGCTTCCTTCATGGGGAACAATAAATTGCCCGTGCCACGTGCAGTCTCACGAATTGCTTCAAGAAGTTCTGCAACCTTGGCTTGATCTCGGTTTTCCTTGAAAGCCTTCAGTCGAGACAACTGACCGACCGCAAGGGTGGGGTCAATCGGGAACACGTTTGGCTCTGCTTCGGTATCGACAACGAACTTGTTCACTCCGACAATGACACGCTCATCATCATCGATTGACTTTGTGTACTCATAAGCACTCTGCTCAATTTCGTCCATCTGGAAGCCGGCCTCAATGGCGTCGACTGCGCCGCCCATCTCGTCGATGCGCTCGATGTATTCCCATGCAAGACGCTCAACCTCATCAGTCAACGCCTCAACGAAGTACGAACCAGCAAGTGGGTCTGGTGTATCGACAACACCGCTTTCGTATCCGATGATTTGCTGTGTACGCAACGCAATACGTGCAGCATCTTCGGTGGGAAGACCAAGTGCTTCGTCATATCCGTTGGTGTGGAGACTCTGTGTTCCACCCATCACTGCAGCAAGCGATTGCACAGCAACACGCACCACGTTGTTCAACGGCTGTTGTGCAGTGAGTGTGCTTCCACCAGTTTGTGTATGGAAACGCAACAACTTGCTACTTTCCTTCTTCGCACCAAAACGCTCGGTCATGATCTTGTGCCACATACGGCGGCTTGCGCGGAACTTTGCTACTTCTTCGAAGAAGTTGTTGTGACCATTCCAGAAGAATGACAAACGAGGAGCAAAGTCGTCAACGTCAAGACCTGCATCAACGGCTGCTTGCACGTACGCAATTGCATTCGCCAAGGTAAATGCAATTTCCTGCACCGCAGTACTACCCGCTTCACGAATGTGATAACCGGAGATGGAGATGGTGTTCCACTTCGGCACATTCTGTGAGCAGTACGCAAAGATGTCGGTAATGAGACGCATCGACGGACGCGGTGGGTAGATGTAAGTCCCACGTGCGATGTATTCCTTCAAGAGGTCGTTCTGGATGGTGCCGCTGATTGCACTTGCAGGAACACCTTGTTCCTCTGCAACCAATTCGTACATCAACAACAGGATTGCTCCGGTGGAGTTAATGGTCATCGATGTTGACACCTTGTCGAGAGGCAAATCCTTCAACAACAAACGCATGTCTTCGAGCGAGTCGATTGCCACGCCCACTTTGCCAATCTCTCCCTCGCTGCGAGGGTGATCCGAGTCGTACCCCATCTGTGTGGGGAGGTCGAATGCACACGACAAGCCGGTCTGGCCCGCATCAAGAAGAAACTTGAAGCGCTGGTTCGTTGTTTCCGCAGAACCGAAGCCTGCGTATTGGCGCATCGTCCACAACTTGCCGCGGTACATCGTGGGATACACACCGCGGGTGTAGGGGGCGCCGCCTGGCACTCCCAGTTTTTCCTCGGCACTCCAGCCGGCAAGGTCGGCCTCTGAATAGAGGGGGGCAATTTCAATCCCCGAGTCAGTGCGCTTTACGTCTTCAGCCATAGCCCTCAATGGTACGAGGGCGCGGCTAGCACCCCCTAATGGAAGGAGCTTCTGTGCCCCCTGACATCCCTATCTGGCGGCAATGAGGCTGATTTCGACCAGCCATTCAGCCCGTGCCAATGCTGGCACGGTGACCAAGGTGCTAGCGGCACGATGGTCTCCGAGTACCTCATCTCGCACGCCCATGACCGCGTCAAGGCGCTCACGTAACTGATCGCCCGCAACCACATATGTCGTCATACTGGCGATGTGCGAGACCCCCATGTCGGAGGCCTTTAGGAGTTCAAGGAGATTTGCCCAGACCACTCGGGCTTGGCCCTCAATGGACGGCGGAACCGTGCCGTCCGACATGGTCGGCACCACGCCAGAAGAGAAAAGGAAGGTGTCGGCCTTATCCACCTTCACTGCATGTGCATATTTGGCTGCCGGTGGCGCCATGTGCTCGGGGCGAACTTCACTGATTCCCATGAATCCCATTCTGCCCTAAGGTGAGGACATGACCATCACGCCAGATGCACCACAAACCGACGTTCGCATGATCGACGGTATCCCGTTGACACCAAAAGAAGTCACCACAATCGGTTTCGAAGACTTGGTACCAAAGGCCACGATTGAAGAAGAGCGTCTTCACCGCAAGCAGCGCCTCGCTGGTGCACTTCGCATCTTTGGTCGATTTGGTTTTGGTGAAGGCGTCGCTGGGCACATCACCGTTCGTGACCCTGAGTTCCCCGATTACTTCTGGGTCAACCCACTCGGTCTTTCATTCCGACATATGAGCGTGAGCGATCTCATCTTGGTCAACCACCACGGTGAAGTTGTTTATGGCAAGCACAGCGTGAATCGCGCTGCATATGTTTTGCACGCAGCGGTTCACACCGCTCGTCCTGATGTCATCGCAGCAGCTCATGCACACTCCGTGTACGGCAAAGCATTCAGCTCACTCGGTATTCAACTTGATCCGCTCACACAAGACTCATGTGCGTTCTATGAGAACAATGTTGTGATCGCTGATCATGGCGGTGCTGTTGTCTTCGAAGAATCAGCTGGTCGTGATTTTGCAGAAGCATTTGGTCAGAATCGTGCAGCGATTCACCAGAACCATGGCCACTTCACTGTTGGCGCAACAGTTGATGAAGCAGTGTTCTGGTTTGTGTGCTTCGAGCGCTGTGCACAGGCACAACTTGCAGCAATGGCAGCTGGAACACCAAAGCACATTCCACACGAGTCCGCTGTGTACACCCGTGAAAACGCTGGAAACGCAATGACCGGATGGATGCACTTCCAGCCGTTGTGGCAAGAAATCTGTCGAACAGACCCAGACCTTTTCGACTAGTTCGTCGGCTCAGTCAGTGACCTCACGGCAGGGGTCGCGTTCAGAACGCCTGGTTCAGTACGCGCCACCTGAACTCTTCTTCGTCATTTCAGCGATTGCGCAATATCTCGGCGCAGTCATCGCCATCGAACTTTTTGTTGATCTCGCACCAGCAACTGTTGCTTGGCTGCGCGTCCTCTTCGCTGGCATCATCATTATGGCTTTCCAATGGAAGCATCTTCGCCCTCGCTGGACCCGCTCAGAGATTCAAGTAGCAGCACTCTTTGGAATCACGACCGCTTTGATGAACATGTTTTTCTATATGGCTATTGACAGATTGCCGTTAGGAAAAGGCGTCACGATTGAGTTCATTGGCCCCATTGCGGTGGCAGCGATTCAAACTCGAACTGCTCGCAACACAGTTGCGCTGATGCTTGCGGCAATCGGCGTCATTGTTCTAGGAGGGGTAGAAATCGGAAACGAGCCTCTCGGTCTTCTCTTTATTCTGCTGGCATCACTTTTTTGGGCTGGTTACATCGTCATCGGTTCTCGCGTCGCTCTCGCACATCGAGGCATCGCTGGTCTCGGCATCGGATTACTCATTGGTGGCCTCGTGATCACACCATTCGCTTCAGGCAGTGCATCGACGGCGTTCACCACCCCACATCTTCTCCTGGGTTGTGCATTGGTAGGACTTCTTGCCAATGCCATCGGATATGGAATCGATCAAGTAACAATGCGCCGAATTCCCATTCGTCGTTTTTCGCTCATGGCCGCTCTACTCCCCGTCGTTGCGGGACTTGTTGGATTCATCTTTCTTGACCAAACCCCCACCCTCATTGATCTTCTTGGAATGAGCCTTGTGCTTATTGGGGTTGCGTCACAAGAGCGGGAACGTATTGAACGCCACCAACCGGAGGCTCAAACCACCTAGCGTGTTCCCCTATGAGAAAACCGCATCGCCGCCGCATTGCTCTTGCGCTTTTGGTTGTCTCGGCAGTGATCATGCCTCTCACGCAGACCGCCCCACCGAAAGCATCGGCGAACAATCTGCCACCTCTCGGGGTCATCATTCGTGGACACGGGAATGGCCACGGTCGTGGGCTCAGTCAATTCGGCGCATTGGCGTGGGCCACCCGTTTGGGTGCCACGTGGCAAAGCATCATTGACTTCTATTACGGAGGCGGTGGACGCACTCTCACGACCCTCACTGCAGCCGATGCAGGTGTAACACCCGGCGGTGTCATGAGTGTTCGCCTAGAAGTTCATGATGGCAAGCAAACGGCCGTCGTCTCCGATACCAAAACACTCTCGTGGACAGGACAAGCCGGAACCTACGGCGCAATGATTGCTCGACCTGTGGCGACCAATACGTTCGACATTTTCGCCTCACCAGATATCACATGCGGTGCAAGTACGGGTACACCTGCTGGCTTCACATTGATTGGTGACAATGTTCGAGGCCCTATTGACTTTGTGACAACCAATGGTTCTAATCCAGCAGCCGTCGCACCCACCGATCTCATCGGACTGTGTGAACCTGCAACGTCTGCGAATCGAGCTCGTATCCGCTACTACAGAGGTGGCATTCGCGCAACGGTGGACGGAGTCAACAACCACAGAGTGGTCAACCTTGTCACGATCGAGTCCTATCTTCGCGGTGTTGTCCCCCGCGAGTCTCCCGCTAGTTGGGGAGACTTTGAAGGTGGTCTTGGCATGCATGCATTGCGAGCACAAGCGGTCGCAGCGCGCAGCTACTCACTCTCTGAAGCTCGATATTCCTACGCCAAGACCTGTGACACTCAAAATTGTCAGGTCTACGGAGGTTCTGCGCTTCGTACGGTGGGCTCAACATCAGCCACCGTTATTGAAGATGCCCGCACAGACCGCGCAATCGCAGAAACAGCCGGTTATGTCGTGAAGGATTCACGAAACACCATCACGCGTACAGAGTTCACATCCTCAAATGGTGGACGCACTGCAGGTGGAACATTCCCAGCAAAGATCGACAATGGCGACATCACTGCTGATGCAGCTCTGCAGAGCTGGACTCGCTTCATCAGTGCCGCACAGTTGCAGGCGATGTACCCAACAATCGGTGTCTTCTTGAATTTGACCACCACACATGACGGACTTGGTGGTGACTTCAACGGCTACACCACATCAGTCACCATTACCGGCACGGCAGGCTCTGTGACCCGATCTGGTTGGAACTTCCGCGGAGACTTTGATTTGTTTGCACCTTGGTATGCAGCGACTCCCGTTGCACCGGCAGACCCAGCAGCAGCACCTGTTGGTTCGATCCTTTTCATTGGTGATTCCGTGAGCGAGAGCATTGCTTCGGAATTCAATGACATCGTGACGCCCGCATACCCATCCATGACATACCAAGCATGTTCGGGGCGCGGCATGGCAGGCGCGGATTGTCTCTTCACAGTTGCTGCGCCACAGATTGATCTTGACGGTGTGGGTGTTGCCAATGCACTTCCCGCTCCAGCTATCGCCATCGTGGCTCTCGGCTACAACGATGATCCAAATACATTTGAGGCTGAAGTACAACAGATGTTGTCGGCATTGTCATCGAAGGCCGTACAGCGCATCATCTTTGTCAACATGTCAACTCGTGCAACGTCGCGAAACTATGCCCGTTCCAATCAGGTCCTTGCCAATATTGCTGCCACAAACCCCACAGTGACTGTTCTCGACTGGAATGCGGCAAGTTCCGCGCAACCACAATGGCGTTGGTTTGACAACTCCTCACTGTGCTGTTGGGTTCATCTCTCTAATAGCGGACAAGCTGAATTCACATTGTTCTTACGTACTCAACTTGACGCACTACGCGCACAAGGTTTACTGCCCACTTCAGCACCCACTGCTGCATTGATTCCTGGGCTTCCCCTTGCAGAAAGACATCGCGGCGCAATGGTCGTGTCCGTTCAAAAGAAGCTCAATGCAGTGATGAATCTCAAAGGCTCAAAGCGTCTTGCCACTGATGGTGACTTTGGCAAAGGAACCGTGAGAACAGTGAAAGCTTTCCAAGCATCGGTGAGCCTCCCGCAGACCGGCACCGTAGACAGAACAACATGGGATGCAATGGGACTTGCAACGCGATCCGATCTCGCGGTTCTCAAGGTAGGTAGCCGACACCCCGCCGTCAGTTCTGTGCAACGTGCTCTTGCCAAGGTTCTCCGAAAGAAGATTCCGACGACCGGACTGTTTAGCTCATCACTTGCCCGAGACGTCAAGCTGTACCAAAAGCGTGCCGGTTTCAAACAGAGCGGTCGCGTTGGCCCTCAAACATGGGCTTCATTGATGCTTGCTGCAGCATCATTGAAGTAACTGGTTGAAGTAACTGTCAGTTACTAATGCCGCAGCGGGTCTTCCAGGACTCGGTGCTCACCAAGTCTGGATACTGTGCGCGGTACGCCTTCTTCAACTTCTTGTAGGTGCGCAGCAACTGCCATGTTGTTGCAAACACGTCATGTTGTACGGCGCGGAAACGCTTTGAGTCACGTTCGCACACAAAGCCCTCTTCAAAACGAGGATGTCGATACAGAATCTTGTCGTGACGAATTGCGAGACCCACTGCACGGACATCAATCTGAGCCACACCAACGTTGCCAGAACGCAATGATTTCGGAATCCAGCGTCCTCCGCCAAGCAGTGGGGACAAAAGAAAGCCACCGAGGCGCACAGGCTTCGACTTAGGAGGAGTGAACCCGAGACTCTTCAGGTCTTCCGACAATGGCCCCGCTTTTTCTTCCGATACGTGGCGAATCTCATCATGCTTTGCTGAATGGTCAATCTTCATCCACTCGTCAGGACCAGCGAGGAAATCTTTCATTCCCCAAATCATGTACTCAGCACTCGCATAGCGATGTGAGTAGGCGTTACGGAATCCGAAACCCAAGTAGCGCCATGCCAGGTGCCAGCGTTTGTGATCATCAAAGACCAAGGTGTCGATTAACGCGAAGTTACGCACCTCGTAATACAACGATGATGGGTTGTTCTTCAGTGCAAAGTCCGCGTGCCACACCGAGATGCCATTCAGCGTGACCGTGTGCTGGCCCGTGTGCATCAGTCCGAATGCAACATCATCACCGCGAACAAAAACCGGCAGTGGGTTATCAACACCGATGTGCATGGGGAACACGGTGAACCACCATGCGGAGTAATCAAGATCGACTTCAAGATGGTCGTGAACTACTTCAGAGCGCTGACGAAGATCGATCCCTCGGCCATGTGCCCGCAACGGATACACAGAACGGAATTCGTATGCCGATCCAGCCTCGAACTGCATCCACGGCTGCTCTTCGCTGATCATCGCACCGTGAATACACAGGTCCGGAGAGTCGGCATACGAGAGAAGCGAGATTGTTCGAACAATTGATTCGGGCTCTAGGGAGATGTCATCGTCCATGAAGACGACGTGAGTACTCCATCCCCCTTCGCGAAACTCAATGAGTCCACGTGCAAAACCACCTGCACCACCCAAGTTGGGATTCGGCAAGACACGCACCGGAGCAGAAGCAGGAATAGTCGGCTGCAAGTTCCGTGCATTGTCAACAACAATCACTTGTAGGTGACCATGCACGGAGGGCACGTCAGCCTCGAGCGCGACAAGTTTGTCAATCGTGGCCAGCACATAGTCCTGGCGATTGAATGTGGTAATCGCTACACCCAAATGCACATTGCGAGTCGGAGGTGTGTTTGTCCCCCATTCACCACCGCGGACAATCACACCATCTTCAAGAGCGGTGACAGCGACGTAGAACGACTCGGCGCTGACAGCACGAATGTCATCACACGAAAGAGTGCCACCTTCGTCAGATGAAGCAATCACAGTGTCGACACCGCCGGCATATGCGATGAGCTCGACCAGAGCTCGACCAGAAATGTGCATCGTGGCGACGAGATCAGTAATCGACGTCAGTCGGCTCCAACGGCCTGCCGCGAAAACGCCAAAGGCAGTGTCGAACGTGGCTCGGCCATCTTTTGATAGGTGAAGCCCAGATGAATCGATGGTGCCCGAGGAGCGAACGTAGAGCGTGGGCTCAGAAAATTGGGGAGCCGGAATCTGTATCCGGGCAAGGGGGAACACGCTCACCCCCCTAGTTTCACAGGGCGTCGACCACCAACGGTGGCATTGGACGATTGTCACGACGACAATTCAGGAACATCTCAGCCACTTCGAGGGCCTCTTTGATGGTCACATCCATGTCAAGGTAGCGATACGTGCCTAAACGACCCATAAACGTGACCCCAGAGGCCTCTTGAGCCGCCTGGACGTACTGGAGCAGCTGCTCCTTCTCTTTGACCTGACGGATGGGGTAATACGCAATATCCCCAGGCTCAGCTAGGCGGCTGTACTCGGTGTACAAGGTGGTGCCTTCGTGTGATTCCCACGGAGCGAAATGCTTGTGTTCTGTGATGCGCGTGTAAGGAACATCCACGTCGCAGTAGTTCATCACCGGACACCCTTGGAAGTCCCCGGTGTCTTCGCTCTCGACAAAATCAAGAGTGCGATACCCGAGATTGCCGAACTTGCCCTTGAAGTACTCGTCAATGGGACCCGACCAGAACACATGTTCTGCATCGGCAAGTTCTTCTGGCGTGACTGTCTTGTTCAAGGTCACTTCAATCAGTGGGTGATCCAGCATTGCTTCAACAATCGGTGTGTACCCATCACGCGGAATGGCTTGATACGGGTGATTGAAATAACTGTCTTCATATGAAAAGCGCACCGGCAACCGCGCGAGAATCGAAGCAGGCAAATCTGTGGGAGACACTCCCCACTGCTTCTGCGTGTACCCCTTGAAGAAAGCTTCGTAGAGTTCGCGACCAACAAACTTCAAAGCTTGATCTTCAAAACTGACGGGAGTGTCAATACTGCTATCTGCATTTTCAGCAATGAACTGTTGAGCTTCTGCCGGCGACAACGTCTTACCGAAGAATTGGTTAATCGTGTGAAGATTGACAGGCAACGAATACACAGCCCCACCTGAGGTGGCTTTCACGCGATGGTTGTACGGAACCATGTCACCAAACTTGTTGATGTACTTCCACACATTCTCAAATGCTGTGTGAAAAATGTGAGGTCCGTAGACATGCACCATGACACCGTTGGAGCGACGTTCTGTATGAGCATTACCCGCGACATGTGAACGGCCGTCAACGACCCATGATGCGATTCCGGCTTCAGCGAGTTCACGTGCAACAACTGCACCCGAGAACCCTGCTCCGACAATGACGATTGGTGCTGGCACCTAAGAAACGCTAGTGCGTGAGCCAAGGAGCACAGAGACCATCGAGGTCACGCACTTCAATTCGGTCACGGTTTTCGTAGGTCACAACATTATTTGGGTCAGCACGAAGCTTGAAAACACGGAATGACATCTCGGTGGTGTCCACGCTGAGGATGCGACCGATGAGTGGGTCCCCGAGTTCAAGAATGATCTTGATGGTCTCAAGGGCTTGAATCGAGCCGATGATTCCTGGCAATACGCCAAGGACTCCTGCTTCTGCACATGATGGAGCAAGTTCTGCTGGCGGCGGCTCAGGCACCATGTCGCGGTATGTCGGACCTTGCTTCGGATGAAACACGGACACCATTCCTTCAAAACGGAAAATGCTGCCGTGCACAACGGGGATGCCGAGCTTCACACTTGCATCGTTCAACAGGTAACGGCTCGGGAAGTTGTCAGCACCGTCAACAACGACGTCATAGCCCGTCATGATTTCCATGATGTTGCTTGCATCAAGACGGGTGTCGTACATCTTGACCTTGACATCTGGATTCAATTTCTCGATCGTCATACGCGCAGATTCAACTTTGCGCTCTCCGATGCGATCCATGTTGTGAAGAATCTGGCGCTGCAGGTTTGATGCATCAACATCATCCATGTCAACAATGCCAATTGTTCCGACACCAGCGGCTGCGAGGTACAAAGCCGCAGGAGAACCAAGTCCACCTGCACCCAACATCAGCACTTTCGCACCGAGCAATTTGGCTTGACCTTCAACGCCTACTTCAGGAAGAAGGAGATGACGCTGATAACGATTGCGCTGATCTGGAGTCAGTGTGACAGGAAGTCGCCACTCGCGGCCTTCGTCTTTCCACTTGCCGAATCCGCCGGCCATCGACAACACATTGGTGTAGCCCAGTTCTTTTAGTGTCTTTGCTGCAAAGGCGCTACGAACACCACCTGCGCAATAGACAACAATTTCTTGGTCACGGTCAGTTGCACGACCTTCGATCTGTGCCTCTAAGTGTCCACGAGGAATGTGCAACACGCCGGGAAGAGCACCTTGTTCAAATTCATCGGGTTCACGAACGTCGAGAACGAGCACACCGCCAGCCTGAATGCGATGCTGAGCGTCGGCTGTATCAATCTCGGTGATTTCGGACTTTGCTTGGGAGAGAAGGTCACGGAACGATGCCATGCCAAAACCCTACCGACTAAGTCGGGAATTCAGCACGCCCAACAACGGCTGCGAGAAGTGGCGTGATGGAACCCAACAAAATTCGGTCAGCCCAGTGGTCCATCTGGGTGGGTTCGCCATTGATGATCACTACTTTGGCCCCACTGTTGCGAGCACGCGGAACCACACCGTTAGCCGGAGAGACCGAAAGAGAGCTCCCGACAGCAATGAGAACATCACATTTCTCAGCTTCTGTGAACGCACGGTCAATCACTTCAGGCACGAGCGACTGTTCAAACAAAATCGCATCGCTCTTCACAACACCACCACAGAGTTCGCAGTGCGGATCAGGGTCTCCAGCGATCACTCGCTCGATGAACTCCCCCATCGGACGGCGATCGTTGCATCCCCAGCACCGACCGAAACGAATCGTGCCGTGTACTTCAACAACATTGTGTTCGACAATCCCTGATGCCTGATGTAGACCGTCAACATTCTGCGTCACGACTGCTGCAAGTTTTCCTGCGTTTTGAATTGCACAAATTGCTCGATGGCCATCATTGGGTTGCGCAGTGCCGTTAAAGGTGCGCACACGACCAGCCCACGCAACCTTTCTCACCTCAGGGTCATTCAGGTAGTAACTCAGTGTCGATGTCTTTTCCGCCAATGGATTCTGTGTCCACAGTCCTTGGGGTCCGCGAAAGTCTGGAATCCCTGAGTCTGTCGAAATGCCTGCACCAGTGAACACAACGATGCGGCGTGCATCACGGAGCCATGAACCAACTTCATCAACAAGTTCTTCTGGCACTTCTTCGCTGTACATCGCCCCCATTCTTACGCAGCCGTACACATCTCCCACACACCGACAAGAGGAGACAACCATGCATCCCAGCCACACCACCGAAGAAGCGATCATCCATATCGTTCCCTGGAAAGACGCGCTCGTGGAAGACCACGGTTATGCAATTGATGACCCGTACATCGAGATGTTCTGGCTCCCAATTCTCGGGCCAACAGCCACATGGCTTGTCCGTCGCCTCGCCGGCGGTCTTCAGCACCAACCAGAGGGCTACACCGTCGACATGGCAGACCTGGCGCGCGGCATCGGAGTCAACTACACCCCTGGACGCCACAACCCTTTTGCGAGAGCGCTCAGCCGTTGCACCATGTTCGGCGCAGCCCAACAGATTGCAGTCCAACCACATCGCACCATTGCGGTTCGTAGCGTTCTTCCTCAATTGCCAGCTCGGCACCTCTCTCGTCTTCCGCACCCTCTACGCATCGCTCACCACGACTGGATCCACATGGGCAATTCACCTATTTCTGAAAGTGAAACTTCCGCTGTCAGTAACGCATAGCCTCAGGTCATGTCCTTTCGTGGCCGTCGACTCGCGATCATCGTTGCTGCGATGTGCTGTGCCGCCACATCACTAGCCGTTCCCCGCGCGAGCGCAGATCGCATCAATGTTCTCATCGTCGGTGATTCCGTTGCTTCTGTTTTACGCTGGGCACCCGAGAGCATGAAACCCATGTGGGGAACTACCTACAACACCACGTTGGAAGTATGGGGCTGCCAAAAACTTCTTGATCCGGGGTGTATTGATTCAGCCCGCAAGAGTGCACTTGATCAGATTGTCAAACACAGATCAAGCGACATTGACATAGTGGTGATTGCAACTGGATACAACGACACCGGTGCCGAGTACGTTCGTCGTGCCATCCGCAGAATCAATACTGAAGTGAAGTCGCAAGGTGCATCACTCATGTGGCTCACGTATCGAGAAAACGGCAATGTCAAGATTAAGAATCGCGCTTTCAATGCAGTTCTACAAGAGGAAGCGAAGCGACTTCGCATCACCCTTCTTGACTGGGAATTCATCGCCCGTAAGAACAAACACTGGTTCAGTGGTGATCGTGTCCATATGAATAAATTCGGTGGACTACAGCTTGCACGCCACATCAAGAAGGCACTCGACCTCAAGATGGGTTTCACAAAAGCAACAACCACCACGACCTCAACCACTTCTACGACGACTACGACAGTCGTTGCGACCACTATTCCCAGTTAAGTTGTGCGCGTGGACCTACGCGTATTTACAGAACCCCAACAAGGCGCCAGCTATGGCCAACTTCTCGCAGTGGCGCAGTGTGCCGAACGTGCTGGCTTCAATGCATTCTTCCGCAGTGATCACTACCAAGTCATGGGGACTCATTTCAATGGACTGCCAGGCCCGAGTGATGCATGGATCACACTTGCTGGCATCGCGCGCGAGACGAGCACGATTCGTCTCGGCACATTGGTGAACTCGGCAACATTTCGTAACCCCGGAGTTCTTGCCATCAGCGTGGCCAATGTTGACGACATGTCGAATGGTCGCGTTGAGCTTGGCCTCGGCGCCGGATGGTATGGGGTAGAGCACACGTCATACGGAATTCCTTTCCCTGCCCTCGGTGAACGATTTGACATTCTCACTGAGCAACTCGAAGTCATCACAGGACTTTGGAATACACCTCTCGGTGAATCCTTCTCGTTCACAGGCAAGCACTACTCGGTGACTGATTCCCCTGCTCTCCCCAAGCCGATTCAATCTCCTCCTCCCATCATCGTGGGCGGTGGCGGACCAAAGCGCACACCGATGCTGGCAGCACGATTCGCTGCAGAATTCAACATGCCCTTTCAAAGTCCAGAGCGCTTCGCTGAACAACGCGACAGAGTGCGTGCGGCGTGCGCGACTATTGGCCGCGACCCAGAAAGCCTTGTGTACTCAACAGCACAAGTTGTCTGCATTGGTCGCACAGATGCAGAGATTGCACGACGTGCTGCAGCCATTGGCCGCGACGTTGACGAGTTGAAGCAGAACGGCCTATGCGGCACTCCCGACGAAGCTCTGCAGAAGATTGCTGATTGGGGAAGCCTCGGAGTCTCTCGTTTGTATCTGCAGTTTCTCGACCTCAGCGACCTCGAGCAGATTGAGCTCATCGGCTCAGAGATCATCCCTCACCTGTAACTACAGAACATTGGTGAGCAACAGCACGCCACACACTGCAGCGGCACCAAGTCGATACCAGCCAAAGATGGCAAGTGACTTGCTGTTGAGATAACCCACCATCCAGCGCACTGCAATGAGCGCTGTGATGAGTGCACAGACGAGACCGATCATTGGAGTCATCACACCAAATTTGTCGATCAACTCATCTCCATGTTTCGCAAGATCAAACGCTGTTGCCGCACTTAATGTGACGAGACCAAGAAGAAAACTGAACTCAATTGCAGCCGAAAGTGTCAGGCCTACGGCAAGCCCTGCAATCAAGGTGACAAGACTTCGGCTAACTCCCGGCCACAAAGCAATCCCCTGTGCAATGCCTATCAAGAACGCCATGCGAACTGTGAGTTCATGTAATTCGCTCGTACCACCTCTCGGTACCCAACGAAGCAACACAACGCCACCGACTGCCCAGGCAATCATCACTGGCACCGGCCCGAACAATGCATCCTTGATTGCGTCACCTGCGAGCACACCCAGAACTGCTGCTGGCATAAACGCAGTAACGAGCGCAATGAGAGATGACCGCCCATGTGCATCTGACCCCGCAAGACCACGCACCATCGAGAACAGCTGAGTTCGATACAAAAATGCGACCGCAAGAATTGCGCCAAATTGAATCGCTACCGCATAGGTATCCCCTGCAGTTTTTGAATCACCTGCACCGAAATCAATGAGGTGACCAACAACGAGCAAATGCCCCGTCGAAGACACCGGCAAGAACTCAGTGATGCCTTCAACAATTCCCAGAAGGATTGCTTGAGGAATTGACAGCAAGCTAGCGAACATACGTCCTTAGTCTTTCACTAACTCGAGGAACAGTATGTTCATCCATCGTGACGCCCTACCGGTATTGCATATCTTGCAGTTATGAGCGATGCACATATTCAAGAAGTACTACATGAGCATGAAAGACAGCACCACAATGGAAGGGCCCAGCCGCTACGAGTGACGCAAGTGCACCGAGTTCGCCTCGTCTTCTGGACCGTTGTCATTGTTCTCATTTCTGTTGCAGCAATGGCATGGGTCTCGACGATGAAGGGTGAATCCTTCCCAAAAGACTTAGGTGCCTTCGCCCTCGGCGTGGCCATCATTCCTTTTCTCGCTTCACCCATTGAGTGGTTTGTCCATCGCTTCGTGTATCACCAACCGGTGATCCAAGCTCTCTCTCGTATCTATTCAGTGCACACCGCACATCACTTCGCCTACTTCCCTACCTGGCGTTACGTCACGGGTGGCTCTGCTCGTCGGCTCACACTGCAATCAGATAGTCGAACCAGCACAGAAACCTTTTGGGGTAACGCTGCAATTCGAATTGCACACTTCACCTGGTACATGGCATTCGGCGCACTCTTCATGTGGCTACCGGGTTGGATCATCACAAGAGACACTGTTTTTCTCAGTGGTCTCATTGCTGGGTCCATCGTGGTCTCCAACTTGTTCATCGTTGTTCATGACACGATTCATCGACCAGGAAGTCACTACATTGTCGAGACACAGCCGTGGTTCAACTTTCTCGACAACCACCACTACATCCATCACGTGTCGCTCGGAGAGAATCTGAACTTCCTCCTGCCGCTGGCAGACCTTCTCTTTGGAACACTGCGTACTCAACTCACAGCAGAAGAACTACGCACGCATGGCTCTTTGAAGAGAGCAAAAATGCTTCGATCTGGTGAGGGCGAGCCAGCTCACGTAGCGGCATAGTCAAATGGCACTCCCAACGGGATTCGAACCCGTGCCGCCACCTTGAGAGGGTGGTGTCCTAGGCCACTAGACGATGGGAGCCTGTAGCGCACTCAAATCTACCTGCGGTCTGCGCAGAGACACTCGGGGAAAGAAAAAGACCCCCACACTGCGGAGGTCTTCACACACATTTGTGCTTGATTTTGTTGGGGAACAAGGACTCGAACCCTGAATAACAGTACCAGAAACTGCTGTGTTGCCAATTACACCATTCCCCAGTGCGTTGCCCATGCTAGCGAGCAGATATCGGGCTCACCACAGATGAATTCGTCAACCGGTGATGGACAACAGTCGGTCGAAGCCGATGATCCGCCCGAGGCCCACCCCGATGGTCTCCTTGGCATATTTGCCCCACGCACGCTGCGCACCCTGCAGTGGGCTCGTGGCGGTCGCAGATGCTCGCGATTGGACTCCGAGCTCGCGTAGCGAGAGCAAGCACCTCTGCATGTGCCAACGATCAGTGGAGACAAGTACCGATGAGATGTTGTTCTGACGAAGAACTGGGGCAAGAGAACTCAAAGACTCCCATGTTGAACGTCCGACATCTTCACGAATGATTACCGATTGTGGCACTCCTCGATCCGTCAGCCATCGACGCGATGCAGCCGCTTCTGTGAATCGATCACCGGGAATCTTTCCCCCTGTGACCGCAATGACTTTGACACGACCTTGCTTGTACAAATCAAGAGCGTGCTGTAAGCGCGATTCCAGCACGGGCGACGGAGTTCCGTCATATTGCGCTGCGCCCATCACCACAACAGCATCTGCGGTTTCGCCATTGTCTGTATTCCCGACAGACACTATTGAGACAAATGTGATCAATGCGTAAAGACACATTGCAACGACAACTGCACTTGCAACGCGAAAAGACGACCTGATGAATGTCATGAACTAGCCGATGCGAGTGATTGCCGCTTGCAAACGACGAAGGGTCTCTTCACGACCGAGAACTTCAATGCTCTCAAACAACGGAGGACCCACGGTTCGTCCGGTGATCGCAACTCGGATGGGCGCTTGTGTTTTGCCCAGTTTTAAACCGTTCGCCTCTGTCCAAGATTCCAATGCTGACTTCAGTGCATCGTGGTTCCACTCACACGATGTGATGGCACCGGCGTAATCACGCAACACATTGATTGCGAAATCTGAGCCCATCGTCTTGGTCCATGCGTCCTCGTCAATGACGGGATTCTCTAAGAATACGAAGTCCACCATTGCTGGAACTTCTGACAGAGTCACAACACGTGTCTGCACCAACAATGCAAGTTGTGCGAATACCTCAGGATTGAATCTTTCGGCTGGCCACGGCGCATTCTCTAAATGCGGAGCACATCCAGCGATGAATTCATCAAGGCTCATTGCGCGAACATAGTCACCGTTAAAGCTGTTCAGTTTCTTGATGTCAAAGAACGCCGGTGAATGGTTGACGTCTTCCAAACGGAACTCATCAACAATGTGCTGCCACGGAACTATCTCTGTGTCCCCTGCTGGAGCCCACCCGAGCGTCATCAAGTAGTTCACCATCGCATCAGGCAGGATTCCCTCTTCGCGATACTGCTCAAGGGCAACCTTGTCGCGACGCTTTGACAATTTCTTGCGCTGCTCATTCACCAAAACCGGTACATGAGCCCAGATAGGTGGAGTGTGTCCCAGCGCATCCCAAATCATCTGTTGCTTCGGCGTGTTCGGAAGATGCTCTTCTGCACGAACAACGTTCGACACTTTCATTTCGATGTCATCGACAACATTTGCAAGCAAGAACATGGGGCTTCCATTGCTCCGCAACAACACAAAGTCTTCGATGGTGTCATTGGAGAATTCCACTTGACCGCGCACGAGGTCTTGCACGATTGTCTGGCCTGCAGGCACACGGAAGCGAAGAACCTGCCCGGGGCCACCTGTCAGTCCACGATCACGTGAGTAGCCGTCGTAACCCTGCTTGCCCGTTTCTTTGGAACGCGCCTGAATCTGGTCTGCAGTGAGGTCACACCAATAGGCATTGCCTTGTTCAAAAAGCTTGTGAGCCGCTGCCACGTGAAGCGCAGCATTCTGGCTTTGGAAGTACGGACCCTCGAACTGCGGATGCGTTGAATCAATCCCCAGCCACGCCAAAGCATCGATGATGCCTTGTGTCCACTCAGGGCTATTGCGGGACTCATCGGTGTCCTCAATACGAAGAACAAAAGTGCCACCAGTGCGAAGAGTGAGCGCCCAGTTGTACAAAGCAGTGCGAGCACCACCCACGTGGAAGAAGCCAGTGGGCGAAGGGGCGAAACGGTAGCGAGGGGCGTCAGACATGTGCCTTCAGGCTACTTGTGCCCTCGCTGGTCAAGCGTGACAGATAGCGTGAACCACATGGACGGATTCACGCAAACAGACCAAGTCAACGTTTTGGGTGAGCCTTTACAGACATGTTGCACATCTCCGATGACAGGCTTCTATCGCACAGGCTGTTGTGAAGTGGGTGGCGATGACACAGGCGTACATGCAGTCTGCGCGATTATGACCGATGCATTTCTCGAGTTCTCTAAGAACGCCGGTAACGACCTGTCAACCCCGATGCCCCAGTTCGGATTCGCTGGCCTCAAGGCTGGGGACCAATGGTGTTTGTGCGCGCCACGCTGGCAAGAGGCATACGAAGCAGGCAAAGCACCACAGGTGAAACTGCGCAGCACGCATATTGCGGCTAGTGAGTTTTGCGACATGGACGCATTGCGAGCCCATGCCATTGATCTCTAATTAGAACGAGAGTGCTTCTTCAGTAAACGACATCAGCAATGCGTCGTCACCCATGACTGCGCCACTGAGACCGTGCACAGCAGGAAGCAATTGTTCGCAGAAGAAGCGAGCGGTGTTGATCTTTGCGCTCTTTTCATCTTCAGACAAATCTGAATGAAGAGCGATGTGCGCAGACTTTGCCATCACGTAGCCGCCAACAAGCGTTGACAATTGACGAAGGTATGGAGTTGCACCTGAGAGCACTGCAACTTGGTTCGTGGCATTTTCAAAGAACCAGTTCGTTGTTCCACGCACTGCTGTCACTGCTGACTTCAGCTCGGCAGCTGATGCAAGGAGTTCAGGATGCTTCAGCAACTTGTCGTGCATGGCATCCATCTCGTCGAACAAGCCAAGGACGACTGCGCCGCCCTTCATTCCTAACTTGCGGCCCACAAGGTCCATCGCTTGGATGCCATTGGTTCCCTCATAGATAGTCGTGATTCGAGCATCGCGATAATGCTGCGCAACACCGGTCTCCTCAATGAATCCCATACCGCCGTGAATCTGCACTGCCATTCCAGTGAGTTCAACGCTCATGTCGGTTCCCCACCCCTTCGAAATGGGTGTCAACAGCGCAGCAATGTCAGAAGCTTTTTCACGTTCCGCAGCATCAGTGTGATGTGCTGCGATATCGAGACATGCAGCGTTCCAGTAGATGATGCGACGAAGTGCTTCAATCGTGCTCTTCATCGTCACCAACATGCGCTTCACATCGGGGTGAAGAATGATAGAAGAACTCTCTCCCGCAGGAGCCCCTGGCGCACGGCCTTGCTTGCGCAGCACGGCATATTCCACTGATTGCTGATACGCGCGCTCGATGAGAGCCATACCTTCAAGGCCAACGCCAAGACGTGCTTGATTCATCATGGTGAACATGTAGGACATGCCGTGATTCTCTTCACCGATGAGATAGCCCACCGCGCCACCTTCGTCACCAAACGACAACACACACGTGGGGCTTGCCTTGATGCCGGTCTTGTGCTCGATGCTCACACACTTCACGTCATTGCGCGCACCAAGAGAGCCGTCAGTATTCAAGACGTACTTTGGAACAATGAAACATGAGATTCCTTTTGTTCCCGCAGGTGCATCGGGCGTGCGAGCCAACACCAAGTGAATGATGTTGTCGGCCATGTCATGCTCGCCAAAGGTGATGTAGATCTTTGTTCCTGAAATGAGATACGTGCCGTCTGATTGCTTCGTTGCTTTCGTACGCACTGCTCCCACATCTGAGCCAGCATCTGGCTCTGTGAGGTTCATCGTTCCTGTCCATTCGCCAGAAATCATCTTTGGCAGGTATGTCATCTTCTGAATCTCATCGCCGTGATGCATGATCGCATCAATCGCACCTTGGGTTAACAGTGGCGCCATCGTGAGCGCCATATTCGAAGAGTTCATGATCTCTTGAATCGCGATATTGACAAGCCAAGGGAATCCACCGCCGCCAAAACCCTGATCAAAGCCCACAGCACCCCAGCCAGCGTCTACGTATGCCTGATAGGCCTCTTTGAAACCGTCAGGTGTTGTCACTGTTCCATCTGCATTGCGATGCGAACCAACAGTGTCACCCAACTTATTCAGTGGAGAGAACCGCTCTTCAAAGAAACGTGCTGCTTCAGAGAGAAGATCGCCGACCATTGATGCGTCAACATCAGCAAACTTTGGAAGCGATGTGATATCGCTCAAGCCGCAAAAGCGATTCAGAACGAAATCGATATCACCAAGCGGTGCATTGTAAATAGTCATTGTGCATACCCCGTGAGTGCGCGCCACTGTGTGGCGAACTGTGCTGCGACTTCGTCAGGCGACAGACGTAACGTTGATTCTGGAATCATGTCGGCAATTGCTCGACCCTCTTTGTAATGGTGGACATGTCCAACACCGATAAAGAGTTCTTTTCGTACTGCGACTAAATCTGCAGGTGGCGCATCGGAGAGAAATCCCCAGAGCGCAAGTGCGAGGTTGAGGTCATAGACAGACGGTGCCCGACCGAACATCGATGCGCGACGCAGGGCAATCAGCGAACAGCCACGAAGAGCATCATCAATGCTTTCTCCTGCCGACACACGAACACGTCCTTCAGCACGACGCGCCAACGTGATGATGTAGCCCTGATCTGGACCCTGATATCCGAGTCGATCACCTGCAGGTTGACGGCCTTCGATCTCACCAGGACGGCCAGGCTGCCAACCGTCGGGTACGACATCGGGTGACTCGTAATAACGAACTGGTTCTACCGGTGGAACAGGGGCGAATCGGGGTGCTGCCATAAGAAGAAACTCTACGCCGACTAGCCCTCTTCAGAGGAAGAACTCGTTAGTTGGAGTGAAGAAGCCCGTAGACCAGAGATTCCTCGAGCGCCTGCCATGAGGCTTCGATGATGTTCGTGGACACGCCAATCGTGGTCCAGCTTCTGTCGCCGTTGGTGGCGTCAATGAGTACTCGAGTGATAGCGCCCGTCGCACTGCCGCCATCCAAGATGCGCACCTTGTAGTCCACGAGGTGAATCTTGTCGATCTGAGGGAAACTGGAACGCAGGCTGGCGCGGAGAGCCGCGTCAATTGCGTTCACCGGACCATTGCCAGCAGAGACATTCTCAAAGAGCTGATCCCCGACCCACACTTTGACAACAGCTTCCGTGGTGAAACGACCATCGGATGCTTCATCAGTCACAACGCGCATTGTCTCGACGCGGAACTGGTCCTGTGTCCATCCCGTCGCACGACGCATCAACATCTCGAGAGATGCATCCGCGGCCTCAAAGTGATACCCCTCGTGTTCAAGACGCTTGAGATCTTCAATCACGGTGTTCACAGCAGCGCCATCGAGGGTGAGACCCAGTTCATCAGCTTTTACTTCGATGGTTGCGCGACCGGCCATCTCGCTCACAACAAAACGAGTTCCATTTCCAACGATTTCCGGATCAACGTGTTCATACGCATCACGAGCACGCTTGATTGCGGACACGTGCAGGCCTGCCTTGTGAGCAAATGCCGACGCACCCACGTACGGAGCCTGCGGATTCAACGGACGGTTAAGCACTTCGGCAACGTGATTACTCACCGCGGTAATGCGCGACAAATGACCTTCTGGCAAACAGCTAAAGCCCATCTTCAATTCAAGGTTTGGAATCACTGTGGTGAGGTTGGTGTTACCCGTACGCTCACCCAAACCATTCAACGTGCCCTGCACGTGACGTACTCCGGCCAATACTGCTGCCATTGAGTTTGCAACGGCACAGCCAGTGTCGTCATGACAATGGATGCCAAGCGTTGCGTCGTTGCCGACGAATGCCTTTACTTTGCCGACGATCTCAGCGACTTCATGAGGGAGTGATCCACCATTGGTATCGCACATCACCAAGTGCGTGGCACCCTTCATGACTGCGGCTTCCACCACGCGCATCGCGAACTCTGGATTGTTCTTATAGCCATCGAAGAAATGCTCAAGATCAACCAGCACTTGACGACCATGACCATTCAAGAAATCAACGGAATCCGCAACCATCAACACGCCTTCGTCAAGCGTTGTTTGCAGAGCATCAGTGACGTGATAATCCCAGGACTTTGCAACGATGCACACGGCCGATGTATTCGCATCAAGCAAGTTGCGCAGAGTGGCATCATCGTCAACTTTTCCTTTAGGGCGACGGGTGGAGCCGAAAGCCACAAGAGTTGAGTTACGGAAATTGAGTTCCTTTGCCGCGCGAGCGAAGAACTCGATGTCTTTCGGATTCGCACCTGGCCAGCCGCCTTCAATGAAGTGGACGCCGAGATACTCCAGCTGTTCTGCAATTCGCAGCTTGTCTTCGACTGTTGCCGATACGCCTTCCACCTGCATGCCATCGCGCAGTGTGGTGTCGAACGCTTCGACCATTTCAATTGAGGTGGTGGTGTTCATCTCAGTGTCTCCGTTGTAAATCTTGTCTGGTGGGGTGAATCAGGGAATGAAAAAACCGCCCTAAGGCGGTCGGTGCGCGCACGTCGGAGGCCGGCGTGCGCTAGAGAATAATGATGATTGACGCAGCAGAGCCGAGAAGGCGGCGGGAGATGCTTGCGGTCAACATGAGAGAAAGTATCGCCGTATTTCAGGCAATCGTCAACTCCCCTGTGGGCAAAGTTGCTCTAGCTGTGGGGAAACCTGTGGAAAACCCATCTCCCTATAGCCGATAAGGGTTTCCCATGTTGAAAACCCGTGAGAATTATTCAGTTCTGTGGGCTCTAAGCGAGCTCGAGCCAGTCCTTGTACTGCGGCAGTTGGCCACGAACGGCCTTGCCGTAAATGTCGGCCACCTGCTTGGTGATCGGGCCGGGGCAAGGAACGCTGCGGTCATCCACCGAGTTAATGGCGCTGACTTCAGCGGCGGTACCCACACAGAAGATTTCTTCAGCGATGTAGAGGTCGGAGCGAGCGATATTGCCCGTCTCGACTTCGTAGCCAAGGTCTTGAAGAATCTTGATGACGCTCCACTGGGTAATGCCTTCCAGTGCTCCAGCCGAGAGTGGCGGTGTGATGACCTTGCCATTGCGAACAACGAAGAGGTTTTCGCCGGTGCACTCGCTGACAAGACCTTCCATATTGAGAAGGATTGCTTCGTCGTATCCAGCGCGCAACGCCTCAACCTTTGCGAGTGAGGAGTTTGCATAGTTTGCAACTGTCTTTGCTGCCGGAGGAAGCATGTTGTGGTCGAGACGTTTCCATGAAGAGATCTTCATGCGCACACCCTTGGTCATGGCATCCTCGCCCAAATAAGCGCCCCATGGCCAGCAAGCAATCGCAACGTCAACACTGCACGGCAATGTATTCAGCCCCATCTCGCCATATCCGTAATACGCAATCGGGCGGATGTAACAACCCGGCAATCCGGTGGAACGAACTGTCTCACGAGTTGCATCAACAATTTCTTGCACCGTGTACGGAATCTCCATACCGAGAATTTTTGCGCTGCGAAAGAGTCGTTCGATGTGCTCGGTCAAACGGAAGACTGCGGGGCCATCAGCTGTTTCGTATGCACGAATTCCTTCGAAGACACCTGTTCCGTAGTGAAGCGTGTGCGTGAGAACATGCACCTGAGCTTTGTCCCAGTCGACAAGAGTGCCGTTCATCCAAATTTTCGGTGTTGGGACAAGAGTGGGCATGGGTGCTCCTAGCAGTGTGTTGGTTGAAGATTACTTGCCAGCAACGAGTGCGGCGATTGAGTTTCCGATTTCGACAGTGTTGCCCGTGGGGGCGGTGTCGCAAGCGGTACGAATACGGGCTGCGGCATCGTTTTCGCCCAGGAATTCCAGCATCAAAGCAGCAGACAAGATTGCTGCGGTGGGGTTGGCCTTGCCTGTACCCACAATGTCAGGTGCTGAACCATGGGATGGCTCAAACATGGACGGACCAGTGCGAGAAGGGTTGAGGTTGGCCGACGATGCCAAACCGATGCCGCCACTGACGGCACCACCGAGGTCGGTGAGGATGTCACCAAACAAGTTGTCGGTCACGATGACGTCATAGCGGTGTGGATCTTCCACGAAGTAGATGCAGGCGGCGTCAACATGGTTGTACGCGGTCCCTACTTGTGGGAACTCTTTTGCAACATCGTTGAAGGCACGCTGCCAGAGGTCACCCGCGAAGGTGAGCACGTTTGTCTTGTGCACCAGTGTCACGTGCTTGCGCTCGCGCTTCGCTGCAAGTTCGAACGCGTAACGAATACAACGCTCGACGCCATGGCGCGTGTTGACACTGCCCTGCGTTGCAATCTCATGTGCGGTACCCCGACGAAGAACGCCACCTTCACCTACGTACGGGCCTTCGGTGTTTTCACGAATGACAACAAAGTCATGTGGAGTGGTGTGACCAGGTGCAGTGCCTGCGAAAGGTCGCTGATTCACATAGAGGTCGAGATCAAAGCGCATCTTCAAGAGAAGACCACGCTCAATGATCCCAGGAGGAACATCAGGGGTGCCCACTGCGCCCAACAAGATGGCATCAAAGTTGCGTAATTGATTCAGCACATCGTCGGACAAGATCTCACCGTCGCGCAGATACCGCATGCCGCCGAGGTCAAAATCAGTGGTCTCGATGGCGACTCCGGTCGCACGTACGACCTTGACGGCTTCCGCCGTGACTTCTGGTCCGATTCCGTCTCCACCAATGAGTGCAATGCGATGTGCCATAGGGGCTCCATCGTAGAAGGCGCAGATAGCCTTCCTCGCATGGCAAAGCACCTTCTGTCAGCAGAGACCTACAAAAGGCTCGAGGCCGAGATCACCCACCTGGAGCACAACGAGCTTCCACGCGTTGCAGACCTCATTGGCATTGCCCGCGAAATGGGCGACCTCAAGGAAAACGGCGATTATCACGCCGCCAAAGACGAGTACGGCCAGTTGAATGACCGCAAGAATCTGCTGCTTTCCATCTTGGAAAGCTCAGAGATTGCCACTGCTCCACCAGCAGGCGAAGTGGGCGTGCTGTCTCGCGTCACGATTTTGTTCGATGGTGATGATGCCGACGACGCCGAGTTGTATCTCATCGGACACATCGAAGAAAAGCGCACTGGCGAAGGTGTGGAAGTGATGAGTCCTGTCTCTCCTATCGGATCCGCACTGCTCGGTAAGCACGAAGGTGAAAAGGTGCAGATCACTCTCGAGAATGGCGCGAAAGTTTCAGTGACAGTCGTAAAGGTTGAGAACTGAGCGATCACCCCACTCCGAATCTGCCCCCTGGTCGTTTCATCTCTCTTCCCGGACGTGGCACCACGTACTTTCGAGAAGTTGAAGGCCCCACTGGCGCACCAACGTTGATGTTGCTGCATGGCTGGACTGCAACAGCCGACCTCAACTGGTTCATGTGTTACGAACAACTGGGTAAACACTTTCGTGTGATCGCACTTGACCATCGCGGACATGGACGTGGCATTCGCACCAAGCGCCAATTCAAGCTGTCGGATTGTGCTGACGATGCGGCAGCACTCGCCGATCAATTAGGAATCGAGAAATTCATCCCAGTGGGATACTCCATGGGTGGCACCGTCGCGCAACTTGTATGGAAGCGCCACGCGCATCGTGTGAGCGGCTTAGTTCTTGCAGCAACGTCCGGGCATTTTGTGGAAGAGCGCAAAGAGCGAATCGGTTTCACCGCACTCGCAGGCATTGGTGCTCTGTCTCGACTCGTTCCTGCATCACTTCGAGAATCGATTTCTCATCGTTTGTATGTGTCACGCAAAACAATGACATGGGAACCGTGGGCAGCCAAGGAAGCATCGGACCATGAGTGGCGCCTCATCCTTGAAGCCGGTGCAGCACTTGGTCTGTATGACTCTCGTAAATGGCTTCCTGAAGTCAATGCACCGACGGCAATGATCATCACGACCCAAGATCGGGTTGTCGCCACTGATCGGCAACATGAACTTGCTCAGTTGATACCGAATGTCTTTACACAGACAATTGATGCCGACCACGATGCGGTGTTTGCGCATGCAGATCGCTTTGTTCCCATGCTCGTGAATGCATGTCTCAATGTGCATCATCGTTCGACAACTGATCTCCCATCTCGCGATTCAGTGTCATGAAATCTGCAATCAATCTTCGGTCACGGTGGC
>WLHL01000060.1 GCA_009702755.1 Actinomycetota bacterium
CACCGATGGAGTTAATGGGCCCGCACGGTACACCGACTTTGTTGAGCTCAATGAAGAGATCATCCGACATCCACTCAGCCAATTTCTCCAACAAAAATGGGCGTAATTCTTCGCGATTCTTCGTGCGATCTGCATTGATCTTGAAACGTGGGTCGTCTGCAATGTGCTCGATTCCCAACACTGCACACAGTGAACGGAACTGCTTGTCATTGCCGGCAGCAATGATGAGGTCGCGATCCTTCGTGGGCAATGCTTCGTATGGGAACAAGCTGGGGTGTGCGTTGCCCATGCGGAATGGCACCACGCCTGCTGCTGTGTATGCAGCAGTCTGATTCACCAAGCCCGACATCGCAGATGACAGCAAGTTGACTTCAATGTGTTGGCCTTCACCTGTTGCGTTGCGATGGTTGAGTGCAGCGAGAACACCAATGGTTCCGTGCAAGCCAGCCATCACGTCGAACACTGAGATGCCTGCACGATATGGCGAACCATCAGGCTCACCCGTGAGGCTCATCAAACCTGACACTGCTTGCACGATGAGGTCATACCCCGGCAACCATGCGCCTTCTGCAGTACCGAAGCCACTGATGGAGAGATAGATCAGGCCTGGGTTATCTGCTTTGACTGATTCGTAATCAAGACCGAACTTCTTCAAGCCGCCGACCTTGAAGTTCTCCAAGCAAATGTCCGCGTTGCGTACAAGCTTCTTCACGATTTCAAGGTCATCGGGGTTGCCGTAGTCCAACACAATCGACTTCTTGTTGCGATTGATCGACATGTAATAGGTGGCCACACCATCTTTGGTGGGTGGCACCCAGGTGCGAGTGTCATCGCCTGCAGCGCTTTCCACTTTCACCACTGTTGCGCCCATGTCGGCCAACAGCATTGAGCAGTAAGGGCCAGCAAGAACTCGCGACAGGTCGGCGACGACCAATCCTTCGAGCGGCTTGGCCGTATTCTGTGGGGAGTTCATTTTCTCACTGCTTTCGTGTTGGGGGATATGGATTCATGCTGGGAGGCGCACACAATGGCAACAAAGCGAGATGAACCCGATTTTGTTGAAGCGCTTGCTCGCGGGCTCAATGTCATGCGTGCGTTTTCGTTGTCGCACTTAGCGATGACGGTGAGTGAAGTTGCAGCTGCTGCTGATCTTGCTCGCCCAACTGCACGTCGATTGCTTCTCACGCTCGAACAGCTCGGATACGTGCGCTCGAATGACGGTGTATTCATGCTCACGCCCAAAGTTTTGGAGTTGGGCATGTCGTACATCAATGCGCAAGGCATGTGGGATATTGCTCGTCCGCACTTGGTCTCGTTGGTGTCGCAGACACATGAATCAAGTTCGATGTCGCAGTTAGACGGCAGCGACATTGTGTACACCGCACGTGTGCCGGTTCCCAAGATCATCGGCTTGTCGGTACACATCGGAACACGCTTCCCTGCCATTGCGACGTCAATGGGCCATGTGTTGTTGGCGTCACTCACATCAAAAGAACTTGATGCTGTGTTGAAGATTCCATCGCAGTCACTTGTTGTGCCGCGAGTGCGGCCGTCGCGCAAAGAAATCGATGCTGCGTTGGCTGAAGTGCGCACACGTGGGTGGGCACTATCGGATGAACGATTGTCATTTGGCATTCGTTCGATTGCTGCACCCGTGACTGATGGCAGTGGTTCTGTCATCGCCGCTGTCAACGTGACAACAAATGCAGCGGAAACATCAATCGCTGAACTAAAGAAAACACACTTGCCGTTGTTGCTCACAACAGCGCAGGCAATCTCTGAAGACTTTTCGCGCATGTCAATGTTGCCCACCACTGACCCACTGCCGAAATAGTTCTTCATCTCTTATTTCGTTTCCGCGCGATGCGTTTCAAGAATAAAGTCTGCTGTTGCCTGCGGAGCAGAAAAGAACGGCGAATGATCCGTATCGATTTCCACTGAATGCTTTGCCCAACCAGCACGCATGCGTTGCTGATCAAGCTGCACTGCTTGGTCGTCTGTACACACGATGTAACTACTCGGCACACTTAACCATGCAGGGTTTTCCATCGGTTCCACGGGTATTTCACTACGCATTGTGCGGCGATGCTGCATTGCAAGACGTGCCAATGACGCAGGGCTTCGATGAAACAAGAACCGCGAAGCGTCTTCCGTGAGAGACAATTCGCCGTCGGCCGAGATGTTTAAGCATGAACGAAACTCTGGGTTGCCCCACTGCGGAGAAATGCCCGCTTGCGATTCGCCCACTGCCGGCATGCGTGCTGCAACAAATACTAAGTGTTGAGCAGCATGTGATGCGGCCGACACTGTGATGCCCGTGTAACTGTGACCCACCACAGTGACGGCACCGTGTGATTTCTGAAGTTCAGAAATCTTTGTGCTCAATGCCGCGACGTCATCAGCCAAAGAAGTGAATGGCAAGTCAATGGTGTGTGCATCTTGGCCGTGCTGTGCAAGACGTTCGATGACAGGGATCCACGTCAGGCTTGGAAGAAACGACCCGTGAACGAATAAGACGCTCGAGTCATTCATCAAATGCTCGGGTGACTAGCGGTAGTTGTTGTTGCTGGTGTGATCACCAGCAAGCCAACGCTTCAATGTTGCGTGAGCGTCGTTCTTGCGATCTGCGTTGATCTTTTCTGCACCTGGTGCATCAGCGGTGAACTCAAGAAGCATTCCGTTTGGATCTTCTGTGTACAACGAGCGGCAGTAGCCGTGCTCAAGAACGTATGTTCCTTCTGGCTTCCAACCGGCTGCCTGAAGGCGAGCAAAAATCGTGTCCTGATCATCAGGCGCAACATTCAATGCGATGTGGCGGAATGGTGATGGAGGAAGTGGTGGATCGAACTCGTCCTGGTCGGACTTGTTTGCGAACTGGAAGAACGCAAGTGCGCTTCCGTCGGGCATTCCGAAGAAGCAGTGGCAGTACACGCGCTCTGCGCCGAACAGCTCATCTGTTTCTGACCATGTGGCAACCAATGGCAAACCAACAAGGTCTTCGTAGAAGGCGCGAGTCGCCTCAAGATCTTTTGACAAGTAGGCGGTGTGATGAAGGCGGGTGGGTGCGCTGCTCATGTGATTTCTCCTCTTGGAAAATGGTCAAATGTCCGCCAGTCGGACATCAAACCGTTGTGCGTACATTATTGCCCACTGAGGGCGAGCACAACCTGCAGCCCGTTGGCTCTTTAGCCAAAGACAACGGTGCGATTGCCGAAGGTGAGAACACGGTGTTCCACATGGGCACGCACGGCGCGCGCAAGCACCACGGTCTCTAAGTCGCGACCCTTGCGGGTGAGGTCGGCCACGTTGTCCCGGTGGGAAACGGCCGAAACGTCTTGGGCGATGATTGGTCCTTCATCCAGTACATCGCTCACGTAATGCGCCGTTGCACCGATCACCTTCACACCACGGTCATGGGCCTGGCGATACGGATTCGCACCAATAAATGCAGGCAAGAACGAATGGTGGATGTTGATCATCCGACCCTTCCACGGCTCCACCAATGCTGGTGGCAACACCAGCATGTAACGCGCCAACACCACGAGATCAACGTCGAGTGCATCAAGCAACGTGGCGAGTGTTTGTTCTTGCTCGACGCGGCCGGTCGGACCATCTGCCACCGGAACGTTGTAGAACGGCAAACCGAAAGATGTTGCAAGAGGAGATGCGTCCTCATGATTCGACACAATTGCGACGACATCAAGACCGAGGTCGCCATACGTCGTGCGGGCCAAAAGGTCTGCAACACAGTGCAAATGCTTCGAGCACAAAATGGCGGTGCGCGGCTTGCGCGGCAATTCATTCAATGAAAACTGCATATTCCAGTTGGCTGCTACAGCGGCAAAGCCATCGGTCAGAGTGTGCAAAGCAACTGACTCAGAATGTGTGAACTCAACACGTTGGAAGAACATGGCGTCCGAATCATCGGTGTGCTGCTCTGCGTGAACAATGTTTCCGCCCACCGATGCGACCCAGGTGGCAACGGCGGCAACAATGCCCTGGCGATCCGGGCAAGAAATGAGCAGGACGGCGGTGGGATTCACAGTGGTGGAGACGATGGGAATCGAACCCACGACCTCCTGCTTGCAAAGCAGGCGCTCTACCAATTGAGCTACGTCCCCGAAGGAAGGAAAAGACTATCGGCGGACCACGCAGACCACCACAAGGGCCCGTGAAACCCGTGTGGGAGCCATAAAGCACCCCGTTATCCACAGGCCACGGGGGTACCCTTATCGCATGGCAGGCGAGCTCATCTATGCATTCAGAATCATGCGCTTGCCGTTGCTCGACGCCGGCGGTGCAGCAATTGGCCGAATTGACGACATTGTCGTTGTTCCTGGCCGTTTGGGTGATGCCCCCCGCGTGACTGGTTTTGTGGCTACCAGCCAGCGACGCCGCATTTTCGTGAACGCGAATCGCGTGATTTCCCTTGATACAGAAGGCGCTCGCCTGCGCAGCTGGGACGTGGACCTCAACCCCTTCAAGACCCGCGACGGTGAACACCTGCTCCAGGCCCACATCATTGACAAGCGCGTTAATGGCGAGACCGTCAGCGATGTAGCCCTGCGCCCCACCGTAAACGCCCGCGAAACCGGTTGGGAAGTTGCCAAGGTGCGCCTCACTCGCAGCGGACTCTTTGGTCGTCGCAACACCTATCGCTTGGTGGAATGGAACGAAGTGGGCGGGCTCTTTGCTGCCGCCACTGAAATGGCTGCCGAAGCTGCACGTTTGCGCGACATGCACCCGAGTGACGTGGCCGGTGTTGTTCGTGCACTCCCCCTTGCTCAGCGTCAACTGTTGGCAAAGGAAATGGACGACGATCGTCTTGCCGACCTCTTGGAAGAGTTGCCCGAGCAAGAGCAGCTCGCACTGATTTCGAACCTTGATCTTGATCGCGTCATTGACGTGTTGGAAGAGATGGAATTCGACGACCTTGCCGACCTTCTTGCAGAAATGCCTGCACAGCGTCGTGCTGAAGTGTTGGAAGCAATGGATGACGAAGACGCCGATGTTGTTCGTTCACTTCTTTCGTATGCACCAGGCACGGCTGGTGCCTTGATGACTCCTGAAATCATCATCATGAGCAGCAACGCCACAGTCGCCGAAGCATTGGCGCAAGTACGTGACCCTGAATGGCTTGTCTCGATTGCTGCACAGGTGTTTGTTGTGCAGCCTCCACTTCGCGCACCAACGGGTACATACCTTGGTGTTGTGCATGTACAGCGTTTGCTGCGTGAGCCACCCAGCACAGAACTTGCACGGTGTCTTGCAAAAGAACCAACGGTCTCGGCAAACATGTCCGACCGTGAAGTTGCAGAGTTCCTCGCTTCGTACAACTTGTTAGCTGTTGGTGTCTGCGATGAAGCAGGCCACCTTCTTGGCGCCATCACTGTGGACGACGTTCTCGACCGCATGTTGCCCGCCGACTGGAGGCAACGTCGACGTCAGGCAGCGCAACCATGAAGCGCCGTAATGATCTCACCACCCCACGCCAGCGCCGACGTGTTGGCATTCACTACGACACCGATGCATTCGGTCAGTTCAGTGAAGCAATCGCACGTTTCCTCGGGACCGCGCGCTATCTCGTTATTCAGTCGATCATTGTCATCGTCTGGGTTGTGGTCAACGTGCTCAACATCGCGCCGTTCGACGATTATCCATTCATCTTCCTCACGCTCATCTTGTCGTTGCAGGCGTCATACGCTGCACCGCTGATTCTTCTCGCACAGAATCGTCAAGAGGATCGCGAGCGTGAGCAAGTGGAACGCGATCGTGAAATGGCAATGCGCACTCAAGCCGATACGGAATACCTTGCACGTGAACTTGCTGGTGTTCGTTTGGCCTTGGCCGACATCGTCACCACGGCAGACTTGCGTGATCACCTCGAAGCCATTAACGAGGCGTTAGAAAAGCTTGTTGCTATTCAGGAGAACGAGTCACAAGCCCCACGGCACGACTCGTAGCTTCCGCAAATTCATGCGGTAACTGCATGGGCGCCAAGTGATCGCCTTCTAAACGCACCACTGTTGCTTTCACTGCTGCAGCGAGTGCCTCTTGTTTGTGCGGCAATACCAAGCGGTCTTGTGTTGTCAACACAAAAGCGGTGGGCACGGAAATGTTTGGCGCAAAGCCGCGTGCATCGAACTTCGACAGCGCGCGTCCCGCCTCGCTAATCATCCATTGGTCATTGCGACGAATCTCACCAATGATCCACGGAAGATAACGACTGAGTTCATGACCACGTGGAATTGCGCGGCGAAGACCAATGCGAATCATGCGTGGTGTACTGAGGCGGCGAATGACCGGGCCAAGAACGCGACCGACTTTCCAACGCACACGTTCGTTTCGTGTGCCATTCCACTCGAGAGCTGTTGCCTGCAACACCATGCTGTTCACTAGCTCTGCATGACGATGCCACAACAACAAACTGACGGGGCCGCCCATTGAATAGCCCACTGTGGTGACAGAACTAATGCCGAGTGCGCGAATTACCGCTGCCGCATCATCGGCGCAATCTTCTAATGCAAATGGTGTGTGAGGGCGCAAACCGCGACCATGACCACGGTGATCAACACCAACAATGCTGTAGTCCTTTGCGAGTTCTTCATACGCGGTGAAGAACTGCAAGTCAGATGACGCAGTCCATCCGTGTAACAACAGAACTGTTGGTGCATCGGGGTTTGCGTGTTGATGATGACGCACGAACATCTCGCCACGGTTAGGCAAGTGAACAATGCGACCGGGCAGCAGTGGTGGAATTTCTATTGCGGAGTGTTTCACTTGCACGCCTTACAAATACCAACAACATCAAGACGATGATGCGCCATCGCAAATCCGGCTTTGCTCGCAACTTTGGCCAACGCAGCATCGAGTTCATGTTCCATTGCATCGGAAATACGCACATCGTCAACCCATCCGCACTTGCTACACACCATGTGATGGTGATGACCCGTGATGTCTTCACTGAGTTCAAACCGTGCCCACTCGTCGGTGGTGATCACACGAACAACAACACCTGCGTTCTCAAGCACTGTGAGATTGCGATACGCCGATGACTGTGCGAGGCCTGTGGTCGTCTCGAGAATCTCTGGGATAGAGAGAGGGCGCTTTGCGGCGGTCAATGATTCAACAATCATTCGGCGGCCAGAGGTGTAGCGCTGACCAATCTCGTCAAGCTTTGTTGCAACATGATGTGCAACGTCTGCGGCTTCGACGTGTTTGTGCGTGTGCTTGGTCGAAGGCATGCCTCCACGCTATCGAGAATGAGTGAGAATCAGCCGTTTATCGCTGTCAATGCCTTGTGTACCAAAGTGTCCACCAAGGATTCCGACTCTGTAATCGTGCCGGGCCGAAAGACAAACTTGCCGTGGTCATTCTGAGTTGCCATTGGGCGTTGGCGTGGACCGCGTCCAAATGTGAACGCTGATGCAATGCGATGAGTGTGCCAATCCATCAGAGGTCGCATTAATCGACTGAGTTCTTCTTGCGAGAGATTGGTCACATCTGCCTCAATCACGGCAAGGGCAGCAAGCGCCACCCGTGCACCCGAACGTGCAGCGTGTACCCATGGCATGACTTCGTCTTTCATATCAGGCATGTCACGCACTGATTCCCACCAAGTCCTTGATGGGGACTCACCAGGCCAATGAAGATCACCGCGATACGCCGTTGCTTCTGCAAGCCATCGCCATCCATCCCGATCAACCGCTGTACCCCACGCTGCCTGTGCGTCCTCGCCACGCCACCATGCTGCAGCAGTCTCAAGCATCAGCATCGATGCGTGTGGTTCCACCATGGGGTTCCACAGGAAACCGCTGCAGACATCTTGCAAGCCTTGTTCTCTGCCTTGCAATGGTCCAAGATGCAAATGTGCACGCATGAAGGCGTCATTCACTGGCACGTTGTCCCACACAAGTGGTGCTCGGCCACCTGTGGCTGTGCGTCGAGC
>WLHL01000061.1 GCA_009702755.1 Actinomycetota bacterium
CAAACACTCGTGACTTTCCCAGCTGCGAACCACGACCCCGCAGCGTTTGAAGATGCACACATCTTCAAACTGGATCGCGAGAACAACCGTCACGTTGCATTTGGTTTAGGCATTCACCGCTGTGCAGGTTCCAACCTCGCGCGCCTCGAGATGTTGGTGGCATTCCAAGAATGGCTTCGTGCCTTCCCGAACTACAGCCTTGACCCTGCGAAGAAGACAACGTGGGCAAACGGCCAGGTACGTGGACCGCGTCAGATTCCGGTGCTTCTCAACCGCTAAATCATTTAGTAGTCGTCGTTCACGACACTCGGAACAATTCGTGCACTCCATGGCCGCGCTTTGTCCCAGTGATGCCCAATGATCTCGCCTTCGCGCAACTTCGCGAGGAAATCTTGTGGTCCATCAAAGTCGGGCATCTGCATATACGCACTGCCTAATGCATGCGGCACGTGTGCGTCACTACCGCTACCCAATGCCAAGTCACGTTGTTCACCAAACGCCATTGCTCGTTTGTTCAACGACTGCAACGATGTCTTTGCATTGTGGCCTTCAATCGCATCGACTAATCCCAATTCTGTGATCTGAATCAGCGACTCTTCAGTGAGGTTGCGACGCATCGGGTCGAACGGATGCGGGATATACACAATGCCGCCTCGTTCACGAATCTGTGATGCGGTATCTGCCGCCGATGCACCGTACGAGACCTTCTGCGTCATGAAGAGACCAATGATCTCGCCCGTGTGTGTGCGCACTTCCTCGCCCACAATCACGCGACAGACTCCATCGAGTGCTTTCTGCAAACGCACTGCCCCTTCAATGGCGTTGTGGTCGGTCACGCACAACACATCAATGCCTGCTTCAACGACCGACTCGACAATCTCGTCCAATGTGGTGGTGGAGTCACCCGAGAACATGGTGTGGCTGTGCATGTCAACGCGCACCCATCCATCAGGGCAGGGCTGAGCAAGATGTGGGTGACGCTCAATTGCAGCCAGTGCTGCCGCTGCCATGACGCGTTACGCCCCGCTCATGGTGACGCCAGAGATCACCAAGGACAATCCAGCTGCACGTGATGGCAACCAATCCACATCGCCGCCGACTGCTTGCACATCGAGCAACATGCGCTGCAAGGTGGAAGCAATCGTGAATTCACGAATGGGTTCAGCGGTTTTGCCGTTACGAATCACGAGGCCCGATGCGCCTGTTGAGAAGTCGCCCGACACGGGGTTCACACCACTGTGCAAACCCTGCACGCTGTCGATAAGAACTCCGTCTTCGACGCCGGCAATGAGCTCTGCCTGCGTCTTCGTGCCTGGCACTAACTGCAACGCAAGACATCCACCAGCGTTACCGGTGCTCTTGGTGTTTGCACGGCGTGCGCTGTACGCATCATGCACGAACATCTTCAACACGCCATTTTCAATCAACACGTTTCGCCTGGTCGCAAGACCATCGCCATCTGTTTCACATGCGCTGTATGCACGAGAATCAGTGGGGTCGTCAATCAAGGTGATGAGCGGTGATGCGACTTGTTCGCCGAGACGATCCGCAAAAATACTGCGACCCTTCACCACGTTCTCGCCCACCAGCGTGCCACTGATGATGCCGAGGAATTGTGCGGTGACCATTGGGTCGAGAACCACAGTGGTGACACGGCTCGCTGGCTTTACAGCACCCAACAAACGCGTGGCACGGTCAGCAGCTTTCTTTGCGGCTGCAGGCAGATCGAATTTGTCGGGACTGTCGCCCAATGCATATGCCCAGCCGGTTTGCGTTTCACCGTTGTCGTCTACCAACACGCTGACAGTGGCGTAACAACTGTTCGAACGACTGCTGCTGCGAATACCCAGCGATGTTGCTGATGCTTCTTCCGTCGAGCCATCTGCGTAGTCTGCTTCATCGATGCGTAAGCGAGGGTCTTCGGCCAGCACTAAACGCTCGAGTTCTTTCGCGATCTCAATCTTCTTTTCCGTAGGAAATGCAGCGAGGTCGTCATCCCAGAGTTTCTGCTCGACAATCTCAACGCCGTCAGGTTCAGCCAGGCCGGCGAACTCGTCAACACTGCCAAAGGAAGCATTCTCACGAGCTTCTGCCAGTACTTCTCGCCACGAGGCTTCGTCGAACATGCGAGCCGACGAGTTGCCGGTGCGACCATCTTGAATCACGCTGATGCCGATGCTCTGTGATTGTGCGGAAACAAAGTGTTCCACTTCGCCGTTACGCACACGCACATCTGTTTCGCGACTACGAGTTACCGAAGCTGCAATCTGCTCACCCTCGCGAGCTTCTGCAACAATCGCGTCGGCAATGGCTTGTAAGTCGTCAACAGTGTGACGACTCATGCTGCGGTTCCACCTACGGTGAGTGACTTCACGCGCAGTGTTGGCTGACCATCGCCAACAGGAACACCTTGACCGTCTTTGCCACACATGCCGGGGTTACCCATCGCAAAGTCGTTGCCCAAAAGATCAATGTCGGCAAGTACTTGTGGGCCGTTGCCGATGAGGTTGCCTTCGCGCAATGGCTCGGTGATCTCGCCGTTCTCGATGAGGTACGCCTCGGTCATGCCGAACACAAAGTCACCCGTTGCGGTGTTGACGCTGCCGCCGCCCAACTTCGCGACATACACACCCTTTTCTGTGGCGCGCACGATGTCGTCTGGTTCTTCGGTGCCGTTCAACACAAACGTGTTTGTCATGCGCACCATGGGCAAGTGCTGATAACTCTGGCGGCGACCATTACCGGTTTGTGCGTGACCTTCATTGCGAGAGCGAATGTGGTCCCACATGTAATCAGTGAGCACACCATTTTCAATGAGAACATTGCGCTGGCTCTTGTGGCCTTCATCGTCAATACCGATAGCGCCCCACTCGCGACTCATCGTTCCGTCGTCGACCAAAGTGACAAGTGGTGATGCCACGAGTTCTCCGACGCGGTTCGCATACACCGATGCGCCACGTGCAACGAGGTCGGCCTCTAAACCATGACCACATGCTTCGTGGAACAAAACACCACCGCTACCGCACTTGATAACGACAGGCATTGCACCACTCGGCGCAGGACGCGCACGCAGCTTGGTGACTGCTTGACGCGCTGCACGCTCGGCAAGTTCTTCAATGCTCTCTTCGTCAAACAGTTCGAAACCAATGGTGAATCCGACGGAGTCGTATCCGGTCTGCATACCGGTGTCGCCGTCGGCAACGGTGCCCACGCGGAAGATGGTGCGCACTTGTTCGTCAGTTGCAAGTACACCATCGCTGTTCGCAATAAGAATGCGGCGTGTTGCATCGCTGTATCCAGCAGACACCTGCACGATGCTTTGGTCGATGCCGCGTGCGACATCGTTCGCGATCATCAAGAGTTCCACCTTGCGAGCCTTCGGCACAGATGTGGGTGGAATGCGTACGTCGTTGACTTGCTGACGAGCAACTGTTCCGAGCGACACGGTGTGCACCTGGCCATCGCCGGTGGCTGCGGCGGCAGCTGCTGCTTCCGCTGCTGCGAGCAAACCCTTTTCAGTGAGGTCGGCTGTGTATGCAAAGCCAGTGGTTTCACCATTGATGACACGAATGCCTGCACCGCTGTCACGACTGCTGTTGACAGCCTCGACCTTGCCGTCATCAAGGCTTGCGCCCATGTTTCGTTTGTCTTCAATAAAGACTTCAGAAAAACCCGCTCCGGTGGAACGGCCCTTCGCTAGGACTCGCGCCAAAACGGAGGAATCAAACTCTTGGGACAGATCAACAAGGCTCACATCGCAAAGCCTACTCAGGGGGTGCAGAGGGACAATTGCGCCATTGTCAAGCAGGTGGGACCAATCGTCTAGCCACGGGTCCTAATGTGGGTGGCACATGAGCGAGGCCACCCCGACCCCCACACCCGAAGAGGTGCGTGAACACCGCACTCGGTGGTGGAAGGAAGTCCTCATCATGGGCACCTTCTATTTGGTCTATTCGCTGACCCGTAATCAGTTTGGATCTGTCTATGTGAATGGTGCCGACATCCCGATGCGCGCCTTCAACAATGCGATGAAGATCATCGAACTTGAGCGTGCGATGGGCCTCTTCCACGAAGAGACCATCCAGCAATGGTTCCTCCCGTATCGCACATTCATCCAGGTTCTGAACACCTATTACGGAACCGCGCATTTCGCCGTCACGATCGCGGTGTTCTTCGTGCTCTTTTCCCGAAGAAAAGACGTGTTCCCCATCTTCCGCAATGCGCTCGCTGGCATGACCGCTATCGCCATTGTCGGGTTCTCGTTCTTCCCGCTGATGCCACCACGCCTGCTCGATGCACCATGTCCTTCCATCACCCAGCCCGACCAATACGGCGGTGCCTGCATTGAGTCGAAGTTGCGCAACTACAACGGTGCAGAGAACTTTGGTTTTGTTGACACGTTGGATGAATACGGCGGCCCGTGGGACTTCAACTCAGGCGGTATTGCAAAAGCATCGAATCAGTACGCCGCCATGCCGTCTTTGCACATTGGATGGGCATCGTGGTGTGCATTCGGCATTTGGCCACTGGCTCGCAAGCGATGGGTTCGAGCGGCGGTGTTGCTGTATCCGGCTCTCACGTTGTTCACCATTGTAGTCACCGGGAATCACTTCTGGTTTGACGGAATTGGTGGGCTCATCGCACTTGCATTCGGTTTTCTTGTGGGCAATACGGCACACAATTGGAATCAACGACGCCTCGATGCGAAGTTTGAAGAAGCCCGTTCGCATCACCCATCACAGAGTGCTGCGAACTAGTTCTTAGAAGCTGTGATAACCACCGTCGATGGTGATGACGTCGCCGGTGTGATACTTGCTCGCATCACTTGCAAGATACGCAGCGATACCACTGAAGTCATCAGGGTCGCCCCACCTGCGCATTGGCACTCGCGGTAACACCTTCTCTGCAAACTTGTCCCAGCCCAATGCAGGTGCCGTCATCTCGCTCATGATCCAGCCCGGCAACACAGCGTTGCTACGAATGCCGTGACGTGCATGTTCAACGGCGATTGCGCGCATCATCGAAATGAGTCCGGCTTTTGACGCGCCGTAATGCTGACCACGTTGTTGGCCAAAGTACGCAGAGCCCGAAGTGGTGAACACCAGTGACCCGCCATTGCCGGCAGCGACCATGTGTTGTGTCGCAGTTTGTGCTGTGTAGAAAGCGCCATCCAAGTTCACACGCATCACGCGATGCCATTCATCATCAGTCATCGTGACGAAACTCTCAGCAGCGCCACCGACCCCAGCATTCACGAAACACGAATCAACATGTTCAAACACTTCCAAGGTGGCGGCAAACGAAGCAATGACTTGCTTCTTATCACCCACGTCACAGATGAAATCAGCAACGCGCACTCCCATGGCTTCAATCTCGGCACGTGCAGAGCGATTCTTCTCAGCGTTGGTGCCCCAAATGGCAATGCTGGCCCCGCGACTGGCAAGACCTCGCGCCATGCCCAAACCAATGCCCCCATTGCCTCCGGTGACGAGAGCCACCTTTCCCGACAGGTCAAATATGTCCTTCATAAGACTCAGACCGTAGCCTTATTACATATGGCGCTTCTCCCCAGCATTCACGAGCCTGCTGACCTGCGTCCTTTGTCTATCCCCCAGCTGAATGACCTCGCCGAAGAGATCCGCGAATTCATCGTGGAAGCTGTGGCCGAAACGGGTGGCCACCTTGGTTCGAACCTGGGTGCTGTGGAACTGTCCATTGCTTTGCACCGTGTTTTTGAATCCCCCACCGATGCGGTGCTGTGGGACACCGGACATCAGGCATATGTGCACAAGATCCTCACGGGTCGCCAATCAGGTTTTGCAAAGTTGCGCCAACAAGGCGGCATCTCTGGATACCCGAGTCGTGAAGAAAGTCGACATGACTTCATCGAGAACAGTCATGCCTCCACTGTTCTGAGTTACGCACATGGTCTTGCTGTTGCTCGTGAAGCAGGCGTGAACAAACAGCGTCACATTGTCGCTGTTATTGGTGACGGTTCGATGACAGGCGGCATGGCTTACGAGGCGTTGAACAACCTTGGCCATTCAAAAAGTCGCGTCATCATCATCTTGAATGACAACGGCCGCAGCTACGCACCCACAATTTCCAACTTGTCGCATGGCGGAAGCAACGGCATGGTCGATGCGACCGGCGAAATTGCAAAGTTCCCCGAGCGCATGACTGGCAAGTTGTCGCGTGCACTTACTGGTATTCGTTTGAACCCCGTATATGTGCGTCGTCAACGCAAGTTTGAAGCATTCATGCGCGACTTGCCTGTGTTGGGCAAGCAAGCCGAGCAAGGTGTTGAGGCTTTCAAAGCCGCTGTGCGTGAATTCCTACAGCCACCATCATTCTTCGAAGCACTCGGCGTGCAATATGTGGGCCCTGTTGATGGTCATGACATTGAAGAACTTGAAGGCGCACTTCAGGCCGCGATTCAACGTGAAGACGACGGCCCCATCGTGGTGCATGTGCTCACGCAAAAAGGTCGCGGCTATTCATTCGCAGAAGATGACGATGAAAAGCACCTGCATGACACGCCATCGTTTGATCCGCTCAATGGTCCAAAGCAAGCATCGGTCACCGGTTATACGAATGCATTCAGCCAAGCCCTTGTTACAGAAGCAAAAGCCGACCCACGAATTGTTGCGATCACCGCTGCGATGCCTGGCCCCACTGGTCTTCTTGATTTCCAGTCGCAATTCCCTGATCGCTTCTTCGATGTGGGCATTGCCGAACAACATGCAGTCACCGCAGCAGCAGGCATGGCGATGGGCGGACTTCGCCCCGTTGTTGCGCTGTATTCCACGTTCTTGTCCCGTGCGTGGGACCAAGTGGTCTACGACGTTGCATTGCATCGCTTGCCAGTGATCTTCAGCCTCGACCGTGCAGGCGTGACTGGCGACGACGGCCCGAGCCACCACGGCATCTACGACATGGCGTTGTTGTCGAAGGTTCCTGGCATGCGCGTGCTGGCTCCAAGCTCTGTGGAAGATCTGCAACAAATGTTGCATGATGCGATGACACTTGCCAACGATGGACCTGTCGTCATTCGTTATCCAAAGGGTGCTGCACGTTCTGTTGACTCTTCGCTTGTTGGCTCCGGGTTGAATGCACTCAAGTTGACAACCGGTAACGGTTCGATAGCGATTCTCGCGATTGGCAAGATGGTGGGCGCTGCGGAGAAGGCACTTGATGCACTCACTGCTGCGGGCATTTCGGCCACTGTGTATGACGTTCGTTCGTGTGCACCGCTTGACCCTGCAATGATCACCGATGCGGCTGCACACACTCATGTGTTGACCGTGGAAGATG